>JAFWXS010000117.1 GCA_017517925.1 Bacteroidaceae bacterium | reverse complement strand
CTGTTTCTTGAGCAGCGACATGCGGTTAAGGATGATACGGCGGTCCATCTCGAGCTGCGTCTCACCCGGGCCACGCAGACCTACCGAGCCCTTACCGCCACCGGCACCTGAGCCACCGCCCTGGCGCTCGAGGTGAGTCCACAGGCGGGTGAGTCGGGGGAGCATGTACTTATATTGTGCCAGCTCGACCTGCGTCTTGGCATTGGCCGTCTGGGCACGCATGGCGAAGATGTCGAGGATGAGCGATGTGCGGTCGAGGATCTTCACCTTGAGCTCGGCCTCGATGTTGCGGAGCTGCTTGGCCGAGAGCTCATCGTCGAAGATGACCATACCCACCTCGCGGCTCGGGGGGAGGTTGCCAAACTCGTCCTCCTCGGGCTCCTCGGCACACAGTTCTATATATTCGCGTATCTCCTGCAGCTTGCCCTTGCCCACGTAGGTCACCGAACTGGGGCCATCGAGCTTCTGGGTGAAGGTCTTCACCACCTCGGCCCCGGCCGTCTCGGCCAGGAAGGCCAGCTCGTCGAGGTACTCCTGTGTCTTCTGCTCGTTCTGCTGCTGCGTGATGAGGCCCACGAGCACGGCGCGCTCGGTCTGCGCCTCGGATATTACAAATTCTTTCATCTATATCGTTTCGGTAATTATTCTATTGTCGGGTAGTCATTGTCGTCCATCATCGGAATCCGGGGGAGCGTCCTTGTCGCTATGGTCGCCGTATATGTACGGCCATAGAGATTTATCGCGTATGCCCGTATGTAATAGGTGGTATTGGGTCTCAAGCCCTCAATCCCGGCACTCAGGACAGCGGCATCATATGTACCTCTAACCCAAGCTGCATTGCCCTTCTCGACCTCGCTCTTCGTTGTCGCGTAGTAGAAAGCATAGCCGTCGGGGACACCATCGAGCACCTCCACATGACAATGGACAGCATCGCTGGTGACACTGTCGACCACCAGTTCACCCAACACGGGACGTACACCCTCGCCACACGCAGTGAACAGCAAGGGCAGCGCCACAGCAAGCAGGCGACATATTCCCTTCATATATTTATCAACGCTCCACATATACTTTTGTTGTTTCTATGATATACAGACCTTCGTCCAACGAGGTCACTTCATTGACACCGCACCTGCAGTCTATAGTACACACACGGCGACCGGCCATATCACACACCGTCACCCTGCGGTCATCGGGCGTAACGATATACACCACCCCGCCACGGGCAGTCACGGCAAACGACAGCCCCACGCCCTCACTTTCCGCATCGGGCGACGCTATACGATACAGCGGAGCGCCCTGCCCGCCGACAGATACCATATAGGCCGAGAACGGAGGTACAGCATACACACCCGGAACAAACACGCTGCCCGCGGCATACGATCCGAACCTCTTGTACAGATTGAGTGCATAAACGGTATCGGCCGCCTCCACCTCCACATAGGTCGGAACCAATGCAAAATCATCACCTACAACCTCCATATCACCCACGGTAGCATGTATCGTAGCCTGCTCGGCCGAGAAGGTCACCTTGCCTTTCAATGTATGCTCGCCATAAGCCGAATTATTGGGCATAGCAATAATATAGGGAACATTGGCACGCATTTCTGTTGCCGGAGAAAAAGCATCCCAACCAAACTCTGACAGCCAGAAATGGTTGGCAGCCTCTACGCCGAACGGTGCTATAGCTCCCTTCCCGACATGCTCCACATACTGCACGTCAAAAGGCAGCACGATGGTTTCCCATCCGGCCGACACCCCGACCCCTGTGCTCTGCGTAAAGTTGCGCTGACAGGTCACCTTACCGGCAACGAACGGACGCGGACAATAGAACGACTTCTCGCCGTCCAACGCCAACGCCTCACTTCTCCCCTCCTTAATGACCGCCACACGCTTCGCATCAATCAGCGGATTGACCAAGTGGGCCGTATCGGGAAGATAGAGCAGCAGATTATGGTAGCTCTTTCCATCGAAGAGGTTATCCTTGACAGGTATATCCACATCCCATATCACCGCATTCAAAGCTGTACAACCGTGGAAAAGGCTATCGCCCACACTACGCAGCGAATGACCCTCAAGCGACACGCTGCGCAAAGCCGTGTCATTGCGGAAGGCATGCGAGTCGACACCCACCGGCACATAGGTCAGCGTATCGCACCGCACCTCATCACCGAAGGTGTAATGGCCCGAATACCCATGACCGTCCATCGCAGAGGTGAGCATCACGGCAGGCTCTACGGTCGAAACGATACGCCAGGTGGCTCCATCAAGTGCAAACCAGTTGGCCCTGTCCACCACCTCGGAGCTGCGGCACCCTGCACGACGCGCCATGGCACGCACAGTCATCTTGCGCCCCAAAGCAAACGGAGCATCATACCGTGTGCTGTAGGCCGTAGGATGCGAACCATCGGTGGTATAGTACACGACCGCCGAGTCAGGGGCCTGTATATACATGCTATCGCCATCTATATAAATATGAGATATAGCATCGGTCTGCGGCAACGAGGTGTCGGTAAGCTGCGCCACCACAGCATTGGAATAATGCGATGTCAAGTCGCCCCTCACACTGCGCACACGACTACGGTAGAGGCCGCCATCGAGTTCGCTGAAGGTATAGTGATTGCCCTTCACGCGCACCCTGCATATAGGCACCTCATCATAGCGTTCACCCTCATGCACAAGGCTGTACCTTTCCGTTGAAGCCTCATCGCCCCCCTGCACCACCGATGCGCCCCGCGCCTGTGCCTGCCCTCTGACACATCGCACAGAACTCACAGGACGTACGGCACTATCCACCTGCCTGAAGACATCCAGGAAGCCATTCTCGGACAACTCCTTAGAGCGGTCGCCCGGCAACAGGTACAGGTCGTCAAGGTCTACCCTTACGCTCTCCTCCCCCGGGCTCTCCTCATCTTCGCGCGTATCAATATACAGGTACGAATTGCTACCGACGGTATCTATCACCATGAAATAGGTAGCCCACTCCTTGTCTTCTACCGTCACTCCATAGCCATATACAGCATCGCCCCACTCACTGTCACCTACAGCCATCACCATGAAAGCGTCGTTATCTTCAGGAGCACTCTTGCGAATAGTGAAGACTACAGTAAAGGCAGTGGAGTCACACACAAACTGTGGCGTCATCAGCGCCCCTCCACCCGCAGTGCTGCCTATCCGTATCGCACCGTCAAGCCCATAGATGTCACGGCCCCACCAACCTGTCTGCCGGGTGTAACGTTCCATGAACGCCCCTATGTCGGTATTTCCCTTACTGACCTTAGCAAAATCTTCATCCACAAGGTAAAGGCTTTTCTCAAGACGGTCAAGGCACACTTCATACTCAGTCACACCACCCGGTGCGTCCCACGCTATGGTAAATCCCGATGGCAGAATGCTGACAGGCTCATGCAAGCACGGTGCCGGCAATTCCCCCTGCATGAACGAAAAGGTCACCCCTCCATTCTTCATCGAGATATCGGTGATGTCCTTATACATATACCCTCCCGTATATACCTTGGCGGCGGGGCTGCTGGTCGTCGTCAGCCGCGTATTGCCACTCTTTCCCGGCCACACATCGGTGGCAAGGGTCTGCATGTTGAGTCTGCCATCGGCAGGGATAAGGGTCATGCGCTGATGTAACGGGTCATTGTTGACCACATTGTTCCGCCATGCCGAAGCAAGATAGTCTACGTGCATCACCAGCATACCCTCGGCTGGAGCATCGGCATTCCAACCCGCCTTACGACAATACTCTACCACATAAAATTCATCGGGATTGGCCTCGTTGACAATCTTGTAGCCCGTCCCCCCCTCGCTCAACGGCTTAAGAGTGACAGTGCCCGGATTGTCTAATTCAACAAGGGGTTTCCACCCGAGACAGTCCTTCTCATAAGCGGTATATCCACACGGAGTATGCCCATCATTATTGTAACAACCGTAATCCATGATACTCCACACATTCATACCGAAGCCCACACCGCCCGAAGAGGTATCGTAGAAGTCGGGGAGCCCGAGACAGTGTGAAAACTCGTGACATAGCGTACCGATGCCCGCAAGCGAATATCCCTGATAACCAAAGAGCTCATTACTACAGGCATACCGCTGAACTTTCACTCCATCGACAGACAGGGGCGTAGACAACCCCGATGCATGCGGCCAAATGGTGTTCTCCAACTCATCGGGGTTGGAAGCCTCACCGTATCCCGCATAAATCACATACACGAAATCGACGTATCCATCTCCATTGTTGTCATACTTCTTGAAATCGGCAATGGAATTGACTATACTGCAAGCCTCCTCTATCATCTCGCCCGGATGCAAATCGTTGCCCCGCTCATCATTACCACCGTAATACTCCATGTTCCTGCTCAAAGTTACGGGGCCCAAGACTTCGAAAACCGGTGCAAACTTTCCATCCGATTGATCCATAAAATACTTTCGTGCGCTGGCATATCCCTGCCGGTCGGTAAACAGCTCTTCACTATTGAGCATTTCATGGAACTCTGTGACAGGGTCGCCTTGTGCAAACTTCTTGTCTTTATATTGCACCAGCAGCACGGGCACATATACCTCGCCCGTCGTGGGCACTTCGGCCGCCTGCCGTGTAGCTGCACTGCGTCTTCCGCGAGCCTTGGCGGTGTAGCTGGCAACATCGTCCTCAGCTGTCAACGCCTCTACGAATGCCTGTTCACTGGCACTGCGCTGCGCCGGCTCATGAGCCAACCAGACCGTAGGTTCAAGCCCCTCGACACCGAAAAGGGCATAGTAATAGGCTTCTCCATGACGTACTACGGGCACGCCATCGGTCGTCACGAAGCAATGGAAATGTTCGTCACCCCACACGGTCAGCGCAAGCTGCGTGCCATCGGGCTGCTCCACCACACGCATAGTGCGCTTGGCCGGCACAGCCCATAACGAAGCTGTGCAGAACAACAGGAGGAGAAAAAATATCGTCTTCTTAAAAAGCATCGGCCTACCATGTTTCAATCTGCAAATATACGGAAAAGGCATGAATATACCGATAATTATGAAAAACTTTGCGTAAATTTGTACCCATAAACAACAATCCTATGGATTTACCATCATCCTTCGAACAGGGCATGCGCCAACTTTTGGCCGACGACTACACCGCTTTCCGCGAGGCACTGCTCAGTGACCCTGCCGTGAGCATCCGCCTCAACCGCAGCAAATGCACCGCTACGCTCCCCTACGAGCCCGTGCCGTGGGCAACCGATGCGTATTATCTGCCCGAGCGCCCGGCATTCACGTTCGACCCGCTGCTGCATGCGGGCTGCTACTATGTGCAGGAGGCCTCGTCGATGTTTGTGGAGCAGGCCGTGAGGCAACACCTCACCGATGCCCGCGTAGCCCTCGACCTGTGTGCCGCCCCTGGGGGCAAGAGCACACTGCTGCGCTCGCTGCTGCCTGACGATTGTGTGTTGGTATCCAACGAGGTGATGCGCCCCCGTGCCCAAGTCCTGGCCGAAAACATCACCAAGTGGGGACACCCGCGCTGCATCGTCACATCGAACTACCCGGCCGACTTCACTCCATTAGGGCCGCTCTTCGACCTCATACTGGTCGATGCGCCCTGCAGCGGAGAGGGTATGTTCCGCAAAGACGAGACGGCCGTAGCCGAGTGGAGCCCCGAGAACGTGGCCGTATGCTGGCAACGCCAGCGCGATATCCTCACTGATATATGGCCTACGCTGCGCCCCGGCGGACTGCTCATCTATAGTACCTGCACCTTCAACACCGAAGAGGATGAGGAGAACGTACGTTGGATGATGGGCGAGCTGGGTGCCGAGCTGCTACCTGTAGCCACCGACTCGTCATGGGGCATCACCCCGAGCCTCGTGCCCGACGTGCCGCACGCCTACCGTTTCCTTCCCGGACGTACGCGCGGCGAGGGGTTCTTCCTCGCCATACTGCGAAAGCCTGAGGGAGAAGCCACAGACAAGACATCCACCGCCACGCCTGCGGCAAAGAGCAAGAAAGAGAAGAAGAGCAAGCAGCCCACGCCTGTTGTACCCGCCGAGTGCAAGAGTTGGCTTGCCCCCAGCACCACCTACACCTACAAGGCCATAGGCTCCGAGGTGATAGCCATCCCCACCGATATGGAGGCGTTGCGCGCCAGGCTCACCGAGCGACTATACCTGATAAAGTCGGGTATCACACTGGCCGAGCTCAAGGGGCGCGATGCCCTGCCCGCCCACCACTTGGCCATGAGTACAGCGCTACGTCCCGAGGCCTTCGACCGCTGCGAGCTCTCCTACACCGATGCCTTGCGCTACCTGCACCGTGAGGCCATCACACTACCCGCCGACGCGCCACGCGGATTCGTGCTCGTCACCTACAAAGACGCCCCGCTCGGCTTCGTGAAGAACCTCGGCAGTCGCGCCAACAACCTCTACCCCAACGAATGGCGCATACGCAGCAGCCATTTCCCCGAAGAGGAAACGGCCATCCTATACTGACGTGAGGCCTATAAAGCCTCAGTCAAGAGGATTCAATTCATCAAGTTTGGATTTTATCTCCAGAAGTTCGGCCCGTATTTCCTTCAGGCGCGACACGACATCCTGCGAATCTACAACCTGCCGACGACTTGTTTTGAGACGTTCGCGAGCTGCCTTGATGGTGAGTCCCTGCTCCTTTACAAGATGATGGACAAGACGTATAAGCTCGATATCCTGCCGAGTGTATTGCCTTGCCCCACCGGATGTCTTCTTCGGCTTGAGCGACGGTATCTCCTTTTCCCAAAAGCGAAGAGTATACTCAGGGATATCCAACATCCCGGCAACCTCGCGGATATTGTAATACAGCTTCAGTTTGTTGTCCTCACTCATACGCCCAACATTAGTCAAACACCTTTCCATGATTCTCGGCCATACGTATCATCTCATCGTACTGGTCTGCATCGAGGTCCATGAAATAATAATGAGCAGGATTTACCGGGCGACCGCGCTGCAACACTTCGTAATGCACATGAGGTCCCGTAGAACGGCCACTATTCCCAGAGAGAGCAATGGTCTCGCCACGTACCACGCGCTGCCCTTTCTTCACATTGAAACTTTTCAAGTGTGCATAGCGTGTCTCATAGCCATAACCGTGGTCAATGGTTACAATATATCCGTAGCCCTTTTCGTAGCGGGCATTCTTGACCACTCCATCAGCAGTAGCATATACCGGAGTCCCCCTATCACACGCAAAATCCATCCCTTTGTGGAAGATACGGGTCTGGTATATGGGATGTATACGGTATCCGTAACCCGATGCAGTACGCTTGAGGTCCTTGTTGGCCACAGGCTGTATCGCCGGCAAATGCGACAGCATATCTTCATGGTTGCGATAAAACTCCACAATCTCATCAAATGACTGCGACTGTATATAAAGCTGCCGGGAAAGGACATCCAACTTCTGCGTAGTGGCAATAACCAGTTCGGCATTGTCCATATCCTCATATTCCTCATAACGATTGGTCCCGGCATAGTTGGCATTGCGCACATCACCTGACACAGGATCGGCCATGAACATCACACGATACAGATTATCATCACGCTGACGAATATCTTCCATCACCGCCATAGCCTCATCCATACGTTGGGAAAGCACCACATACTGGCTCAACAAACGGGCATTCTCTGTACGCAGGTCATCGGCACTTTCGGGGGTTCCCAAAATCAACAACGAGATAAAATACCCCGACGCACCCAACAGAACAAACATCAATGCATTACGCAAATAAGTGAGCAAGCGACTGCGCAGATTGGGATATACGCGCACATAAGTCTTGGTTTTCTCATTATATTTGTAATAGACATTTCTCATAGGGCACAAAATTAGTGCAAGCCGAGCGAAAATGCAAGTTTACTTGCAACTTTCCAAGGCGCAGCCTAATTTCTGTTTGCAAAGCAAATTAAAATTAGTGCAAGCCGAGCGAAAATGCAAGTTTACTTGCAACTTTCCAAGGCGCAGCCTAATTTCTGTTTGCAAAGCAAATTAAAATTAGTGCAAGCCGAACGAAAATGCAAGTTTACTTGCTACTTTCCAAGGCGCAGCCTAATTTCTGTTTGCAGAGCAAGCGAAAATTAGTGCAAGCCGAGCGAAAATGCAAGTTACTTGCAACTTTCCAAGGCGCAGCCTAATTTCTGTTTGCAAAGCAAATTAAAATTAGTGCAAGCCGAGCGAAAATGCAAGCAAATAAACAAAGTTTATTTAGAAGTTGTTTGAAACAGTTTCTTATAATCCATTGTCCAATAGATGGCATCTATATCAAAAAACAAGAAAAACAAATGCGTTATTCCCACAAAAAGCACTACCTTTGCTAAAAATATCTATAAGATGAAGAAATACGCCTTGATTATCACATGGTTGATTGCCGGTGCCACCACTCTATCGGCACAACAGCTCACCCCTTTCCAAGCACTGGTGTCACACGTACAGAACGCCTATCAGTTCAGCCAAATATGTCCACAGGAGAAGGTATATCTGCACTTCGACAATACAGCATACTTCCAAGGTGATGTGATCTGGTTCTCAGCCTACGTGGTGAACGCCTCCACCCAGACACCGGCACAGAGCAAAGTGCTCTATGTAGAACTGCTCTCGCCCAATGGCGTGGTGCTGAAGCAGCTAAAGCTAAAGGTCGAAAACGGCCAAGCCAGTGGCTCACTCCCCTTGGTGGACGTATCGACCGAAGAGGCCCGTGCCCTACGTGGCGTAACGGCTCTGCCCAGCGGATTCTACGAGGTGAGAGCCTATACCCGCACCATGCTCAACTTTGACGATGCCGGTGTATTCTCCCGCGTATTCCCCGTATACGAGATGCCCGAAAAGGATGGCGACTATAACAACCCCGTGGTGCGTCCGTGGGATAACCCCTACGACATGCAACGCCCCAAAGCAGAAAAGGCGAAAGACCTCTCGGTGACCTTCTATCCCGAAGGAGGACACTTGGTAATGGGCACGCCCTGCCGTATTGCCTTCAAGGCTATCAATGCCAACGGCCAAGGGGTAGCCGTGAGCGGAGAGCTGAAAACCGCAGAGGGACAAGCCCCCATCGCACTATCGACCCTGCACGACGGCATGGGGCAGTTCACCCTCACGCCGGGAAAGAAACAGTATACCGCCACGTTCACCCATGAAGGCAAGAAATATACTTTCCGCCTCCCCGAGCCCACCGACAAGGCCTACACACTCATGGCCGACAATCTCCGTCCCGGACAGCTGCGCGGACGCCTCACGGGCTATGCCGGCTGTCCCGACGAACAGTTGGGTATGACACTCATCTGCCGCGGATCGGTGAGCTACTTCGACACCCTGTCGGTACGAGGAGGCACAGCCTCATTCATCATCCCCAAAGAGAAACTCTCCACAGGCGTACACCAACTCACCCTGTTCAATGCCGAGGGAAAGGTATATGCCCAGCGTCACCTCTTCGTCAACAACGGCATAGAGGCCGGAGGCATAGCCGTGACGGCATCGGAAGCACAATACGAGCCCTTCGCTCCGGTAAAGATGAACATACAGACTACGGCTCCCGATGGCTCTCCCCTGCCTGCCACCCTATCGATCGCCGTACGCGACCAGCAGAACCTCGGCACGGCATACGCCGACAACATCTACACCAATATGCTGCTCTCCTCGGAGCTCAAGGGCTACATCCACAACCCGGAGTATTACTTTGAGAGCAACGACACCGAGCACGCCCGGGCACTCGACCTGCTGATGATGACACAGGGCTGGACCCGCTACAACTGGGCACAGATGGCGCGCGTAGAACCCTTCTACATCAAGCACTACGTGGAAGACGGATTAGTCGTCGACGGCTACGTATTGGGCCGCATGCGCGACAAACCCATCGAGGGGGCTACCGTGAAGATGACACTCTACTCTCCCGACCGCTCACAGAAGCAGGAGACTATCGTCACTACCGACCAGAACGGCAGTTTCGGCTTTGTAGCGGAAGAGTTTTACGACAAGTGGGATATGTTCCTGTCGGTAACCAAAGGAGAGCCAGGAACAGAAGAGCACCATAACATCGACTGCCGTATGCGACTCGACCGTGCTTCGCGTCCTGCAGTACGTGCCTACACCTCTGCTGACACCTACCTTCCCCATCATATAACAACCGACAATCTTCAACTTAAGACGCAGAGCAAAGACCCGTTCCTGCAAGCCAATCCCGACAGCATTTTCCTGCTTGACAATGTGGATGTGCATGGCCGGAAGATGTATGTAGACTTCCTCACTTTCAAGGCATACAACGCAGAGGAGGACACCGAGTTTCACCTTGACCAAGGGAAATATACCTATATGGTACGCGACTACCTGAAGGAGAAAGGATACAACATTGACTTCAGCCGATACGACGGTGTGATACCCGAAAATCTGACCACCCGCGATGAGGTGATGGCGTGGACTCTCGAACAGTGCCCCATCAACAATCGTCGCGTACTGTGGTATCTGCACGATGAGAACAGCCAGTGGATGAAAGCAAGCTATACTCCCGGATTCGATATTGACATGGAAGATGTAAAATCCATCATTGTATATGACAGTCCCTTCGAATACATGTCAATACCTTTTGTAAAAGACGGCATTGCATTCTCTGTTGAACTCATACAAGAGCTGAAAGAAACAAAAAAGCTTGATGACATTACCCTTCTACCCGGTCTCTACGTGATAGACATCGCCATGCATCCCAAGACACTGCGCCGTGTTCAAGCCAAAGGCCAACGACAGACCACTTTCAGAGGATACACCCCCAAAACGGAGTTCTATGCACCTGAATACCCCGACGGACCCATCAAAGGCGATGTGGACTATCGCCGTACACTCTACTGGAACCCCTCACTCACAACCGATACCGAAGGCAAAGCCGAAATCCTGTTCTACAACAACGGATATAGCAAGCAATTCCAAATCAGCGCTGAAGGTATCACACCACAAGGTGTAGTGATGAAACAAATGTAGTCAACGATAGCATATATATAAACACATTTATTTATCTATTTATCAATTCTAAAATCTTTACCAACCTAACAAAGTAAAACAACATTGAAAAAGCGCAAGACATGAAAAAGAATCTAACCATGATGACATGCCTGTTCCTCTTAATCGGGACAAGCCCCCTTTATGCAACATACACAACGCCTGAGACAGGAAAGGTGTATCGCATACACAATGTAAAATCAGAGAAGGTGATTGGCGAAGACTGCATAGCTCGTCAGACAGCTTCGGTCGATGCTGCTGGCGACGATGACTTCAAGCAATTATGGATCTTGGAAGAAAGTGGCAGCG
This sequence comes from Bacteroidaceae bacterium, assembly GCA_017517925.1. Classification (GTDB taxonomy): domain Bacteria; phylum Bacteroidota; class Bacteroidia; order Bacteroidales; family Bacteroidaceae; genus UBA1189. The sequence continues at coordinate 17,101 of JAFWXS010000117.1, read as the reverse complement.
GCTATCTGATTCAGAACGCCTATTCGGGACAATACATGAACCATTGTTCCAGCCAATCGACACAAATATACCCGACCGGCACCGAAAAAGCGGTAATGTATATTACTCCTATAAGCGGAACACAATATGCTATCGGACAAACAACAGGAGCCTATCTTCACCTTGATGGAAGTAACAATATTGTACGTTGGTGGGATAAAGACAACGAATCATCACAATGGCAGTTCGAAGAAGTAAATGTCTCATCCGAAGCCATTTCATTGCAGCAGACAGCTTTCAATGAACACTACGAGGGGTACCAGGCCAAACTCGAATTGATGAACTATGTAGACGAGTACAACGCACTGTTGCCCACCTTCTTTGCCGACACAGCATGCACCGAATTGCAAGCCTCTTATGCAGCCATGAGCGATGATGAGCTACGCACTGCAATGAGTGCCCTCCCCACCCCCTTGCAAGAAATGGCCATAAAAATCAAGAATGACACATGGGGACACCGCGAAAAGGAGTTCCGCATACGCAGCTATAAGGCGTATAGCGATCCTGATTATTGGGCCGAGGTGCTGTACACCAAGAAATATAGCCGTATCAACAATCCTACAGGCATCTATGGTACAGCAGGCGATGTGCTCTACGTTTTTGTCAACAGCAACATCCCCGAAGGAGCCACATTGCAGGCAGAGGTCATTACCGGTTCAGCCATTCAAGGCAAAACATACGACCTGAAGAAAGGCCTCAATATGGTGCCAACCGTACAGGATTACTCCAATATCTTCATACAATATATAGGCAATACTTCAATGGAGAGTGATGTGCTTATTACCGACTATCCTGAGCTGAAGATACACATTGAAGAAGGCGTAGTCAACGGATATTGGGACAAGAGTGTACACACCGATGCCGACTGGGTGGATATGATGACCAATCTCGCCACTGCCGATGTATTCCAGGTGAAAGGCGAACGTATCATGTTCCACATGAGCCGCAAATACATGAAACAGTTCTGCCCCAACACCATTACCGATGCTATAGGCTGGTGGGACGACATGACCCGTTGGCAACAAGACATGCTCGGCATCGAGGATGTGCGCCTCACAAAGTTCAACAATCTCGGTTGTGCGATTTCACTCACTTCGGGTTATCAATCTGCCACAGATTACCGCACACAGTACCTCGATTCATACATCGGCAATCTGCTTCCCTACGAACGCATGATGAGCAATGCCGACAACTGCTGGGGACCTGCCCATGAGAACGGACATGTGCATCAAGCTGCAATCCAATCGGTAGGTACCTCGGAGGTGAGCAACAACTTCTTCTCCAACCTCACACTTAACAAGTTGGGCCGATATACCTCACGCGGTAGTGCCAACGATGAAATTTTCAAGGACTTTGCCGACCACAAACCCTATATCCTGCGCGATGGAGCCAGTACCATGCGCTCATTCTGGCAGCTCTATCTCTATTTCCATGAGGCCAAAGTAGATACCACGTTCTATCCTCGAGTACTCCAAGCTATGCGCGCCACTCCGATGAAAGCCCGTAACCCGAAATACTATGCCAACTATGTATATGGCAACGAAGACCTTCTGCTCTTCGCCAAGGCTTGCTGCGATGTGGCACAGATGGACCTCTCAGAGTTCTTCCGTTTCTGGGGTTATTTGGAGATTACCGACAAGCAGCACATCGGTGACTACGGTGATTTCTACCTCACTACCCGCCAAAAAGATGTGGACGAGTTCCTCGCCCATGCAGCACAATATCCCAAGGCTCCCTCCATTATCTTCATCGAAGACCGCATAAAGTCCATTCCGCGTACTGATGGGGGCACGGGGAACAAGCTACACCACGGCACAGCCGTACGTGTAGGCGAAGCTGGCGATGTGGGTCACTATACAGACTATATGGACACGACAGTTAAAGCTGAAGGCTATATCTACGACAAAGAAGGCGTCACAATAACTATTTCAAATGGTACCGGAGCCGTAGGATTCAAAGTTTACACCCAAACAGACAGCACACTCATCTGTGGTTCTAACCGCTACACCTTCACAATCCCTAAAGAATACGAAATGCACAACATCATTGTTGTAGCAGCCCAAGCCGATGGTACAGATGTGGTCATAAAAAGTCTTGCAGAAGGCGGAACAGAAAGCCAACAGCTGGCCATTTTAGAAGAGACACTTGCTTTAGCCAAAGAATATGCAGCAAAAAGTGATGCCACTGGCATGAAAGTAGGTTTCTTCAAACCTGACTTTGTCGCTACGTTGAACGAACTTATCAGTAAAATCGAATATGTCATTCAAAACAATGACCAAAGCGAACAGACCTATGGTGCATGGGCAATCCAACTGAACACAGCAATAGTAACCCTACACGGGAACTACGATGCGCGCATTCCTTTCATGCCTGAATGTTTCTATTCCATCACCCTAAGTAGCAACGAGAACCGTTACATGGGCTCCGTTACTGCGGGCCTCAACACCTCGATACTGACAGAAGTAACAGACGATGCACAATGGAGAATTGTAACAGCCGAAGAGGCGGGAACCTATTATCTGCAGAATCGCGAGACGGGTAACTATATTTCGGTAATGCAGAAGGGACAGCGTGCAAAGGCTGCATCAAGCAACATAGCAGAAGCGGTCCCCTTCAAACTTATACCCGATGCACCGGGAGAATTCTTCATCCAACATGCTAATACTGAAGGCCTCAACCTCTACAATAACAGTTCAACCAACCGTATTCAAGCAGGAGAACAGACTGGCAACAATGCAAAATGGATGCTCCGACTGGAAGATAACCCATTCTCATTACCCGAGATCAGTACTTCTGAACAGATCATTGTATACTATATGCAACGTACCGATAACCGAGAGTGTGCATACCACAAATCTGCAGGACGTACAGACAAGGGACGCATTGCCAGCGGCACTCTCGATGATACGAATAATTTCAACTATTGGTTCTACTTCACAGAAGGCAACACAGAAGGCACATACGCCATTTATAATTATGCCACAGGATTGCCTATCACCGCCTCTGGCAATAAGCTTTATGCCAACAAGAAAAGCGAGAGCACAATCGACTATGCCATCACTCTCAATGAAGACTACACCGGATTGATAATCTCTGCAGCCGAGGGAGACTGGTACATGACTGCATCCAAGGTTGCCGAGCTGAGTACCAGTGCCAACACCACTTGGCTGCTTCAACGAGTGCGCACCATCAGCCTCACCAATGAGCCTCTCACAAGCCTAACCGTAGATAAGGAAGAAGCCACACTCTATGAAGGTGAGTCGATTGTCCTCACCGTAGAGACTGCTCCTATATTTGCTACCGACCGCACCGTCACATGGAGCAGTAGCAATACCACAGTAGCCACAGTAAACGAAAACGGAACGGTGAAGGCTGTTGCCGAAGGCAGTACTACCATCACTGCAACCGCAAACGATGGCAGCGGTCTAACAGCTGCATGCAAAGTGACTGTAAAAAAAGAAAACACAGGAATTCTCAATACTACCGACACCACCCTATCGGTACAGAGCCAGGACGGTGTAATTGTCGTTGAAGGAATCGCCAAGGGAGCTGCTGTATATATATACGACACTGTAGGTCGACAGATTGCCACTGCTACAGCAATCAATCGTTCCGTTGCCATCGAGACTAACCTTCCAGAAGGTAGCATAGTCAACGTGAAGATCGGGCAATACAACATTAAAGTACAAATCAAGTAACTCATAAAGTTACATAATCCTATAAAAAGAGGGGGTACGGTGATTGCGTATCCTCTCTTTTTTCATACCCAACAGCCTGTAAACTATCAAAACACAGGGGGGTATCGTTCATTTGTCAGTTTATCCCCTCATAAAAGGATATTTTTATCCCTTGGAGAGATATACCGATGATTACTTTTGCTGCAGTTTCAGTAACCACTAAAAAAAGTAATTATGAACGACACCTTCAACCGAGACCTCATCGCAGTACAGGACGAACTCTTGCGTTATGCCTACAAGTTGACAATGGACAGAGAGGAGGCTAACGACCTCCTTCAGGAGACCTCGCTCAAGGCACTTGACAACCGCGACAAGTATACCCCCGATACGAACTTCAAGGGATGGGTATACACCATCATGCGCAACATCTTTATCAACAACTATCGCAAGACCGTGCGTGACCAGACCTTCGTAGACCGCACCGACAACCTCTTCCACCTCTCCCTGCCACAGGATGCAGGCTTCGAAAGTACCGAGAGCGCCTACGACACCAAGGAGATACGCCGTGCCGTGAACGCACTCCCTAAGGAGTACCGAGTGCCCTTTGCCATGCACGTATCGGGATTCAAGTACCGCGAGATTGCCGAGAAGTTGTCATTGCCACTCGGCACGGTCAAGAGCCGCATCTTCTTCACCCGCCAGCGTTTGCAGATACAGTTGAAGGACTTCAGATAATAGCATGAATCGACTTCTCAAGGAACTATCTCCATCACCGCATCCTCGAGCAACGGCGATGAGAAGGTGAGCCTGACAGGTTTGTCGCAATCCCCTGCAGTCTGCACATAGGCTACAAGATAGCCTTGGAATACGCGTCGGCTGCGTGCCTTCGGGTGACTCATATCGCCATTGTCGGAGTTTTCCAATCCGAGCAGATGTCCCTCGCCCTCCATCTGGCAGGTAATGATATTGTCGGCCAGCTTCACCACCACATCATTCTCGTCGAGCACCTCTACCCGTACTTGATGCGTACGCGGGACACCCTGCTGCAAGGGGAGTTCCGAAGCCGTCTCTATCAGCGTAGCACGCAAACGATAGGGGCGGCCGCTCGTCTGTATGGTATATGTCGCCTGCAGCTTGCCTTCGGCATCGTAGCCCTCGGCAGTAAGTGTACCTGGGACGTATGGAACATCCCAGTATACGATGCCTGTATGGTCATCGTAGGGACGCATCTCACCGATAATCTCATCGTTGAGTTTCAGTTGCGCCTGCGCGGTATTGGTGTAGCACACCACACGTATCAGCTGTCCGTCACGATAGTTCCATGAGTCGAAAGCGTCGATGGAGAGGTGGTCGCCCCAACGACCGCGGCCACGGCGGTAGGTCCCGATATAAATCATCGGAGTGTCGCTCCACAGCGCCTCACGGAACTTACCACGCGGCTTGGGATAGTTGGCAAAGTTGAGCAACCCCGTATGCAGACCTCGCGAAGGCCATGCACCCGACTCGCCTAAATAGTCGGTACCCGTCCAAATGAACTGTCCGAAGATATGCTCCTTATCGCGCACGGCTTTCCATGCGCCGAAGTCGCTACGCGTCTCACTGCCGTAGATGATGCGGTCGGGGTATGTCTTGTGGTCCTTGTCGTAGCGGTCCTCGGTGTAGTTGTAGCCCACCACGTCCACCGCCTCGGGATATTCCGTCTCATTGCTCATCACCACGCCAGCAAGAGCTCCAGTCACAGGACGCGAAGAGTCTACGGCACGTATGCAGGCCGCCAGTCGCTTGGCAATCTTACCTATGCGCTCGGCATGGGGCCGCTCGGGGTCGTAGCCGCCAAACATGGGCTGACTGATGCTGCTGCCGTCGAGCACGGGGTGCGAATAGGGGTCATTGGGATAGTCCACCTCATTGCCCACGCTCCAGAGGAACACGCTCGGGTGATTGCGGTCGCGGCGCACGATGTCGGTGATGTCGCGCTCTATCCACTCCTCAAAGAAGTCGTACGTGCCCTCGTAGCCCGGTTCACCCTTGTTCCATCCCTTTATCCACTTGCGCTTGGGAAACTCCCACTCGTCGCTACCCTCGTCCATCACGAGCATACCGAGTTCATCACACAGGTCATACACGATGGGAGCTTGCGGATTGTGGCTCATGCGTATAGCATTGGCCCCCATAGCCTTGAGCTGTTCGATACGACGGCGCCACACCTCGGGCGGCACTACGGCACCCAACACACCGGCATCATGGTGCAAGCATACGCCCTTGACCTTCATATTCTTGCCGTTGAGAGCAAAGCCCTTGTCGGCACTGAACTCCAGTGTGCGCAGTCCGGCCCGCACCTCGGTAGCATCCACCACCCTACCCTCGGCAAGCAGTTCGACCTTTAAGGTATAGAGGTAAGGATCCTCGATATTCCAACGATGGGGATTCTTTAGCTGACAACTGACAACCGACAACCGACAATTAAGTTCCTCGGCAGCAACAACGGCATTCTTCGTTGTCGTTGCCACCTGCTTGCCCTCGGCATCGAGCATCGTGATGCGTGCTTGCACCTTCTGAGGCTGTGCGGTATGGTTATCTACCACTACATCTACCTCCACCGTAGCACTACGGTCGGTGAGCTTCGTTGCCCGGTATGCCACACCCCATTGTGACAGATGCACCTCAGGAGCAGCCACGAGATATACATCGCGATAGATGCCTGAGCCCGTATACCAACGCGAGTCGGCATAGCGGCTGTGGTCCACACGTACGGCCAGCACATTGTCGCCCTCCTTATTGAGATAAGGCGTCAGGTCATACATGAACGACACATAGCCGTTGGGGCGATGCCCCAGATGATGTCCGTTGATGTAGACATCGCTACGGTTATACACCCCTTCGAAGTAGATATAGTGCCGGGCAGCGTCATCGGTGATGCGGAACGTCTTGCGATACCACCCTATGCCACCGGGCAGGTAGCCCGTGCAGCTCGCCAGGGCTTGCGAGGGCGCACTCTCGACACTCCAGTCGTGAGGAAGCGTGAGACTCCTCCATCGATTGTCATCATAATCGGAAGCGATGGCCGCGCTATCATCGGCAAGAACGAAGCGCCATCCGTCGTTAAACATTTCCGCGGTACCGAACGATACTTGAGCCACAGCGATGATACTCAAAAAACATAGCAAGGTGGTAAATAACTTTCTCATGGTAATAGATATAAATATTCCACTTCTGATGCAAATATACGGAAACTATGATAAAAATCAAACAACACTCCCCGTTTCATCTATTTTTTCACTATCTTCGCACCACCATTTATACAAAAGAACATGGCTAAGGAAAAGATTGCATACGTATGTACCGAGTGCGGGTACGACTCACCCAAGTGGGCAGGCCGATGCCCCTCGTGTGGTCAGTGGAATACAATGAAGGAGCAGGTGGTGCGCCCGGCAGCGGCAGAGAAGCGCGCGGCACCGGGCTTCACCTTCGAAAAGGCACGTCCCGTGCGCCTCGAGGAGATAGCCACAGGCGAGGAACCCCGTATCGACATGCACGATGAGGAGCTCAACCGCGTGCTCGGTGGCGGACTGGTGCCCGGCTCACTCATCCTCCTCGGTGGCGAGCCTGGCATAGGCAAGAGCACACTCATATTGCAGACCGTATTGCGTATGCCTGAGCAGCGCGTGCTCTACGTGTCGGGCGAGGAGAGCGCCCGACAGCTCAAGCTCCGTGCCGACCGCATAGCCCACGGTGACACCAATCTGCTCATCGTATGCGAGACCTCACTGGAGAAGATATATGCCCACATCAAGGAGACGCAGCCCGACATCATCGTCATCGACTCCATACAGACTATCTCGACAGAGACCGCCGACTCATCACCCGGCAGCATCGTACAGATACGTGAGTGTGCCGCATCACTGCTCAAGTTTACCAAGGAGAGCAATATCCCCACCATCCTCATTGGCCACATCAACAAGGAGGGCAGTATCGCCGGCCCCAAGATATTGGAACACATTGTCGACTGCGTGCTCCAGTTCGAGGGTGACCAGCACTACATGTACCGCATCCTGCGCGGCATCAAGAACCGCTTCGGCAGCACCGCCGAGCTGGGCATCTACGAGATGCGTGGCGACGGCCTGCGCCAGGTGAGCAATCCCTCGGAGCTGCTCCTCACCGACCGCCACGAGGGTATGAGCGGCATCGCCATCGCCTCGGCCATCGAGGGCATACGCCCCTTCCTCATCGAGACACAAGCCCTCGTGAGCACCGCCGCCTACGGCACCCCGCAGCGCTCGGCCACAGGATTTGACCTGCGCCGCATGAACATGCTCTTGGCCGTGCTCGAGAAGCGTGTAGGCTTCAAGCTGGCACAGAAGGATGTGTTCCTCAACATTGCCGGAGGTCTCCGCGTCAACGACCCCGCCATAGACCTCAGCGTCATCAGCGCCATCCTGTCGAGCAATATGGACACCGAGATTGAGCCCACCGTGTGCATGGCCGGCGAGGTAGGCCTATCGGGCGAGATACGCCCCGTGAGCCGCATCGAGCAGCGCATTGCCGAGGCCGAGAAATTAGGATTCAAGCAGATTATCGTTCCCAAGCACAACATGCTAGGCCTCGACCCCACCCGCTTCGGCATTGAGATCAGCCCCGTGCGCAAGGTCGAAGAGGCCTTCCGCATCCTCTTCGGCTGAGCAAATATGAACACAAATGAATAACAGGAAAAAATATATTAATGATTAGTTATGAAAACAAAAACAGATAACAGCGAAAAAACTATAAAACAGGAAGGCTTCGGAAAGAAAATTTGGAATGTTATAACTTGGCCCTTTGTAAAGATTTTCGGTTTATTCTGTCTTTGCTTATTGAAAGCACCTCAACTCCTATTAATCGCGATTTTACTTATCCTCTTTAAATACAGCAAAAGCCCTCTTTTTTCGCAGCATCAGGCAGCCAAAGCTGAGCAGATATGTAAATTGGCGTGGGATTATCGCTATGGCAGCAATGGGATGGAGCAAAATGAACAAAAGGCCTTAAAATATTACACAAAGGCGGCAAAGAAGGGCAACGTAGAAGCCATCTACCAGGTAGGTTTGTATGCCAAACTGGGGGAACTTTGTCTACAGGATTTAGATGCTGCTTCATATCATTTTTTCTTAGCAGCTCAGTCGGACCATAAGCCAGCTTTCAGAGAGTTAGAAACACTTGCCGAAGATGGTGTTGTGTCAGCACAAAATAGGTGCGGACTATGTTACGAGTTCGGATATTCCACGCCGGTTGCAATGGAGAGAGCTGTTCGCTGGTATCGTCAAGCAGCTGAGCAAGGAAATCCTCATGGCCAGTATAACTTAGGGCTATGTTACTACCATGGTCGGGGAGTGGAGAAAAATAACTCTGAAGCACTCAAATGGTGTAAATTGGCCGCCAAGCAGGGCCATAAAGAGGCAAAACAAATGGTAAAAGAGATTAAGAAATAAATACTTTTGCATGCGCAAGATGTAGTGGACAAGCAAGAGAATCAAGACCATAAAATCTACAGAAGGTCTTCGAAGTACGTCTGTGCCTATGCTTCGAAAACCTTCTGCAGAATTTGTGGGTATGGAGATGTCCTGATGTGCTATGGTGCTAAGTCTTGAACGAAACGCTCGAAAATCTGTACAAAATTTTCATAGCATATTGGTAGACAAATCCTACGATTTGCTTACGCGGTATCGGAATCGGAGGTACAGGCTTTCCCGTTTTCTTAGCAGATTGTCATCGGATCCCTATCCTCCGCTTACTTCTTGCATTTTCCTAATGCCTCGTGGCTGCGTTCTTTTCGTCTGACTTGGGGGTTGGGCGGAGAGAGAGCAAGGATGAAGACTTTAAGTATCTGTTGGGATACCAAAGTTTTTTGCCCTTAAACTTGTGAGAGTCAAAGAAAAGACATACTTTTGTGCAGATTTGGAATGTGACTCCAAATCTGCATGAATAATCTTATGAGCCTAATTAAAAGACAAATAGAGCAAGTAGTAAGGGATATGGTTCCCTATTTCAAGGTAATCACAATCACCGGTCCACGCCAGTCGGGAAAGACAACGCTCTGCAAACAACTGTTTCCAGACTACGAGTATGTTAACTTGGAAGATATGTCCGTGCGAGAACAGGCCTCTATAGATCCCAAAGCCTTTCTTGCGGCATATACATCAGGGGTTATTATTGATGAGGCTCAAAACTTTCCCGAGTTGTTCTCATACCTTCAGGTTGTGTCTGATGCCAATCCCGAGCGACGATACATTATTACCGGTAGCAGCAATTTTAGCTTATTGGAAAGTATTACTCAATCATTAGCTGGGCGTGCAGCAGTCCTGACGCTGCTCCCCCTTTCGTTGCAAGAACTGGGAGACGTTTCTAACATCAGTACAGACACCCTAATACTTAATGGAAGTTATCCTGCTATTTGGGGCAATGCTCAACCTCGTCATCTGCTCTACCCCAATTACTATGCCACCTACGTAGAACGAGATGTACGACGCATTGTTAATGTTACCAATTTGCGTGATTTCCAAACTTTTATTCGTCTTTCTGCAGGAAGAGTGGGTACAGAGTTCAACGCCTCAGCGCTCTCCAATGCGGTAGGTGTTAGTGTCAAGACCATACAGTCCTGGCTCTCCATACTCACCGCCTCGTATATCACCTTCACGCTTCCCCCTTTCTATGAGAATATAGGCAAGCGCCTCATCAAGGCTCCCAAACTCTACTTCTTCGACACAGGGCTGCTTTGTTACCTACTTGGCATAGAGAATGAGCAGCAGTTGGCTACCCATCCACTTCGTGGAGCCATCTTTGAAAACTTCGTTGTAGCCGAAGCCTATAAGCAACTCTGCAATCGAGGCAAAGAGCCTACACTCTATTTCTACCGCGACAGTTCTCAGCACGAAGTGGATTTGCTCCTTCAGCGAGGTTACCAATATGAAGGTTATGAGATAAAATCTTCGCAAACCTTCACACGAGAATTCCTTGGTGGACTACACTATCTGAGCAAGCTTTTGGGTGAACGCCTTACTCGCTCTGCTGTCATCTACTCGGGAGCAGAACAATTAGACACTTCGCACGACGGCATTATTAACTTTAGAGAATTCAAGTTGTAAAGGCTGCAAGAAAAGATGTGATGGTCAAGGTTGTGACTAAGTGAGCGCAGAGCCATGCTTGCATGAGCTATGCCGAACCGACGCACGAAGCAAGAGCAGAATAAAAGTTTACTTTTGTTATGCCTAGCAAGAAGGAGGAAGACGAAGTCAGCGTGAACAAGCTCGACGAAGTCAAGGTGGTGGTAAGCTTGATTAATCAATGAACCTTTAGGTCGCCGGCCGAAGGCGGCAGCCTTAGCTAAAAGTCCGAAGGCGGCAACCTTGACGAAAAAGCCGAAGGGAAAGGCAAACGAATAAGGGATGATAAGGACATAAATCCACAGAAGGCCTTCGAAGTACGACTGCGCCTATTCTTCGAAAACCTTCTGTGGATTTTGTTTTATTCTCCCGGGTCAGAGACCCTGATGCTCAAATACGGCGGATAGGGTATATCCGCCGTGACGGGAAATCCCAATACTAAGAAACGGCGGATGTTCTTCATCCGCCGTAACGAAATGAGTTTTGACACCCTCGACAGAGTGCTTTATTTTTTACTGAAGGTTTTTATGTCTCTGAATGTGCCTCCAGTAAGTTTCCCGTTATCATAAGTGAAAGTTGCACTATATGGTTCATTTACTACCTCACCATCGGAATACGCCCCTACATGATGTCCGTCGCATTGAATTGTTTTACCATTTACCGAATAAGTAAAAAAATATCTTTGTTCGCTCCTAAAACCAGTGCTACCATACGAACTCCTTATCATAGTGCCAGTTTTATCACTCTTGAAAGTAATCGTCACATTCGTTTCTCTTCCACCACTTTCATTATAACCATACCAAGTACCCACCAAATCGGAGAGAATTTCTTCTTCATTATTGTCACTACATGCCTGTAAGGCGCACATTGTACATCCCATAAAAAACAGGATAAAAAGTCTGTGTAAATACTTTAACTTTGTCATTTTGATAATCTTTAGAAAATAGAAAAGGCGTGAAACCATCCGTTACTCGCCTCTATCTTAGGTTACCGCCAAGTGACCTTACACGTAACAAGCACAGAATAGTCCACACCCTATAGGTGCGAACTTTCAGTCTGCTTGTTCTCACGTGTGAAAATTGGCGGTATTCAAGATAGAGAGAACAAGAGCCAAAAGCTCCAAATCTATTTATCAAGAACGGATAGTACGCTTTTCGGATTAATGATTTGTTTTTATTTGGCTTAATTTAAGCCTTGAAAGCAGTAATGCTTCGCATCACAAACCTTCGCGAAAGCGTCTGTCCGGATTTACTTCATAGGCAATTCGTTTTTCGTTAATACTTATTTTTGATTAATGTCGGGCGAATTTAGTATTATTGAGTGGAAAAGCCAAATTTCATCGGTGAAAGTTGAGAAAAACTACGGTTTTCTTTGTTTTTCACCTCGCAATCATTACTTTTGCAATGATGAACCACATAGATGGAGGCCTACCTATGAAATCAAAAACAGAAATACTGCATCTGCTCAGCCAGTACAAGCCTACAGCCGTAAGCAAGTATGGGGTGACTCGCATCGGCATATTTGGCTCTGCGGCACGTGGTGAACAACGTGAGGAGAGCGATATCGATGTCGTGTACGAGGGCGAGCCCAACCTCCTGCTCCGTTCACGCATGAAGGCTGAGTTGGAGGCTCTCTTCGGCTGTCGTGTCGATGTGGTGCGCTACCGCAAGCAACTCGCAGGTACTATCTTTGGAAAAGAGATTCAACGAGACTTGATACTGGTATGAATACCACACGAATATCATCGTGTGGATGAAGAGGAAATCTATGCCGTTGTGGTCAATGCTCTCCCGGCTCTCCTCAAGCAAGTACGTACGATGAAGATTGACTTACAATCTATCTGAAATAGACATACATTTCTTGCTATAGTTTATAGCCCTTCAGACTGTTTTTTCAAACTGCATTGACAAAACTTTTCCAAGCCTGTGAAAATTTCTTGTCACTATGTTGAAAAACTTTTTTCAAGCCCTTGAAAAAGTTTGAAAAAGCACAACGCCAATAGCAAAGCCTTATTCCTCGTTATAGACAACCTCTATAAGGCTATTGATTGGGTCGTTTGCTGATGTCACAACATTATGCCTACCTTTGCAATAGATTACGAAGGTAGACTACACACGCAGAGAAATATACAAGACCTGCCTTAGCACTTAGCTCGTCCAAGAAACTTTATATTTCGCCCGTTTGTTACTACTAAAGTATAAACCATAACAAGAAACAAAAATATGAGAATAGCAGATATCCGAGGGCGGGAGATCCTCGACTCGCGCGGCAACCCTACGGTGGAGGCCGAGGTGATATTGGAGAATGGCATTGTAGGCCGTGCGTCGGTGCCTTCGGGAGCCTCTACGGGGGAGAACGAGGCGCTGGAGTTGCGCGATGGTGACAAGCACCGCTATGGCGGTAAGGGTGTGGAGAAGGCGGTGGCAAACATCAATGACCGCATAGCTCCCGTGCTGCGTGGATGCAACGTGTATGAGCAGCGCAACCTGGACCGCCTGATGCTGGAGCTCGACGGTACGCCCACGAAGCGTCACCTCGGTGCCAATGCCATACTGGGTGTGTCGCTGGCCATAGCGCGGGCTGCGGCCGAGGCGTGCGGCATGCCGCTGTACCGCTACATCGGCGGGGCGAACGCTCACGTGATGCCCGTGCCGATGATGAACCTCCTCAATGGCGGGCGCCACTCCGATGCGCCCATCGCCTTCCAGGAGTTTATGATACGCCCCATCGGGGCACACACGCTGCGCCAAGCCGTACAGATGGGTGCCGAGGTGTTCGCTGCGCTGAGAAGCGTGCTCAAGAAGCGTGGCTATAGCACGGGCGTAGGCGATGAGGGCGGCTTTGCCCCTGCACTGGGCGGTACGGAAGAGGCGCTCGACATCCTCGTCGAGGCCATCAAGCGGGCAGGGTATGAGCCGGGAGCGGACATCACGTTGGCGCTGGACTGTGCAGCGTCGGAGTATTACAAGGAGGGCGTGTATGACTACACCCTGTTTGAGGGGCCTACGGCTCATAAGCGCACCTCCGAGGAGCAGGTCGACTACTTAGATCGACTCGTGGAGTTTTACCCCATCGACTCTATCGAGGACGGTATGGCAGAGAACGACTGGGAGGGCTGGGCAATGCTCACCGAACGCCTTGGCGACCGATGTCAATTGGTGGGCGATGACCTCTTCGTGACCAATGTAAAGTACCTGCAGAAGGGCATCGAGCGCCACTGTGCCAACAGCGTATTGGTGAAGGTGAACCAGATAGGCACGCTCACCGAGACACTTGACACCATCGAACTAGCCCGCCGCAATGGCTACACCACCATCATCAGCCACCGCTCGGGCGAGACCGAGGACACCACGATTGCCGACATTGCCGTAGCGGTGAATGCGGGACAGATAAAGACGGGTTCGATGAGCCGTAGCGACCGCACGGCCAAGTACAACCAGCTGATACGCATCGAGGAGGCGCTGGGTGGCACTGCGCGATATGGCCTGAAATGATATAAAAAAAGAATAGCCTGCACATGCAGGCTATTCTCATTATATTATAGGTGACTGCCATCTGCAAGGACTACTCCAAGACAAAGTTCTTCTCACCTATCATCACACCATCGGAAAAGAGATATACGGTGTATTCACCAGCACTGAGAAACTCCTCTACATCCCAATAAACAGTCACGTCCTGCTCCTCACCGGTGTATTCTATGATTTTCTTGATGCTGTATTCCAGTTTTGTATTCTCATAGGCAAAGGTATGATTAGGATTCTTGGTGAGCACCATACCATCAGGCTTGGCAATACGCACATAGATGACACGCTCTCCCGTGGAGGCGGTAATGTTCTTCACAATGGTAAAGTCTATCGCAAATTTCACCACGTTCTTTACACTATAGGTATCCTTTCCACGCTTGTTGCGGGGATGGATAGCTATGCCTGTAGCATCGAGCTGCGAAGCAAGCGTTACCTTATCGCTAAGGTTCTTGGCCTCTTCCTGTAATACCTCGACCTGTTTAGTGGCAGCTTGGTATTGATTACGCACGCGCGTATTCTCTTTCACCAATTTCTCATTGGCCTGATTGAGCGAGTCGATCTGTATCACGTAGCTGCGCATCACAGTACGCACGGTCTTCAGTTCCTTCTTCAGGCGAGCAATCTCAGCGGCGTTGCTGGCCTTGGTAGCACGCAGTTCCTCAAGAAGCTGCTGGGTACGCAGCTTTTCGCGCTCAAGCTGGGCTACGAGCGAGTCGTTCGAGATGAGTATCTGCATCTCGTCGTACTGGGTGGCGAAGGTGCTGTACTCGTCTTCCATCTCGGCCTTCTCCAACTCGAAGAGCTGCACCATCTCCTCATTGGCCTTGTTGGCCTGGCTGAGGCGGATGCCGAGGAAAGCCAGTGCGGCAATCATTACAACAAGCAAGAGTAGGAGGCCCCCACCTAACCTCCCCCAGAGGGGGGAGGAACTGCGGGCATCGCGGTTGTGATTGTTGTCTGTATTCATAATATCTTATTTATTACAATCTGAGGCTCTGGGGTTCCCCCTCTTCGGGAGGGGGATAGGGGGAGGCCTTATTTCAACTTAGCCAAAGTCTCCTTAATCGCAGCAATCTTGCTCTCGGCATCGGCCTGTTTCTTGCGCTCGGCGGCAACAACGGCCTCGGGAGCATTGCTTACGAAACGCTCGTTGGAGAGCTTCTTCATCACGGAGTTGAGGAAGCCTTCAAGGTAGGTGAGCTCGGCCTGCAACTTAGCCACCTCAGCCTCTACATCGATGAGGCTACCCAGAGGCACTGCATATTCGGTGGTGCCTACCATGAACGATGAGGTACCGTCGCTCTTGGCTTCTACTACATTGATAGCTTCGAGGTTGGCCATCTTGAGAATGATAGAGGCGCATGCAACAGACCCACCTAAATCCTCCCTGTGAGGGAGGACTTGAGACTCCGCGGTGACAGTACACCCTCCCTCACAGGGAGGGGTGGGGTGGGTCTCTACCACCTCAAGTGTCAGCAATTCCTTCTGTGCGATGTTCTTCTGCAAGCGGATGGTGCGCACGCCACTGATGATGCTCTTGGCGGTCTCCACATTGGCGATGAGCTGCTCGTCGTAGCTGTCGGCAAAGATCTTCACGCTCTGTGTCATGATGCTTTCTCCAGCCTTGCGCTCCTCGATAGCCTGCCACAGCTCTTCGGTGATGAAGGGCATGAAGGGATGGAGGAGGCGGAGCAGTGCGTCGAAATAATGGAGCGTAGCGTCGTAGGTCTGCTTGTCGATAGCGCAACCGTAGGCAGGCTTCACAATCTCGAGGTACCAGCTTGAGAACTCGTCCCAGAAAAGACGGTAGACGGACATCAGGGCCTCGCTCAAGCGATACTTGCTCATGAGGTCGTCCACCTCGAGAGCTGTCTTGGTAAGCATAGCGTCGAACCACTGGCAGCCCAGGCGTGCAGCCTCGGGCTGAGCAATAGAGGCATCTACATTCCAACCCTTGACGAGACGGAAGGCATTCCAAATCTTATTGTTGAAGTTACGGCCCTGCTCGCAGAGTGCGTCATCGAAGAGGATGTCGTTACCTGCAGGAGCGCACAACATCATACCCATACGTACACCGTCGGCACCATACTGAGCGATGAGGTCGAGTGGGTCGGGCGAGTTACCGAGGCTCTTAGACATCTTGCGGCCCAGCTTGTCGCGCACGATACCGGTGAAGTATACATTGCGGAAAGGCATGTCGCCCTTATACTCGTAACCAGCCATGATCATACGTGCCACCCAGAAGAAGATGATATCCGGACCTGTCACGAGGTCGGCCGTGGGATAGTAGTAGTTGAGCTCAGCATTGTCGGGGTTGTTGATGCCGTCGAACAATGACACGGGCCACAACCATGATGAGAACCAGGTGTCGAGAGCATCCTCGTCCTGACGGAGCTCGCTGGCGGTGATGTTCTCATAACCCTCCATTTTACGAGCCAACTCAACGGCCTCCTCGATGGTCTCGGCTACCACGAACTTCTCCTCGGCACCCTCAGCGGTGGGGAGGAAGAAGGCGGGGATACGGTGACCCCACCAGAGCTGACGGCTAATGCACCAGTCCTGGATGTTCTCCAACCAATTGTTATAAGTGGTCTTGTACTTGGCGGGGTAGAACTTGAGTTCGTCGTTCATTACGGGCGGCAGGGCGATGTCGGCAAAGTGCTGCATGCGGAGGAACCACTGCATGCAGAGACGCGGCTCAACGGCTGTGTCGGCATTGCGCTCCGAG
>JAFWXS010000116.1 GCA_017517925.1 Bacteroidaceae bacterium | reverse complement strand
CTCGTGCTTGGCAAAGATGTATACGATACCATACTGCTGCTCCTTGTCCTTGGCCAGAGCGATGATAGGCTCCTTGTTGTCGGCCACGGGATAGTATACGCGCTCGGCAGGATTCTCGGGCATGGTGAGATCGGCAAAGATGCTCTTGATCTTGGCCTCCACCTCGTCAACGTTCACATCGCCCACTACGACGATACCCTGCTGGTCGGGACGGTACCACTTCTCGTAGTAGTCGCGCAGCGCCTGGTAGGGGAAGTTGTCCACCACCTCCATGGTGCCGATAGGCATGCGGTGACCGTAGCGGTTGCCGCCGGGGTAGAGTGTGGGGAGCAACTGCTCGAGCATGCGCTGCTGAGCGTTGTTGCGTTGACGCCACTCCTCATGGATTACGCCACGCTCCTTGTCGATGTCGTCGCCCTCGAGCAAGAGAGCGCCAGCCCAGTCGTGCAGAATCCACAGACATGAGTCGATGGCTCCAGCCACGCTCACGGGCACATTGTCGATGTTGTACACCGTCTCGTCGATAGAGGTGTAGGCATTGAGGTCAGCACCGAACTTCACGCCGATGCCCTCGAGATATTTGATCACGCCGTTGCCGGGGAACTTCTCCGTACCGTTGAAGCACATGTGCTCCAGGAAGTGCGCCAATCCGCGCTGGTTGTCCTCCTCGAGCACCGAGCCCACCTTCTGTGCGATGTAGAAGTTGGCCTGTCCTTCGGGATAGTTGTTCTGACGGATGTAGTAGGTCAGTCCATTGTCAAGTTTGCCCACACGCACATTCGGATCCATGGGAATAGACGGCATCTGCTGGGCCGATGCCGTCAAGGCACACACCAGCATGAGCAGGAGTGCCGAGAGAGGTTTTCTAAGATTCATTTTATTATCTGTTTAAAGTTAAATTATATACTCTCGTACTAAAATTCTGCAAAATTAGCATACTACAAGCAAAATGCCAAATTTTGATAACAGTTTCATTCAATCCACTGCCACCTCATCGACAAAGAGGAAAGCGCGATGACCACGGGCACCGTGCCACTCGGGCATGCTGTGCTCCACGAGAGCCTTCACCTTAACGTAGCGGGCTGGCGTAGCAGCGAACTCGAGCACGTGATCGTAAATTTTGTTAGCATCGTCGGCCTTCATGGCAGGGTACTGCTCATCAAATATGGTGGTGTAGGCCTCGCCATCGGTCGATACCGATACAGTGAAGCCGCGGGCATCGAACACCCAATCGCCCTTCTCCACGCAGGTAGAGAGCGACACACGTTGTACATCGGTAATCTCTTGCAAGTCGATGAGTACCTCAAAATCGTTGTTGGCAAAGCCTATCCAACGACCTGTACGGTAGTTATGGTTGCCCTTGAGACCATCGACAAGGGTGCGTTCACCGGCATAGTCATAACCCTTAAAGGCTGGCTGTAAGAAGGTGATGGGCTTGGCTGTCGACTTACTGTATGACACCTCCTCTTCAAAAGTGCAGGTGGCACCACGCTTGCCTATGGCCCTGGCCTTGAACGTGCAGTTCTGTGTGAGCTCGATAGGGGCTTTGTAACGACGCGATGAAGTGGTGGGCTCGGTGCCATCGAGCGTATAGTAAATGGGAGCGCCATCGATAGTGCTCAAGGTGGCTACCACGACATTCTTGGCTGTATCTACAGAGAAAGCATTGTCTACATCGAAGATATGGCGGGCATAGTTGTATCCCTTGACATCGTACATATCGGTCATGGGGATAAGACGCTGCAAGAAGTCGGCATAATCCTTGTTCTCGGGACGGCACCACTGTACCTCACAGAGAGCTGCCATGCGCGGCAGTTCCATATACTCCACGTGGCGGTACGAGGTGATGTACTCGGTCCACAGATTGGCCTGCACACCGATGATATGCTGTTGCTGCTCGGGAGTGAGCGAGGGATGCAGAGGTTCATATTCGTAGACCTTCTCTACCGGCACATAGCCTCCGATAGCCAGGGGCTCGGTAGCGGTATGCTTGGTCTGATAGTAGTCGAAGTACATGTAGGTGTTGGGCGACATGATGCAGTCGTGCCCACGCTTGGCTGCCTCGAGGCCACCCGCGATGCCACGCCATGAGTGTACGGTGGCGGTGGGGGCAAGAGAGCCTTCGAGAATCTCGTCCCACCCGATGATACGACGGCCATGGGCATTGAGGAACTTTTCGGCATAGCCTATCACGAAGCTCTGTAGGTACATCTCGGCACTATTCTTCTCATCGGCCTTGATGCCAAGGGCCTTGATGCGGGCCTGGCACTTGGGACACTGCTCCCAACGAGTCTTGGGACACTCGTCGCCACCCACGTGGATATATTCAGAGGGGAATACGTCGATGATCTCGGCCAGCACGTCGGTGATGAACTGCAAGGTGGCATCATTACCGGCACAGAGCACATCTTCAGACACGCCCCACATCTGCCACACCTCGTACGGACCGCCCGTGCAGCCCAGCTCGGGATAGGCCGCCAAGGCGGCTTGCATATGTCCGGGAAGGTCTATCTCGGGAATCACGGTGATATGACGCTCGGCAGCATAGGCCACAATCTCGCGACACTCGTCCTGAGTGTACAGATAGGGACCGTAGGGAATACCGTCATACTCGCCGCTGTTGCGCCCGATGACCGTCTGCGCACGCTGTGTGCCAATGGTATTGAGCTTGGGGTACTTCTTCATCTCGAAGCGCCAGCCCTGGTCGTCGGTAAGGTGCCAGTGGAAGCGGTTCATATTGTGAAGTGCAAGCATGTCGATAAAGCTCTTGATAGAATCTACCGTGAAGAAGTGGCGCGACACGTCGAGATGAGCACCACGGTAACCGAAGCGGGGATAGTCGGCCACGGTCACCGCAGGGAGCTGCACTTCCCTACCCTGCACCACCGGCAACGCCTTGCGTAAGGTCTGTATACCGTAGAACACACCTGCAGCAGTAGCACCGGTGATGGTCACGCCCTCGGCATCCACTACCAAGCGGTAACCCTCGGGATTGGCGATGGTCGTATCGAGTGCCAAGGTGATAGCCTTTGCAGCAGGGGCCTCGGCTATGGTGAGTTCGAGTCCCGTCTTCTCAGCCACATACCCGGCAAGGAAGCGGGCATTGCCATGCATAGATTCATCGGCACAGACGATAGGCGTGCCGGCACTGAGGGTGAAACCGTCGCCACCCGCCACCGTTATTTCTTGGGGCAGAGGCACTACACGATAGTCGGCAACAGGAGTCTTGCCCGTGCAAGCTACCAAGAGACTGCCAATCAAAAGAAAAGGATAAATAATTCTATTCATTGTATATAGTATATGTTATAAAATTTCGTCAAAAGTATCCTTACAACCTCCAAGCCTCCAGCTCGGCCACGGCACGACGGTAGTCGCGCTCGGCAGCGAGGCTGCGGTCGAGGTAGTCATAGTAGAGTTCGATGCCTTGTAGGTATTCGAGCACAGAAATGAATCCCTCGTCCATAGCACGCTGCAGCAGTTCGCTGTTGTTGGCTTCATCGAGGGCACGGCGATAGAGCGTGGCAGTGTGGTACAGGCCCTTCACGCGGGCAAACTCTTGGGCATATACACTGCGCAAGCGCAGTTCGGTGTCGGCCTGCCGGGCCTCGGCAGCCTCGAGGGCGGTGCGTGCCGAGCGCACACGGTTCTTGTTGCTCCAGAGGGGCAGACTCATGCCTACGGCCACGCCCTGTGAGCGGGTGCCTATGGTGTGACGCTCGTTGATGTAGGTGGCCGAGAGTGAAGGCAGATGCTCGGTCTTGGTCAATGCGAGTTCGCTGCTACGCACCTCGCGCAGCTGACGTGCCTGAGCCAACTGAGGCAGATAGGGCTCGGCCTCGGCATACCAAGAGGTGAAGTCTTGGTCATCTTGGCATTCTATATTTCCCTGAGAACCAAGATTATCCAAATTACCTATAGCGATGCCACCATTGAGCGCTGTAAGCTGAGCGATGAGTACCTCGCGCTCCATAGCTACGCGAGCTCTCTCGGCTTCGAGGGCCGAGAGGCTGAGGAGCACATTATTATAAGAGAGCACGTCGGTGTCGCCACTGTCAAAGCGGGCCTTCTCAGCCTCTACCACACGGTGGGCATGACCCAAGCGGCGGTCAAGCTCGGCAGAGAGAGCGTTGTAGTAGTCGAGGTCGATAAGAGCGAGCTGGGCATCGAGCAGTATCTCCATGCGAGCCATGCGGTACTCTTCGTCGACGAGCATGTTCTGCTGGCGGGCCACACGGCTGCGTTGTCCCGTGGCGGTAGCGAGGTCTATGCTCTGGGTCACGGTCAGTTCGGTAAGCTTGCCCGATTCTCCGGCTCCCTCCCACATGTGCTTGTACCCCACCTCGGGGTCGGCAAGGGTGATGCCTGTACGATTCTCCAACTTGCGTGCCTCGGCCTCGGTGCGCAGAGCCTTGAGAGTGGTGTTGTTCTTTTCAATCTGAGACAAGAGAGAGGAGGCCTCTCCCCCCACCCTCTCCCAAGGAGCGGGAGCTGCATACATCGCGGTATACCCCAACGATGAAGCAATGAATACTATTGTAAAAAGGATACGGTTATATTTCATAGTTTTTTCTTATCATTTTGAGGTGAGAGTTTCATCCGTCTCTTCCGAGTCACCCCTCTTCGGGAGGGGTTTGGGGGAGGTCAACATATACATCACCGGCACGATAAACCCGTTGAGGAGGGTCGACGTGGCCAAGCCTCCAAGGATGACCTTGGCCATGGGACTCTGTATCTCGTTGCCCGGCAGGTCGCCACCGAGAGCGAGCGGGATGAGCGCCAGTGCTGTGGTGAGGGCAGTCATCAGGATAGGGTTCAGGCGATCGGCCGAGCCGTGCATGATGCAGTAGGTAATCGGATGTCCCTCGGCACGGAGGTCGTTGTAACGTTCTACAAGCAGCATACCGTTGCGTGTGGCAATACCGAAGAGCGAGATGAATCCGATGATGGCAGGGATGCTCATCTCACCACCCGTAGCCCACAGTACGAGCACACCCCCGACAAGCGCGAGAGGCAGATTGACAAGGATTACTGCTGCCTGCGTGAGGCTGCGGAACTGATTATATAATAATAGGTATACCACCACGATGGCAAAAAGTGAGGCTATGAGCAGGGTGCGCGAGGCAGCCTCCTCGTTCTCAAACTGTCCGCCATACTCCACGTGGTAGTCCTCGGGGAGCTCTATCTGTTCGTTCACGATGTTGCGTATATCGGTCACCACGCCACGAAGGTCACGACCGGCAACATTGGCCGACACCACCACCTTGCGCTCCACATTCTCGCGGTTGATGGTGTTGGGACCCGTAGAGGACACCACATCGGCAATCTGTCCGAGCGTCACCTTGGTGCCCTTGGCATCGACAATCATACGGCTGATGTCTTCGGCCGTGGCACGGCTGTCGTCGCCCACCTTGAGGGTAAGGTCAAATACGCGACGGCCCTCATAGACCTGCGACACGGGCTCACCGGCAAGCAGCACGCTCACCATATCGGCAAACTCAGGCATCGTGATGCCATACTGTGCCATCACCTCACGACGGGGGATAATCTTCAGCTGTGGGCGCTCCACCTGCTGCTCCACGTTAAGGTCGGCAATGCCCTCAACGCCCTCACAAGCATTCTTGATTTGAGTCCCTATCTGATACATCTTGTTGAGGTCTGTACCGAATATCTTGATGGCAATGCTGGCCCGTGTGCCCGAGAGCATGGCATCGATACGGTGGCTGATGGGAGCACCCACCTCGATATTGGTTCCTGGCAGGGTTCCCAACTTCTCTCGCACCTCGGCCACGAGCTCTGCCTTGGAGCGGTCGCCCAAAATGAAGGGAGCCTCAATCTCCGACACGTTGACACCGAGGGCATGTTCGTCCAGCTCGGCACGGCCGGTCTTGCGCCCCACGGTCTGTATCTCGGGAATGGTGAGCAAGAGTTCCTCGGCACGGCGGCCTATATTGTCGGACTCCTCCAACGATATACCCGGCATAGTGGCCACATTGATGGTGAACGACCCTTCATTGAACGGAGGAAGGAACGAACGCCCCAAGCCGAAAAAGGCCACCAAGGCCACCACGAACAGTGCTACGGTACCGCCCAGCACCACCTTACTATGGCAGAGGGTCCAGGAAAGGAGGCGGGTATAGATGCGTTGGAGGTGGCGAGTGACGAAAGACCCACCTAAATCCTCCCTGCAAGGGAGGACTTGAGGCTCCGCGATGTCAGCGCCACCCTCCCTCACAGGGAGGGAAGGGGTAGGTCTTCCCAGCAGATAACTGCACAGCACCGGTGTCAGGGTGAGTGCCACGAGGGTCGAGGAACACAGGGCCACGATGAAGGCGATGCCGAGCGGAACGAGCATACGACCCTCCATGCCGGTAAGGAAGAAGAGGGGCACAAAGGTAGCCACGATGATGAGCGTAGAGTTGAGGATGGGCATGCGCACCTCCTTGGAGGCCTCGTATACGACGGTGAGCACGGGTCGTTGCCGTTCGGGAGGCAGGGCGCGGTTCTCGCGCAAGCGCTTGTACACATTCTCCACATCGACGATGGCATCATCCACAAGTGAACCGATAGCGATAGCCAATCCGCCGAGGCTCATGGTATTGATGGTAAGTCCAAAGGCATTGAGCGTAAGGATGGCAGCCACAAAAGCAAGCGGTATGGTGACGAGCGAGATAATGGTGGTGCGCACATTCATGAGGAATACGAAGAGCACGATGACCACAAACACGGCTCCCTCGATGAGCGAACGCTTCACGTTGTCGATGGAGCTGTTGATAAACCGCTCCTGACGGTACACGTCGGTAGTGAGCACCACATCGGCAGGCAGCTCACGCTTGAGTTCTTCGAGCGTAGCATCAAGCTTCGCGGTGAGTTCGAGCGTACTCGTGTTGGGTTGCTTGGTGACAGTGAGGATAACGGCCGGCTCACCTCGCAGCGAAGCGGTGCCGAACTTGGGGCGATGGTCGCCCACCTTGATTTCGGCGATGTGGTGAAGCCTCACCCCACTCTTCACCACCGTCATGCCAATCTCCTCCACGCTACCCGTCGAGAGCATACCGCGGATGATGTATTCGTTGCCATATTCGTAGAGCGTGCCGCCCGTAGCGTTCTGGTTCATTCCGCGCGTGGCCTCCAGCACCTCGGAGAGCGACACGCCATAGTGCATCATCTTCTCGGGCGAGAGCAATATCTGATACTCCTTCACCTCACCGCCAAGGACAGCAACTTGCGCCACACCACCCGTAGCAAGCAGGCGCGGACGGATGGTCCAGTCGGCCAGCGTGCGGAGGTCTTGCATGGAGGTAGCGAGGCCTCTCCCCCCGCCCTCTCCCGAAGAGAGGGAGCTTGCAGACACCGCGGAACCCAATTCCCCTCTTTGGGAGGGGTTAGGGGAGGCTTCATCATCTATCGTCAACGCCACAAACAGCACCTCGCCAAGAATAGAGGATTGCGGACCGAGCGTAGGTGTACCCACATTCTGGGGCAATCGGTCGGTGACGGTGGCTATCTTCTCCGACACGATTTGTCGGGCCTTATAGATATCAGTACCCCAGTCAAACTCGACCCACACGATAGAGAATC
This sequence comes from Bacteroidaceae bacterium, assembly GCA_017517925.1. Classification (GTDB taxonomy): domain Bacteria; phylum Bacteroidota; class Bacteroidia; order Bacteroidales; family Bacteroidaceae; genus UBA1189. Next base: position 16,018 of record JAFWXS010000116.1, on the reverse strand, counting down.
CCGTGGTCGACGATGAGCGCACACGACGCACGTCGGTGGCGCCATTCACGGCCGTCTCGATGGGGAAGGTAACGAGGCGCTCCACCTCTTCGGGAGCCATACCCTTGGCTTCGGTCATCACCGTCACGGTAGGTGCATTGAGGTCGGGAAACACGTCCACATCCATCGTTGTGGCCGTATATGTACCTGCTGCAAGGAGCAACACCGAGGCTACCAGCACCAGCAGGCGATTATTAAGCGAAAAGCGGATGATTTTGTTGAACATAATAGAAAACGGACCCACCTAAATCCTCCCTGTGAGGGAGGACTTGCAGCCATCTCTGCTTGTGAATTACATTTTTAATTGTTATACATCATTCTGTGAACTGGGGACTCTTCCCCCTCCCTCACAGGGAGGGTTGGTGTGGGTCTCCCTTTTTAATGTGAGTGTCCGTGCGGTATAGCAGTCGACATTGAAGCCAGTTTCACCTGGATAGCGCCATGTGTCACTACACGCTCGCCATGGTGAAGGCCATGCAGTATCTCCACACGTTCGCCGCTACGGCGACCGGGATGTACCTCACGTTTTTCAAACTCCTCGTCACACACCTGTACATATACGTAATATAGCCCCTGTTCCTCGGTGAGCGCCTCGATGGGGAGCGATACTACCCCACCCTCAGGCTGAGTGAGCAGGTACACCTCGGCATACGAGCCGGCGATAAGGTCGCCCACATTGTCAATTTCGAAAGTCACGGGAACGAAAGCCCCCACAGACAAACGGCCATAGGCCAAAAGGCGGCCATTGAGTTCGTCGGTCTTGTACAGGCGGTCAGTATAGGTAGGCACGAAGTGCGCCTTGCTTATCTTGGGCAACTGGGCAAAGTCCCGCTCGCTCATCTCGGCCACGAGCTGCAGGCGGCGAGTCTGTGTCACCACAGCCACCGGCTGGCCCACCTCTACGTAGCTGCCATTCTCCACCAGCAACTGCTTCAGATAGCCTGTCATGGGCGATGAGAGCGCGGCACCGCGCTCGGTCGTCCCCTCGGCCGTAGCCTCATAAGTGGTCTTGGCCGTCTCGTAGCGCAGGCGTATCTGCTCAAACTCTTTGGCCGACACAATCTTGTCATCGACCAGTCGCTGTGCACGCTCATACTCGGCCTTGGCCGTCTCATAGGCCAGACGTGCCTTCACCAATGGGTCACCATCCTGCAGCTTCTTTGCCGATATGCCGGCAAAGGCCCTACCCTCACTCATCGGCTGCCCGAGAGCAAGCGAAGGTTGCGTGTAGTAGAGCACGCCTGCCGAGGTTGCCACTACCACCGCCTCATCGGCTACTGGAGCCTGCAGATGTCCGGCCGTCTTGATGACTCCATAGAAGGGGACCTCCTCCACCGTCTCCACCACGAGCCCGACCGCCTCGGCCTGCTGACGGGTGAAGGCTATGCCACTGCCATGAGCGTGCTCGCGAGTTGCATGAGTCGCCCCGGCGTGTGTGTGATCGTGATGCGCCTCTTCACTATGCCCATACGCTGTGTGGTCATGAGTATGTCCTTCGTGTGAATGTTCCGAATGGTCGTGACTATGCGTATCGTGCGTCTCATGCGCATGGTCGTGATGAGCATGCTCGTGGTCATGATGCCCGCTCTGCCCTCCTCCACAAGCGGCAAAGAGTGCCGCTGCGCATAGGCAGGCCAAAGATTTGAAGTGTATATTCATAGTTCCTGTTAACTAAATATCCCTTTTTACGGCACAAAGATACAAAAACATCCTTGCAACTCGGTTGCAAGGATGTTTTTTATTTGGGACAAAACTTTTACATTCACTTCACCAACACCCACTGGCCGTGGCTGGCGGATGGAGCGGGAGAATAACGGACAAGAATAGACCTGGATATATCAAATTTATGCAGGGATGGGAAAGACTGGAAACTATAACATGGGCAGTAGAAGAAATGAATAGAAATGTGTACAAAGATTAGCTTATAAGGGGGACAGTTAGTTAGACATTTTCATTAAGATATTTTTATAATGCGTTTTCCCTGAAGGAACGCTGCAAAAACTTTTCTACTTGCAGGTAGAGCACTTTCTACTTGCAGGTAGAACACCTTCTACTTGCAGGCAGAAAACTTTCTACCTGCAAGTAGAATTTATAATGCTTTGGCACACGTCACTTGCAAGTGACACATACTTTTGTCGGTTGTTCGTAACGGGGAGGACCTGCACTTTCTGAAAATCACACGTTACTGACCGAGAGATTGACTGTAGTCTTGGTATGACAAACAGATAAGCATGTATGAATTTGCGGTAAATTTGCGGAACTTTTGCGGTAAATCAATTATCAATTTCCAATTCAATTATCGCCGTCATCCCCGGTCGCAGACCCTCCATGGGAGTGTCGGGGCGCAGGCGTATCTCGAAGGTGCGCATGTCGTAGCTGCCCACCTGCTTGGTGGATTGCCACGTGGCGAAGCTGCCGAGCGGACTGATGTAGTAGACCGTCATCGGCACATCGTGACGGGCAAGGGCGGGGACGGACAGGGCGAAGCGCTTGCCCATACGGAAGTGGGGCATGAGGTCTTCGCGCACGTTGAATACCACGTAGCTGTCGTCGAGCGTCACGAGGGTCATGATGGGCGCGCCGGGAGCCACGAGTTCACCCCGCTTGGGGTATATGCCTGCAATCTGTCCGTCGGCAGGAGCCGTGAGACGGCCATCGACGAGCAGCGCCTGCATCTCGGCAACGCTGCTGGCTGCCGCCTCCACCATGTTGCGGCTTGCCTCGCGGTCTTCGCGCTGCAAGCCCTCTTGAGCCAAACGGTACTGCTCGTAGGCGGAGCGTTCGGTGGCGCGGGCCGAGAGCATGGCGGCCTCGGCCTCATCATAACGCTGACGCGGAACCACGCTGTCTGTATATAAGGTATGTATGCGCTCGTAGGTCTTCACGGCCAGCTCGGCCTGACTCTTGGCGGCTTGCCACACCTGATAGGCCGACTCGACCACCTGGCGGCGCGTGCCGCGGTCTACCTTGCGGTTCTCCTCCTGTGTGGCGCGGTGCAGCGCCTCGGTCTTGCGGTACTGTGCCTCCACGATGGGGCTGTTGATGACGACAAGCGTGTCGCCCCGACGCACGGCATCGCCTTCCTTGACGAGGAACGAGTCGATGCGGCCCAAGAGTTTGCCGCTGATGCGTATCTCGGTGGCCTCCACTTGTCCTTGCAGAGTAATGGGTGGCTTGCGTGCGGTGAACAGTCCGATGAGGGTGATGATTACGACCAAGGCAAGCAGGGCGACGAAGGCGATGGTGAGGGATTGGGGGACTGGAGCTTCCCCCCTGCCCCTCCCGAGGAGGGGTGATTCAGACATCATGAACAATTTTATAATAAATTAGTAATGGGAAACACTTGTCACCCCTCTTTGGGAGGGGCTGGGGGAGGCACCACACACCGCCTGCAGATTGGCCCATGCCACATTGCAGGCATACTGTGCCGTGAGGCGTGCGAGGCGGCTGGTGGCCAGCGTGTTCTCGGCATCGATGAGCTCGGTGGAGGTGGCCATGCCCTCGGCAAAGGCGGTGCGGCGCATACGCAAGAGTTCTTCGTTGAGGGCAATGGTCGAGTCGAGCACACGCATGTCGGCCATCGTGCGCTGCAGCGTGGCATAGAGTTCGGATACTGCTACGGTGAGCTCCGCCTCGGCATCCTCGCGGCTCCATGCCAAGGCCTGCTGCGTGAGCTTGGTCTGTGCCACCGTACGCTCGCGGTCCAGGCCGTCGAAGAGGTTCCACGTAAAGCCCACGCCTACAATGGTGCGCGGCAACAGGTTGCTCGGCAAACCGTGGGCATAGAGCGTCTGCTTGCCGAAGAGCGCCACCTCGGGGAGATAGCTCCCGATGTCCATGCGCAGCTTGTCGGTGGCCATCTGCTGCTCCAAGGAGAGAGTCGTGAGCGTATGGTTGTTGCTACGCATAGCCTCCACGAAGAGGACTTCGGACGGCAGTTCCGTCTCCACGAACAGGGGCGAGGTAGGAACGATTTGCCCCTCCTCACAGGCCATGCCCAAGAGCCTTTTCAGTGCCGTCTGTCTCACCTGCTCCACGCTCACGGCATGGTGCCACTCGCGCCCGGCCTCCTCCATGGCCACCTGCGTGGCGAGACGGGCGGCCTTGTCTATCAGCCCTACCTGTTCCATGCGCAAGGCATCGGCATAGTGGCGTTGCAGGGCTTCGTAGCGCTGGTGGCATACCTCGGTAGCGTGGCGTGCCAGCACCAAGCCGTAGTAGCGCTCCACAAGCAACACCTCCTCGGCAGCACCGACCCGAAGGCTGTTCACCTCAGCCACATCGGTCAGCCGCCGCGCCATACGGTCGGCAAAGATACGCTTGCCTCCACTGAAGGCCACCCACTCGGCCGTGAGCCCTACCGAAGCAATGTCTTGCGGCAATAAAGGGAAGGTAAGGGTATACTCCCCCACCCTGTCGAGCAGTCCCGCCACTAATTGCTCACCCGGGAGAATGCGCTGCACATCCTCCTTGAGAGGGTCGGTATAGTACGACAAAGGTTGGCGCACCTCCACCCGTTCCGACAGATGCATATACGCCCCATCGGCCTGCAGCTGTGGCCACCACAGCGCAGAGGCGCGCTGCTGCCCGCGCCGCGCTATCTGCACCTCGGCCTCGGCAGCCTTGAGTGCCGCATTGTGCTGCAGCATACGATGGCGAGCCTCATCAAAGCTGAATGCCACCTCCTGAGAGACAAGCGAAAGGGATGACAGCAACAGAATACCTGAAACCACCATCCTTATCAAATACACATAACAATGAGCCATATACCCCTTAACATCTTCTCCAAGATATTTGTTTCCACTCAGGACGAGCTTTGCGATAGTGTATAACAGCCTTTACACAGAATCGAAGAAGGTATTGAACAAAACAGCAGGACGAGGCGTTAGAGAGATGTGTTTTTCATAGTAAATAGATTTTCACGTCTAACGCCTGCTTGTGACAAGTCGGACAGGACAAAGCGGAAGCGTCCGCTTATTACAAACCGATGCCTTGGCTCCCCACCAAGGCATCGGTTTTTACATATATGTTATATAAATCGAGGTAACCGGGCATTCCGATTACTTTGTCAGCCACTCGGTGACATTCTTCTCGATGCGTGCAGCGATATCCTCTGTGTTCTCCTTCACAAAGGTTTCACCGGTGATGTGCTCATAGAGCTCGATGTAGCGCTCGCTGATGCCGGTAACGATTTCGTCGGTCATCTCGGGCACCTGCTGGCCCTCCTTGCCTTGGAAGCCGTTGTCCATGAGCCACTCGCGCACGAACTCCTTGGAGAGCTGCTTCTGGGGCTCGCCCTTCTCGAAACGCTCCTGATAGCCCTCGCTATAGAAATAGCGGCTGCTGTCGGGGGTATGAATTTCGTCCATGAGATAGATGGTGCCGTTGTGCTTGCCAAACTCGTACTTGGTGTCTACGAGGATGAGTCCGCGCTCAGCGGCCATCTCGGTGCCGCGCTTGAAGAGAGCGAGGGTGTACTGCTCGAGCAGTGCATACTCCTCGGGAGTAGCGAGGCCCTGTGCCAGAATCTCCTCCTTGGAGATGTCGGCATCGTGCTCACCAATCTCGGCCTTGGTGGTGGGGGTGATGATGGGCTCGGGGAAACGCTCGTTCTCGCGCATACCCTCGGGGAGCTTCACGCCACAGATCTCGCGCACACCGCTCTTATAGGCGCGCCATGCTGAACCACAGAGGTAGCCGCGCACAATCATCTCCACGGGGAATCCCTCACACATCACGCCCACGGTTACCATGTATCGGGAGTAGCAAGTTTCCAGTTGGGGCAGATGTCTGTAGTGGCATCGAGAAACTTTGCTGCAATTTGGTTGAGCATCTGACCCTTGAAGGGAATACCCTTGGGCAATACCACATCGAACGCCGAGATGCGGTCGGTGGCTACCATCACGAGCTTGTCGCCCATGTTGTACACATCACGTACCTTGCCGTGATACACTCCCTGCTGACCGGGGAAGTTGAAGTTGGTTGCTGTAAGTGCCATAACTTTTTTGAATTGAGAGACCCACCTAAATCCTCCCTGTGAGGGAGGACTTGTGGGCATCGTTGTTAATTATTTTATGTTTATATCATTTCGTTTATTACCACCCGCAATGTCCGAGTCCCCTCCCTTGCAGGGAGGGTTAGGGAGGGTCTTCCCTTCCCTTTCATACGCCTCCACAATCTTGGTCACCAACTTGTGGCGCACAATATCCTTCTTGTTCATCTCGATGATGGATATGCCCTTGATGTCGCGCAAGAGGTGCATGGCATGGGAGAGGCCGCTACGTACCGATGAGGGAAGGTCGATCTGCGTAAGGTCACCCGTGACAATCATCTTGGTGTTCATACCCATACGGGTGAGAAACATCTTGAGCTGTGGTATCGTGGTATTTTGCGCCTCATCGAGGATTACCACGGCGTCATTGAGTGTGCGGCCACGCATGAAGGCGAGCGGCGCTATCTGTATGATGCCCAGTTCCATGAACTCTTTGAGCTTCTGAGGCGGTATCATATCTTCCAACGCATCGTACAGGGGCTGCAGATAGGGGTCAATCTTCTCCTTCATGTCGCCGGGCAGGAAGCCGAGTTTTTCACCAGCTTCCACGGCAGGGCGGCAGAGGATGAGCTTCTTCACCTCTTTGTTCTTGAGGGCACGTACCGCGAGAGCAATAGCCGTGTAGGTCTTACCCGATCCAGCAGGCCCTACAGCAAAGAGCATGTCATTCTCGCGGTAGCTCTTCACGAGTTGCAGCTGGTTCTCGCTGCGCGGAGTGATGGGGCGTCCTGTCACCGAGAACACAATGACATCGCCTTCGCGCTCCACCATGGGGCGGTTGCCGTTGAAGATGTCAAGCAGCACCTCCTCCTTCAGCGAGTTGTAGCGCGCACCATGCTCTTCGAGTTGCTTGATGTAGTTCTCGAAGGTCTCCAGCACCTCATCGTCGCCCATGGCACGAATCACGTTGCCGCGTGCCATGATGCGCAACTTGGGAAACAATGCCTTTATCATCTGCAAGTTGGCATTGTTCACCCCATAGATGAGCGCGGGGTCAATATCTTCGAGTATGATATGCTTTTCAATCATTTATTTCTATTTTAGTTTGTCATCCTGAGTGAAACGAAGAAACGTGCTCGCCGCCCGAAGGGGCTAAAGGCAATGCTTGCGCTCGGCTCGTCCGAGAATCTCGCAATGTCTCTTGGTCCCAGCGCGAGATTCTTCACTCCGTTCAGAATGACACTCCACTAAACCTTATTCCGTCAGTTTGCGATAGCGGATACGCTTGGGCTCTTCGCGGCCAAGGCGCATCTGCTTGTTGGCTTCGTACTCGCTGTATGAGCCTTCGAAGAAGAATACCTGACTGTCGCCCTCGAAAGCGAGGATGTGGGTGCAGATACGGTCGAGGAACCAGCGGTCGTGGCTGATGACTACGGCACAGCCGGCAAAGTTCTCGAGACCCTCCTCAAGCGCACGCAGGGTATTCACGTCGATGTCATTGGTGGGCTCGTCGAGAAGCAGCACGTTGCCCTCTTGCTTCAAAGCAAGGGCAAGCTGAAGGCGGTTGCGCTCACCACCTGAGAGCATAGAGCACATCTTCTCCTGATCACTGCCAGCAAAGTTGAAGCGGCTGAGGTAGGCACGGGCATTCACATCGCGGCCCCCCATACGGAAGAGTTCGTTGCCCTGGCTCACCACCTGGTACACGGTCTTGCTGGGGTCGATATCCTGATGTTGCTGGTCAACGTATGCGAGCTTCACGGTCTCACCCACCTCGAAGGTACCCTTATCGGGAGTCTCCAAGCCCATAATAAGGCGGAACAGCGTGGTCTTACCGGCACCATTGGGGCCGATGACACCTACGATGCCGTTGGGCGGCAACATGAAGTTGAGGTTCTCGTAGAGCAATTTGTCGCCATAAGCCTTGGCCACGCCCTGCGCCTCGATAACCTTGTTGCCCAAACGGGGACCGTTGGGGATGAAGGTTTCGAGCTTTTCTTCGCGCTCCTTCTGGTCTTCGTTGAGGAGTTTGTCGTATGAGTTCAGACGAGCCTTACCCTTGGCCTGACGGGCCTTCGGTGCCATGCGCACCCATTCGAGCTCGCGCTCCAGGGTCTTGCGACGCTTCGATGCCTGCTTCTCCTCCTGTTCGAGGCGCTTTGACTTCTGCTCTAACCAGCTGCTGTAGTTACCCTTCCAGGGAATACCCTCGCCACGGTCGAGCTCGAGAATCCATCCGGCCACATTATCAAGGAAGTAGCGGTCGTGGGTCACGGCAATCACCGTACCCTCGTACTGCTGCAGGTGCTGCTCCAGCCAGTCGATACTCTCGGCATCGAGGTGGTTGGTAGGCTCGTCGAGCAACAGGATGTCGGGCTTCTGCAACAGGAGGCGGCAGAGAGCCACACGGCGACGCTCACCACCCGAGAGGTGTGTCACAGGCTGGTCTTCGGGCGGACAGCGCAGAGCGTCCATCGCACGCTCGAGCTTAGAGTCGAGGTTCCATGCATCAGTGGCATCAATGATATCTTGCAACTCAGCCTGACGGCTGAAGAGTTGGTCCATCTTGTCGGGGTCTTCATAATATTCGGGGAGACCGAACTTGTTGTTTATCTCCTCATACTCGGCCAAGGCATCCACGATAGGCTGCACACCCTCCATTACCACCTCTTTCACAGTCTTGGTGGGGTCGAGCTGAGGGTCCTGAGGCAGATAGCCTACGCTATAGCCCGGTGAGAATACCACCTCGCCTTGATAGTCCTTCTCTAATCCGGCGATAATCTTCATCAGGGTTGACTTACCCGAACCATTGAGACCGATGATACCAATCTTCGCCCCGTAGAAGAATGAGAGATAGATATCCTTGAGGATTTGCTTGTTCTGCTGATAGGCCTTCGACACGCCCACCATTGAGAAAATAATCTTTTTGTCGTCTACTGTTGCCATGTATATATTTTAATTCTGATATGTGAAATATGACGCGAAGTTACGAAAAAAAGAACACCTACACAATTATTATACTCAATTGCAGCAAAAAATCACCAAACATTGAGAATCCTGTAGGTATCGCCCGCACATAACCAAGCTTATCCCAAAAACAAACAATGACGGACATTGGCGTACATGGATTATAGTACGCAATGTCCGCCATTAGTTCGTTTATTCATTGTCGTTTACACCGCTTTGGCGGAGGAGCAGATGCTATAAGATGAAAATATTCTTTATGCCTTTCTGCAAATTCCGGCTATCTCTTCTTCACTTAGCAACTCTGAAGAAATACCTAAATTATTCTGTACTCCAGCAACCATGATTCTGTCATTACGTCCGTATCACTTACGTTTGATGCTCTTCAAGTTTTCACAACCTTGGAACGCATCCATAGCAATCAGTTTCACATTACGGGAAATTGTCGCCGAAGCGAGCTTGCTGCAACCGGCAAGGTACAGCTACCCACTGAAGGTACACCCTCGCCAATCGTAACTGAAGTCAAATTGCTACAGTACTGGAATGCTTTTTCACCCAATGACACCACTTTCTTAGGTATTGTCACAGAAGAAAGACCGCTACAATATTGAAACGCCTTTTCACCTATCTTAGTCACACCTTCAGGTATAGCAATAGAAAAGAGACGGCCACATCCCTCGAAAGCACAATCACCAATTACCTTAACTCCTTTAGGAATAGATACAGAAGTAAGACTTCCACAATTTGAGAACATATAGTCTCTGATTGTAGTCAAGCCTTTGGGAATGTTGATCGTCGAAAGACTGCCACAACCAGCAAAAGCACTTACCCCTATCTCTGACACACTCTCGGGAATAGATACAGTAGAGAGACTTCTGCAATATTGAAATGCCTTTTCACCTATCTCTTGAACTCCATTCTGAATAGTAACCCCAATAAGACTACTACAACCATAGAATGCATAGTCCTCTATCTTCACAACACTCGTAGGAATAGAAATCTCTGTCACAAACTTTCCATCCAAATACAAATCCTTAGCATAAGAAAGGGGATTTGCGGTACTATTACTAAAATCAATGCAGCACCATGCCTCAACATTGCCGATGTGAACAGAAGTGAGACTGTTGCAATCAGAAAAAGCATTCTCGCCTATTCGCTTTACACTTGCAGGAACTGAAACAGAAGACAGTTTGCTACAACCACGGAATGCATTGTTCCCTATCTCTGAAACTTCACAACCAATCTCCACAAAAAGAATTTTGTCATTATTGGAGAACGGAGAATATCCCCACTTCATATCCTCATCATAGATCAGGTTTCGTCCCAAGTAAACCGTTTCTATTGGACATTCACTGAACAAACCTATACCATCGCCACTGCATCCTAAAGCTAAAGGTTCACTACCATCTTCAATAACAACCTCGGCCAAGACAGCACAATTATCAAAAACATTATCACCGACCTTAGCCACTTTATTGCTTATGGTTGCTTTAGTAAACTTACTGCCGGCGAATGCGCCATTGAACAAATCGCACTCTACATACAATTCACCTGCGCAACCAGCAAATGCCAGTTTACCAATTGATGCCACATTTTCTGGTATAACAATACCAGAGAGGCTACTACAATCCGAAAATGCATGCCATCCTATCTCTGTCACACCCTTAGGAATAGTCACATTAGTAAGGCTACTGCAATCGTCAAAAGCATGCCATCCTATTTTTGTCACCAGTTCTCCAAATACAACAGTCTGCAACTTTCTGTTATCAAAAAATGGAGAATATCCAAATTTAGCTTCAGCCTTATAATTTAGATCACGACCAATATAAACTGTTGTCAACGGACATTCACAGAAGAGGCCTTTACCACCGCTACTATATCCTAAAGAAAGAGGCTCTTCGCAATCTTCAATAATCAACTCACGCAGTTCTGTACAATTATCAAAGGCGTCATCACCAATCTTAGAAACTTTAGCACCTACAACAACCTTTGAGAACAAACTGCTACCAAAGACACCATTAAGCACATCACACTTTACAATCAACTCACCGGTACAACCTGCAAACGCATAACCACCAATCGAAATTACCGACTCGGGGATGGTGATACTTTTCAAACTGCGACAATTATAGAATGCACGCTCACCAATATCCTTAAGACCCTCTGGCATTTGAATAGAAGTCAAATCAATACAATTATAGAAAGTATAATCACCGACTTTAGTTACACCTTCAGGAACAACAACAGAAGTTACAAGTCTGCCATCCTGATACAAGTTCTTAGCATAAGAAAGGGGATTGGCTGAATAATCACTGAAATAAATGCCACACCAATCCTCTATACTGCTTACATGAACCGCCGAAAGGCCATTACAATCAGAGAAAGCATCCCTACCGATTGATTTCATACCCTGAGGTATTGCTACAGAGGTAAGACTGCTACAACGATAAAATGCACGTTCCTTAATCTCTTTTACACCATCAGGAATGATGAGCTCTGTAACCAACTTACCATCCAAATACAAACGTGCCCCATAACACAGAGGATTAGCACTATTATTTTTAAAGGAAATACCACACCAAGAGCCAATATCACTAACATGAACAGCCGTGATGCTATTACAATCCAAGAATGCACAATCTGCTATTTCCACCAAACTCTCAGGAATGGTGATATTTGCCAAGTTATAACATCCAGAGAATGCAAATTCTCCTACCTTCTTCACGTTTTCAGGAAGAACAATACTCGTCAAACTGCTACAGCCCTTGAAGGCTTCCTTATGGAGTTGAGTCACACTTTCTGGAATTTCAACCGTGACAAGTTTACGGCAATCGCGGAAAGCACCTATTCCAATCTTACTTACACTATTGGGGATAGATACTGAAGTCAACTCATCACATCCAGCAAATGCTTCACTTTTAATCTCATTTACACGGTAGGTATTCCCTCTATAGGACACTGACGATGGTATAGCTATACGTCCCTTATACTTCCCGTTCTGCTGACCTTTAGTAGTAACAGCAACAGTCACCCCTTCCCAATCACTACGATTAAACTCATAATAAATATCTTCTTTACTGAAATCGTATGCACTTGCCACAAAATTGCACAAGAGCAACATTAACATACAAAACCAGAATCTGGTAACTTTCATAACTTATAACTTAAGGCTTTTACACTATTTTATTTTAATTTGCAAAGATAATGATAAGTTTTCTTACGCACAAAGGGTTTCTAACATAAATATTAAGGGACCAATTAAGAATCTATTTAGATTTCACCACAGACAAGCTTATAATAACATAAATAGCGGCAGATCCTATAGAGAGCCTGCCGCTTACTTGCTTATTTTCTAAATGGATTAAGCTACTGCTGAGCCGATGAGGAATACGCCAGCAAGAGCTACGATAGCGTAGAGCTCGGGGAATACGGCGAAGATCAAGGTCTTGGAGAACACGTCGTGACCCTGACCGATAGCAGCCATACCGTTGGCACATACCTGACCCTGACGGATAGCAGAGAACAAGCCTACGAGACCGAGGGCGATACCACCACCAAACACGGCAGCTGCCTGCAGTGAAGTGATATCAGCGGTGAGGATACCGAAGCTGTTGAGCAAGAAGTAACCTGCGAAACCGTAAAGATTCTTACATAATAAAGGCAGCAGTATCTGATACTGCTGCCTCACTAATGTTTTTTGTGAATTCTATTATACCAAGAAGGTTGCTACCAATGCGAGAATAGCATACAACTCGGGAAATGCTGCATAGATAAGTGTAGGAGTCTGTACATCGTGACCCTGAGAGAGTCCCAAGATACCATTAGCACATACTTGACCTTGACGGATTGCAGAGAAGAGGCAGATAAGACCTACACCCAGACCTACACCAAACATTAAAGGACCTTCTGTCGTGAGGTCACGGCTCATTGCAGATACAATGAATGCAATGAATCCATACAGACCCTGAGAAGACGGAAGCGCAGCCAAAATCATATAACCAGATGATTTGCCCGGATTCTTCTTCAATGCGCCTTCTGCCGCATTACCGGCAATACTTGTTCCAAAACAGCTACCAATAGCAGCCAAACCGAACATCAATCCCAAACCGAGATAACCTAAAACTAAATTTACGTCCATAATTTTTTATTTTTTAATTGTTAATAATTTATTGATTCTCTTTTTTAGTTACTGAAAAGGGAGCATACTCTTCACCTGTGCCTTCATATCCCGAATTCTTAAAATACTCTACAAATGTAAGACGCAGGGGATGTACATAAGCACTCAGGCAAGAAAGAGCGATGTTTATCGTATGACCGAATACTAAAATAACACCTCCAAATATCCATCCTAAGACAACACCGACAAAAGGTATTTCACTAAGGCCATCAGATGCCATACCCGCCAAAAGATTAAAAGCACTACCTAACGAGCCACCAGCCAATCCTAAGGCATAAAGACGGACATAGGACAATATATCACTTGCCAATCCCGATACAGTACTATAAGTATCCCACAATCCTGCTCCAATATTTACAAAAACATTACGGCGAGGATTATTCAACAAGAAAATACCAATAGCACCTATAATACCGACAATGATAAATGCCCACTTAGATATTTCGGCAGGAAGAATATTGAGTAGCATCAATGAAGCTACAATGACAGAACCGACAACGACAACAAACCATCCCCAATTACTTAGAGACTCCTTGAAGCCAAATCGCATTGTTGCTCCTACAGCCTTGACTCCCATTGCTATACTTATATGTATAACACCGATAGCCAACGCCAGCAGCATTTGTTTGTCATAGGTCGTACCAGCGATCTTGCCTGTAAACATCAAGTCTTTCATCCATTGAGGAATGTTTGCCTCATAGAGATTGACGCCAAAGAATGTTCCGAACACTGTCCCCAATATGGTAGTTGCTACACCAAGCGTCAATACAAGATTTAGCAATCCCCTCATATCAGGTCCAACTTTCTTCTTTAGCAACAACGAACCAAGAACCAAGAGTATACCATAACCGGCATCCCCCAAACAGAACGCAAAGAAGAGCGTAAAGAAAGGAGCTACAAGCGGTGTTGGGTCAAATTCGCCATACGTAGGTATACCGTACATCTTGGTGATGGATTCGTACATGCGCACAAAAGCATTGTTCTTGAACTTCACTGGCGCATTGTCTTCTTTGGTTGCTTTACGCACCTCATAATAGCATCCGCTCTCATCCAAGAACGAACGAACCTCAGGCTCGCAGTCTTCGGGAATCCATCCTTCGAGTAATACCAATGCACCTTCTGCCATTGACTCACCATTAAGTCGGGCATTGGTCATATTGATATCCTCCTCCAATTCGGTAAGCGCATTCACCACGGTTGCACGATGCAACTGGGCAAAGGAAGCCATTTCTTGTTCTGCAAGCAGGATACGAGCGACAACTGAAGACAAATCCTCCGTCAATTCTGACATGCTCTTCTTTGGCAAAGAAACAGGTTCCATATCCAAAGAAACTGGCTCCTTGCTAACAACGAGAAAAGATACAGTACCATTAGCATGGGAAATATGGATGATGGCATACTCATCTTCCCATTCCTGCTTGTAATCACGCTCCAAACAAGAGTAGAAGCGCACGTACCAACCATTATCTTGCAAACGCAGAATGTTGTCCCAAGAGAAGTCACCCCAGGACTCCAATTGCTTCAGGTCCTTTTCTATGACAATCTTCTCTTGATTCAATGCAATCAAATCTTGTTGTTTTTCTTCATATACAGCCAACACCTCTTCAATCTTCATCACGGAAGACTGCTTTACAACCTTGTCATCTGACAGGGCATCAAATTCTTGAAGTGTTTTCGTGTATAAGGCACGCAACTGCATCTTTGCATGTAGGTCTTCATCTGGTTCACCTTGCTGTCTTTTGGCAATATGCACTACCCCAAGGTCTCTCAGACGTTCGAGGAATTCCTTATACTCCTTATAGAATACGAGGAATGTGAGTTTTTTCATTCTTGTTATCATAGCTCTTCCTCCATCTCATTAGAGGCCTCGGCGGGGTGCTCCGCTTCGGCACGTTTTTCCAACAGCGTCTTCAGGATCTTCTGTGATGACTTGGAGAGGTTCTCCTCGTCCTCCATGAAGCGCTTAATCTTACGCACTGCATCTTGATAACCGGGTATCTGCACCTTCTCGAAGAGGTTCACCTTCTGGGTGGTCTTCTTACGGGCATGCTCGAGCAATCCCAGCTTGGCCTCCATGAACTCGCTCGCAAGGGCCGTCTTGGCCAATCCCTGCAGGAGGTTGATGCCATCAAAATACCACTTGGGGGCATTGAAGAGGCTGAAGGGCTTGATGTCGAAGTCGACATCACCCAACACGGGCACTCGCACACCGGCTATCTTCTTCACTTCAAGATGCACATCTTTCACGCGGATGAGCGAAGCATCGAACTCGTTCCAAAGGGCAAACATGTACTCGTAGGCCTGAATCTGCTCTTCGAGCTGGGCTTCAAGCCGACGTACATCTTCCTTGCACTTCTTCACCTCCATACGCAGGGCACTCTCCTTATTCTTAATAATAGGTAGTGTGCGCTGACGTACCTTGAGCTGCTTCTCAATCTGCTGAAGTGACGTCTTGTTATATTGAAATTTTATAGCCACGTTATTTATCTTTTTTAAATTGAAAATTGAAAGTTGAAAATTGAAAGTTAATAGCGAAACCTACCCTTTCAATCGTTCCAATCCATCCGGAGGCCAATTCTCAATTTTCAATTCTCAATTTTCAATTGTTTTTCGGCCAATACTGCTCTACCAACTCACGCTTGATGTTTACCTCTTCGGGTTGGAAGTACTTACCAAACAGGCCCCAGGTAACGTCGAGCATCTCTGTGGTGTTGAGGTTCACGTCGATAGCAAGGAGCTGGTTTGAGTAGTCCTTGGCAAAGTCGAGTGTACGCTCATCGTAGTCGGTGAGGTCGAAACCGTTCTCCATCTTGGTCTTGGCGTTGGCGGCGTCAGCATACAGACGT
>JAFWXS010000115.1 GCA_017517925.1 Bacteroidaceae bacterium | reverse complement strand
TGCGCTCCAGATACACGAGGCGAAAGGCTGGGAGGGGCACCTTGAACACGGGAATGACTACGGCTGGATGGTCGTACACAACGGTGTGCCGGTAGCAGAGGGGTATAACGAGGGTATTGAGCCTGACGGCATTGTCAGATTTGTGCTTAAATCTCTCTCTTGGGTCACGAAACAGACGGGATGGGAAGCCATCCTGGTGGCGGGTATGGAGGATGAAGTTTACAGATACGATTGGACGCACGAGGAGGAAGTATTCGATGCCGTGGAGGGCGACCTTATAATGGATATAGAGGCGAAGATACGCCAGTCCTGGAATCAGGTTAAGGCATTATGATGACGAACTACGACATATCGGACATAGAGAGTGCATTTATGAGCATCGTTAAGACGGCGGGGGTTTCCTCCAACGTCTATCCCAACCGTCCCAAGTCCGTGACCAAGAGCCAGGACTTTGTGGTGGTGAGGCTCGGAACCTCGGTTGAGGACTTGGCCGCATACGGCACCTGCCGTGTACGCATATTCCTCTTCGCAAGGGATGTGGAGAACATAAAGAACTCCACGAAGCTCGGAATGATGTACGATGCCCTGGTAGGCAATATGCCTGCTCAGTCCGGGAGGTATATGATAGACGTGAACCCCACCATATCGCCGGATGTCGCCGATGACTACGGATTTCACGCAAGGATAATCACTTTCAAAGTAACTATAAAAGTACAGTAATATGGCAGCACAGACCGTACACTTTATGAATGGTTCCAGCAAGTCTCTTGCACAGGGATTGCTGACCCAGCTTTTCAAGGGACAGTCCCGTTTCTCCATACTTCCTTTCGCCACCACGAAGCAGCCTTCGGGTGCATACGAGGGCGGTATCGACTGGGCTGACCTCTCCTTCCAGGGAGCCGATGAGGTTTTCACCCTGAAGGATTCCTTCACCTTGAGCAAGGCGGACGATACCGAGGAGAACATCCAGATCGACCAGCTCAAGGGCGCTACCATCGACACCGAAATCACCGAGCGTGGTTCGATGACCTTCGAGGGTAACATCCCGGTTATCACCGAGGAGTGGGCTAACATTTTCTACGATGCCGGTGCCACCATCGCACACGCCAATCATGTCCTGGGACAGAACGGAACAGAGTACAACGGTAAGGCGTACTTCCTGGAGTCCAAGCAGGTTGAGTGCGTATGTCTCATCGAGAATGACAACGAGGACAGGGCAATCGCTTTCGCCCGTGTGTCTATGCGTCTCTCTCCTCAGTTCGAGTCCGGTTCTCCGGCTTACTACAAGATGAGCGCAACCGTGCTTACCAACACCGACAAGGCTGGTACTCAGGGTGACTACGCAATCTTCCACAAGTACAGCGCATCATAGCGGGCAGTACCGAGGTAAGTATAACAGCGAGGGGCGGGGGATGATTTAGGTCTGCCCGCCCCTTTTAAATAGCACGGTATGAAACAAGTTTCAACACAGGCACAGCAGGATTACGACCAGATATTCTGGGACATTCCGACAAG
>JAFWXS010000114.1 GCA_017517925.1 Bacteroidaceae bacterium | reverse complement strand
TTGGAGATACCGTCCTGTGAGTCGCTGTAGCGGAGCTTGGCCACTGAGCTGAGCGATGCGATGGCACCGTTCTTGTCGCGTCCGTGCATGGGGTTGGCACCCGGTGCGAAGGGGATACCCTTGGCACGACCGTCGGGGGTAGCACCGGTCTTCTTTCCGTACATCACGTTCGAGGTGATGGTGAGGAGCGAGAGGGTAGGACGTGCGTTCTTGTATACGGGGAGCTTCTTGAGCTCTTCAGAGAAGTAGTATACGAGGTCTACACCAAGCTGGTCGACGCGGTCGTCGTTGTTGCCGAAGCAGGGGAACTCGCCCTGGATGTCGAACGACTCGGTGAGGCCGATCTCGTTGCGCTTGGCCGTTACCTTGGCGTAGCGGATAGCCGACAGTGAGTCGAGCACGATAGAGAGACCTGCCACACCGTACGCCAAGTTGATACGGGGGTTGGTGTCGATGAATGCCATCTGAGCCTTCTCGTAGTAGTACTTGTCGTGCATGTAATGGATGATGTTCATTGCCTCGTTGTATACGCGGGCAATCTCGGTGAGCACCTTCTTGTAGTTGGCCATTACCTCCTCGAACTTGAGCTCGTCGCTGGTGAGCACGGGGATACCCTTCACCATCACAGTACCAGTGTTCTCGCAACGACCGCCGTTGATGGCGAGCAAGACCGCCTTGGCAAGGTTAGCACGGGCACCGAAGAACTGGATCTGCTTACCGATAGCCTGGTATGATACGCAGCAAGCGATACCGTAGTCGTCGCAGTTGCGCACCTCACGCATGAGGTTGTCGTTCTCGTACTGGATAGAGCTGGTGTCTACCGATACCTGAGCACAGAAGTTCTTGAAGCCCTCGGGGAGCTGCGGGCTCCACAGGATGGTTAAGTTGGGTTCGGGGCTGGGACCGAGGTTGTACAGTGTCTGGAGGAAACGGAATGAGGTCTTGGTCACCTTGGTGCGACCGTCGTTGAAGCGACCACCGATAGCCTCGGTTACCCACGTGGGGTCACCGGCAAAGATGTCGTTGTAGGACTGCATGCGGAGGTGACGCACCATACGGAGCTTGATGACGAACTGGTCGATGAGCTCCTGTGCGAATACCTCATTGATTTTGCCGTGAGCCAGGTCATACTCGATGAAGATGTCGAGGAATGAAGATACGTTACCGAGTGACATGGCTGCACCGTCCTGCTCCTTCACGGCAGCGAGGTAGGCCATGTATACCCACTGAACAGCCTCCTGGGCTGAGGTAGCGGGGCGGCTAAGGTCGAGACCGTAGTACTCACCCATTACCTTGATCTCTTTGAGGGCCTTGATCTGCTCGGTTACCTCTTCGCGAAGACGGATGTTGGCGTCGGTCATAGGACCAGTGATGTGGCGCTTGTCCTCCTCCTTGGCCTCGATCAAGCGGTCGATACCATAGAGGGCAAGGCGACGGTAGTCACCGATGATACGGCCACGAGCGTAGTTGTCGGGCAGACCGGTGAGGAAGCCGAGTGAACGGAATGTGCGAATCTCTTCTGTATATGCATCGAACACACCGTCGTTGTGGGTCTTACGGTAGTGGGTGAAGATATCCTTTACCTTATCGTCTACCTCGAGGCCATTCTCGCGGCAAGCCTTGGCTACTACGTTGATACCACCGAAGGGCTTGATGGAGCGCTTCAAGAGCTCGTCGGTCTGGAGACCTACGATGAGTTCGTTCTCTTGGTCGATATATCCGGCCTTGTGGGAGGTGATGGTTGATACGGTCACATTGTCGAGTGAACGTACACCGCCATTGTTGCGCTCCTCCTCAAGAGCCTGCAAGCAGAGGTTCCAGAGGTTGGTGGTGCGCACTGTGGGGCCCTGCAGGAATGATGCATCGCCTGTGTAGGGGGCAATGTTTGTACTTACGAAATCAGCGACGTTGATTTCTTTGTTCCAAAGTCCGTTGATGAAATTTTGTTCCATTTTGAATAATATTATTAATGGTTTTGTGTCAATACTGTGTTTTTCGCATTGCGAGTGCAAAGGTACTATTTTTTTTTTGTATACCCTATTATCTCTCAATGGGTATTTTGTATTTATTAAAGTATTTTACAACTATAACGCGATAGATATTGCCTATCATGGCATATTGCTATTCGCAAGTGGCTATGCATTATTTATGGAACTCCACGTTGAGTGGTTTTAGTTCCTATGTGAACAATGGAAAGTAAAAGGCGTTTAAGTTGCAGAACTATCATAACCTAATATCCTCTTTTGACTATGGAGAAAATGGAAAAGATGAGACTTACCTCGGCCAACGGACGTCCTGTGGCCGACAACCAAAATTCGCAGACGGCAGGGCATCGAGGTCCTATCCTGATGCAAGACCCGTGGCTGATAGAGAAACTCGCCCACTTTGACCGCGAGGTGATTCCCGAGCGGCGTATGCATGCCAAGGGAGCCGGTGCCTACGGCACGTTCACCGTAACGCACGACATCACTCAATACACCCGAGCGGCTATCTTCAGTGAGGTGGGCAAGCAGACAGAGTGTTTCGTGCGCTTCTCCACTGTGGCCGGTGAGCGCGGTGCGGCCGATGCCGAGCGCGACATCCGTGGGTTTGCCATGAAGTTCTACACCGAGGAGGGCAACTGGGATCTCGTGGGAAACAATACGCCCGTATTCTTCCTGCGTGACCCGCTCAAGTTTCCCGACCTCAACCATGCTATCAAGCGCGACCCTCGTACAGGTATGCGCAGCGCCACCAACAACTGGGACTTCTGGACCCTGCTGCCCGAGGCGCTGCATCAGGTGACCATCACGATGAGTCCGCGGGGCATACCCCTATCATACCGCCACATGCACGGCTTCGGCAGTCACACTTACAGTTTTTATAATAAGGACAACAAGCGCACTTGGGTGAAGTTCCACCTGCGCACACTGCAGGGTATCAAGAACCTCACCGACGAGGAGGCCGAGGCCATCATCGCAAAGGATCGTGAGTCGCACCAGCGCGACCTCTACGAGAGTATCGAGCGCGGCGACTTTCCCCGCTGGCTCTTCCAGGTGCAACTGATGACCGAGGAGCAGGCCATGACCTACCACATCAATCCCTTCGACCTCACCAAGGTGTGGCCCCACGGTGATTTTCCCCTGCACGATGTGGGCATACTGGAGCTCAACCGCAACCCCGAAAACTTCTTTGCCGAGGTGGAACAGGCGGCCTTCAACCCCATGAATGTGGTGGAGGGTATAGGATTTTCGCCCGACAAGATGCTGCAGGGCCGACTGTTCTCGTATGGCGATGCGCAGCGCTACCGCTTGGGTGTGAACTTAGAGCAGATACCCGTGAATCGTCCGCGCTGCCCCTTCCATGCCTACCATCGCGACGGTGCCATGCGTGTGGACGGAAACTACGGCTCTGCCAAGGGGTACGAGCCCAACAGCTTCGGCGAATGGCAAGACTCTCCTCATACCAAGGAGCCGCCTCTGATGTTGCATGGCGATGCTTACAATTACGATGAGCGCGAGTATGATGATGACTATTACAGCCAATCGGGCGACCTCTTCCGCCTGATGCCGCATGAGGAGCAGGAGCTGCTCTTTGCCAATACGGCACGGGCCATGGGCGATGCCGAGCTGTTCATCAAGCAGCGGCACATACGTAACTGCTACTGTGCCGACCCAGCATACGGCAAGGGAGTGGCGCGAGCACTCGGTATAAAGATGGAAGATGTGATGAGGGAAGATGTCTGACCAATAATCATGAGACCGACCAAAAAGAAAATTTGGTCGGTCTCACTTTTCTATTAGCCATTATGCTATCGTAAAGTTTTCAAATTATGAATTCATGCTCAAGAGGAACTCCTCGTTGCTCTTGGTGCCTTCGAGGCGGCCCTTGGTGAAGTCCATCGCTTCGATGGGGTTCATGTCGGCGAGGAACTTGCGCAGTATCCACATGCGGTCGAGCGTCTGCTTGTCGTGTAGCAGGTCGTCGCGACGGGTGCTCGATGCCACGATGTTTACGGCAGGGAAGATGCGTTTGTTCGAGAGGTTGCGGTCGAGCTGGAGCTCCATGTTACCCGTACCCTTGAACTCCTCGAAGATGACTTCGTCCATCTTCGAACCGGTCTCGGTGAGGGCGGTGGCGATGATGGTGAGCGAGCCACCGTTCTCGATGTTACGCGCGGCACCGAAGAAGCGCTTGGGCTTGTGCAGGGCGTTGGCGTCGACACCACCCGAGAGTATCTTGCCCGAAGCGGGCGATACGGTGTTGTATGCACGTGCCAGGCGGGTGATGGAGTCGAGGAAGATGACTACATCGTGCCCGCATTCTACCATGCGCTTGGCCTTCTCGAGTACGATGCCGGCAATCTTCACGTGGCGCTCGGCGGGCTCGTCGAAGGTGGAGGCGATAACCTCGGCATTGACGCTGCGTGCCATGTCGGTCACCTCCTCGGGGCGCTCGTCGATGAGCAGCATGATCATGTATACCTCGGGGTGGTTGGCGGCGATGGCATTGGCAATGTCCTTCAGGAGAATGGTCTTACCGGTCTTGGGCTGGGCCACGATGAGTCCGCGCTGACCCTTTCCGATGGGCGAGAAGAGGTCTACCACACGGGCCGAGAGGTTGTCGTTGTATCCCTTGCAGAGGGTGAACTTCTCGTCGGGGAAGAGCGGTGTGAGGTGTTCGAAGGGTACGCGGTCGCGCACAACGTTGGGGTCGAGGCCGTTGATGCGGGTAATCTTCATCAAGGGGAAGTATTTCTCGCCTTCACGTGCTGGGCGGATGGTACCCTCTACCACGTCGCCGGTCTTGAGGCCGTGGAAGCGGATTTGGTTCTGCGATACGTAGATGTCGTCGGGCGAAGCCAAGTAGTTGTAGTCGGCCGAGCGGAGGAAGCCGTAGTTGTCGGGCATGATCTCGAGCACGCCGTTCACCTCGATGAGGTCGTCGAAGTTGTAGCGCTCGGGCTCGGGCTGGCGGCGCTCCTGCTGCTGGTTATTGGGGGTGCTTGGGTCGTTCTGTCCGCTTGGATCATTCGGTTCGTTGTTGTTCTTGAATTCGCCGTTGTTGTTCTTGTTTTTATTCTTTTGCTTTTTGCCCTGGCCTTGCTGAGGCTCTTCGCCGGGGGCGGCGAGCTTGGTTGATTCGAACTTGCCTACCAACTCTGTGGGCAGTGCTGTGGGCTCGCTGGGCAGGTCTTCGATGGCCACAAAGTCGTTGCTGGGCTCCTCTACGGGAGAGTCGCTGGCAAGCTCGGGCAATATGGGGACCTCTTTGTGTTCTGCCTGCTGCTCCTGTTCCTTCTGTGCTTTGGGTTTGCGTCCGCGTTTCTTGGGAGCATTGGTAGGCTGCTCACTGCTCGTAGCCTCGGGAACCTCTGTCGTGGCTTCAGCGTTCTTTCCTCCTTCGTCTGTTGTCTGTTGTCCGTTGTCTGTGGCAACCTTTTGTGCCTTGGGCTTGCGTCCGCGCTTCTTGGGTGCGTTGGGGGTAGCACCGTCTGTGCCTTCAACGGTGGTTGCGGTAGGCTCTTTGTCTATAGTGGCAGGTTGTGCCTTCTCCTCTTCTGTAGCCGTGTCATTGACAGGTGTAGCCACAATCTTCGGTGTGTCGTTGATCTTTTCTGCCTTGTCCTTGTCGGCCGAGTATACCTTGTTGGCTACTTCTTTCTTGTTGATGCGGGTGCGTTGGCGGCGCTCGTTCTTGTCCTCTTCGGCAGCTACCTTCTTCTGTGCTCCGGTGATGGCCTGCTCATCGAGGATGCGATAGATGAGGTCCTGACGTTCGAGTGACTTGACACCTTTGATACCCATTTCATTGGCGATTTCTTGCAGTTCGCCCAATTCTTTGTTGCTTAGTTGGATAATGTTGTACATATAAAATGTATGTGATTTTTTTGAGTTTCTCCACACAGCACACACCTATATCTCGTGAGAAAGACGTGCTTGTTCTATAAAATAAACGGAAAATGTTGTGTGGAGTCGATTTTGACGGTGCAAAAGTAGATAATTTATTTTAGATTGGCCACACATTGGCCATTTTTTTTTAATTT
Organism: Bacteroidaceae bacterium; assembly: GCA_017517925.1. Lineage (GTDB taxonomy): Bacteria > Bacteroidota > Bacteroidia > Bacteroidales > Bacteroidaceae > UBA1189. Next base: position 11,711 of record JAFWXS010000114.1, on the reverse strand, counting down.
TGTACCCATATTTTATGAATAACAACATATAGCCAATGAAAAAGTTTATATCTCCCGGCTCGTGGTTTGCATTTGACTATCCCGAAGAGTGGTTCGAGTTCAGTGAAGAGCCCGACTGCTTCCTGTTCTATAATCCCGAGAAGTGGGATGGCAACTTCCGTATATCGGCCTATCGTGATGCTTCGTCTGCATTTGGCGACAGTATGATGCGTCAGGCGCTGAAGATGCCAGGAACAAAGCCTGCCAAAGTGGGCCGTTGGGAGACGGTATACAGTGCCGAGCCGTTCACCGAGCAGTTGGTGGAGTATGTCACCCACCGATGGACGATAGGGTGTGGGCAGACCTGCGTGGAGTGTTCGTTCACGGAGGAGTGGCCCCCCTCTAACTCCCCCTCTAAGGGGAGGACTCTGGCATCGCTGCAAGACGAAGTTCCTGACAACCCGGAGGCGCTCCTCATAGAGGGGGAGCTGTCCGTAGGACTGAGGGGGTCTATTGGTCTTGCCAATGCCATCATTGCCTCGCTCGAGATACTACAGCCTCGCGACAGCTTCCGTAATCAGTACATCCCTGTGCGTGTGTCAGAAGTGGAGCTCATCGAGTCGTGCTACGCCACGGTCGAGGAGCTCGGCATGAAACTCTTCAAGGAACGCTTCCGTGACTTTGACTACAATGTGCGTCTGTTACAGAAGATTGCACTGCGCCCCGAGCTCACCAAGCAGCTCGGCACTGATGCAGGAGCGGTGATGGGAATGGTGCTATGCACGCTCTTGACCGAGAGCATTGAGGGTTTGGAGTGGAACACCTTTGTCAATGGTAAGGTGGAGGCTCCCGTACTTATGTATGGCGACACGTGTGTAGCGCGTCCCATGCTCCTCTTCGGCAAACATGGCGAACTGCTGGCCGAGGCTGAGATAACAGACATAATAGAGGAAATACATGAGCGAATGGAGGGTGGGACCCACCCTAACCCTCCCTGTGAGGGAGGGGATGCAGTTATCGCGGAGCCTCAAGTCCTCCCTCACAGGGAGGATTTAGGTAGGTCTTCAGATAAGGAGGCAGCATGTTGATTCCCTATCTGCAAGTTGATGGGCTCACCAAATCGTTTGGTGACTTGGTGCTCTTTTCGGACATCTCATTCGGTGTGGCGCAAGGCCAGCGCGTAGGACTTATTGCTCGCAACGGGGCCGGCAAGAGTACTTTGCTCGACGTGTTGGCGGGTATTGAAGGATACGACAGTGGAGAGATAGTATACAAGAACGACTTGCGCGTAGGCTACCTGCGCCAACGTCCTGTATATCCTGAAGGGCTCACCGTCCTCGAGGCCTGCTTCCACGAGACCAACGATACGTTGCAGCTCATCCGCGAATATGAGCAATGCCTTGAAACTCCCGATACACCCGGACTCGATGCCCTGCTCGACCGCATGGAGCATGCCGATGCCTGGAACTACGAGCAACGTGCCCAGCAGATACTCTCGTCGCTCCACATCACCGACTATGGTCAGAAGGTGGAGACCCTCTCGGGCGGACAACTCAAACGTGTGGCCCTGGCCAATGTACTCATCGGAAATCCCGATATGCTCATCCTCGATGAGCCTACCAACCACCTTGACCTGCCGCTCATCGAATGGCTTGAAGACTACCTCACCCGTAGCACCGCCACGCTGCTCATGGTGACCCACGACAGATACTTTCTTGACAATGTGTGCAACGAAATCATCGAGATTGACGACCGCACCGTATACTCCTATAAAGGCAACTACAGCTACTATCTCGAGAAACGCGAAGAGCGCATCGAGGCCCGCAACACCGAAATCGTGTGTGCCAACAATCTCTACCGTACCGAGCTGGAGTGGATGCGTCGCATGCCCCAAGCTCGCGGTCATAAGGCCCGCTACCGTGAAGAGGCCTTTTACGAATTAGAGAAGGTGGCCAAGCAGCGTGTCTCGAATGATCGTGTACAACTCAATGTTAAGTCTTCTTATATAGGTAGCAAGATTTTCGAGGCCGACGAGCTTTCGCTCCGCTTCGGCGACCGATGCATCCTCGACAAGTTCTCCTACATCTTCTCACGCTACGAGAAGCTCGGCATTGTGGGCGACAATGGTACGGGAAAAAGTTCTTTTCTCAAAGTGTTGCTCGGTCAGCTCGCTCCCGATAGCGGACACCTCGAGATAGGCGAGACTGTGCGCTTCGGCTATTACTCGCAAGAGGGCTTGCAGTTCGACACGCAGATGAAGGTCATCGACGTGGCCCGCGAGATAGCCGAGGTCATCCCCATGGCCGGAGGCAAGCAGCTCACGGCATCGCAATTCCTTCAGCACTTTCTCTTCCCGCCCGAAAAACAGCACAGCTACGTCTACAAGCTCAGCGGTGGCGAGCGTCGCCGACTCTATCTCTGCACCGTGCTCATGCGTAACCCCAACTTCCTTATCCTCGACGAGCCCACCAACGACCTCGACATCCTCACCCTGCAGGTGCTTGAGGAGTACTTGCGCGACTTTGGCGGTTGCGTCATCGTGGTGAGCCACGACCGCTACTTCATGGACAAAATCGTAGATCACTTGCTCGTTTTCAACGGACAGGGCGATATTCGTGACTTTCCCGGCAATTATACGCAGTATAGGGAATGGAAAGAGGAACGGGACAGACAAAGGACGGCAGACAATAGACAACAGGCAGAAAAGAAAACGCAGATAGTACAGAAGTCCGTAGACTGTAGTTCATCGTCTGTTGTCAATCGGAGCAAGAAGAAAACCTTCAAGGAACGACAGGAATTTACTGCTGTGGAGCAGGCTATTGCTGCCCTCGAAGCCGAGAAAGCCGCCATTGAAGAGGCTCTTTGTACCGGAACTCTTGCTGCTGATGACCTCACTGCAAAATCCATCCGCCTCTCTGCGCTCAATGAAGAACTCGATGAGAAGACCATGCGTTGGCTCGAATTGAGCGAAATCCCTGACTGATTTTGTAGGAGATTATTGTCAAAAGAATGTCGTTTTTTTTGAACTTTTCTAACAAATAGTTTGCGAATATGTAAAAATGCTATAACTTTGCTCGCACAAAAGTGTTATAACAAACAAACGGTATATGCATACGATGGTAAACCTCAGCAAGTTTTGGTGGTGGCTCGGCGAGATAGCTTGAGCACGGCGTAGCATATATCAATATAAATAGAATAGAGTAAATAATGATAATGAATCCGGTGCTCAATGTGTAGAACATCGGATTCAATTTTTTTAAGCCTTTTATAGCAATGAGACAGAAACGATTCATCCTCCCCGAGAACGAGATACCCACACAGTGGTACAACATACAGGCCGACATGTCCGTCAAGCCGATGCCCATGCTCAACCCCAAGACTGGCGAGCCGGTGAAGCCCGAGGACCTCTACGAGTTGTTCTCGCGCGAAGCATCGCAGCAAGAACTCAATATGACCGATGCGTGGATCGACATTCCCGAGCGCGTACGCGAGATGTACACCTACTACCGCAGCACACCGCTCGTGCGTGCCTACGGCTTGGAGAAGGCACTCGGAACGCCCGCACACATCTACTTCAAGAACGAGAGCGTGAGCCCCATCGGCTCGCACAAGCTCAACTCGGCTTTGGCGCAGGCTTACTACTGCAAGCAGGAGGGTGTGACCAACATTACCACTGAAACGGGTGCCGGGCAATGGGGAGCGGCTCTCTCGTATGCCGCCAAGGTCTTCGGTCTCGAGGCTGCCGTGTACCAAGTGAAGGTGTCGTATGAGCAGAAGCCCTATCGCCGTAGCATCATGCAGACCTTCGGCGCGCAGGTGACCCCTTCGCCCTCGATGTCGACGCGTGCCGGTAAGGATATCCTCACCAAGTACCCCAACCACCAAGGCTCGCTCGGTACCGCCATCTCTGAGGCCGTAGAGCTGGCTCGCATGACTCCCAACTGCAAGTACACTCTCGGCTCGGTGATGGGCCACGTGACCCTGCATCAGACGGTCATCGGTCTCGAGGCTGAGAAACAGATGCAGATGGCAGGAGAATATCCCGATGTGGTGGTGGCCTGCTTCGGCGGCGGCTCCAACTTTGGAGGATTGGCCTTCCCCTTCATGCGCCATAACATCAAGGATGGCAAGACCACACGCTTCGTGGCTGCCGAGCCTGCTTCGTGCCCCAAGCTCACGCGCGGAGAATTCCACTATGACTACGGCGATGAGTCGGGTTATACTCCCCTGATACCTATGTTTACACTTGGACACAATTTCCGCCCCGCCAACATCCATGCCGGTGGATTGCGCTACCATGGCGCCGGGCTCGTCGTGTCACAGCTCCTTAAGGACAAGATGATGTAGGCGGTAGACATAGAACAGATAGAGTCGTTCGAGGCAGGCACCCTCTTTGCCGCCGCCGAAGGAATCATCCCCGCCCCCGAGTCGTGCCATGCCATTGCAGCCACCATACGCGAAGCCAAGAAATGCATCGAGACGGGCGAAGAGAAGACCATCCTCTTCTGCCTATCGGGGCACGGACTCATCGATATGGCCGCCTACGACCAATACCTCGCGGGAAACCTTATCAACAACAGTATCAGTGATGAAGTGATAGCGGAGAATATCAGCGAGTTGGAAGAGAAAATAACTTTCTGAATATATATTTCAACCCAATAAAAACGGAGAGCACCGCGGTGCTCTCCGTTTTGTTACTTCATCTCAACCTCTTCCTTCATATCTATCTCGTTGCCTTTCGTGTCGTAAAATGCGTAGGCAAGCAACGGGATGCTCTGGTTGGGGGTGATGTGTATGCCGAAGCCATACTTCATCTTCCACTTGAGGGCGAGTGATACGAGTCCCTGATTGACATATGCTGCCACATAAGGGTGAATGTGCAGGTTGAACCGGCTTATCTTCAATTTTCTTACAAGGTAATCAATCTTGCTTTCCAGTGTGTCGGTAAATAGTATCGAGGCCTTGATAGTGCCTTTGCCGAAACATACGGGGCAGCTTTCTTCTACAGCAACATCCATGGCAGGGCGCACACGCTGGCGCGTGATTTGCATCAGGCCGAACTTGCTCAGTGGGAGGATGTTGTGCTTGGCGCGGTCGCGCGACATGTTTTGGCACATGCGTTCGTAGAGCTTTTGACGGTTCTCGGCAGTGTCCATGTCGATGAAGTCGACTACGATGATGCCGCCCATATCGCGCAGACGTAGCTGGCGGCACAGCTCATCGGCTGCTCCGAGGTTCACATCGATGGCGTTTTCCTCCTGGTTGGTGTTGCCGCGCGAGCGGTTGCCGCTGTTGACGTCTACTACGTGCAGGGCTTCGGTGTGCTCGATGACCATGTAGGCACCACCGCGGTAGGGTACGATGCGTCCGAACGATGACTTGATCTGTTTCGTTACGCCGAAGTTGTCCATCAAGGGCAGCGTGCCGGTGTAGTGCTTCACCACGTGTGCTCTGTCGGGGGCAATGAGTGCTACATAGTTGCGTATCTCATAGTATGCGTTGTCGTCGTTCACGTAGATGGCTTCGTACGACGGGTTGAAGAGATCGCGTAGCATGGCTACAGCGCGGCTGTTCTCTTCGTGGATGAGCACGGGGGGCTTTTCGGCTTTCTGTACCCTAAGGATGGCGTCGTCCCACTGCTTGACAAGGGCTTTCAGTTCGGCATCAAGTTCGGCCACGCGCTTGCCTTCGGCCACAGTGCGTACGATGACGCCGAAGTTCTTGGGCTTGATGCTTTGGATAAGCTGCTTGAGTCGGGCACGCTCTTCGGCCGACTTGATTTTCGATGATACACTCACCTTGTCTGAGAAGGGCACGAGTACGAGGAAACGTCCGGCAAAGGAGAGGTCGGCAGTGAGGCGCGGCCCCTTGGTGGAGATGGGCTCCTTGACTACTTGCACCATAATCTCCTGTCCTTGTTGCAGGATGTTGGCGATGCTACCTTCTTTGGGCAACTCAGGCTGGCCTACAGCCTTAGAGTAGGGGGCAAGTTTCTTCTTGTCGCTGATTACCTGTTTTACATACTTGTGGTAGCAGTTGTAGTGGCTACCCAAGTCCTGATAGTGAAGAAAAGCTTCTTTGGCCGAACCTACATCAACAAAGCATGCATTTAGGCCGGGCATAATCTTCTTTACCCGTCCCAAGTACATGTTGCCCACTGAGAACGACGCCTCGCGTCCCTCGCGCTGAAACTCTACCAGCACCTTGTCTTCGGTAAGGGCGATGGTGATTTCCTTGGGCTGTACATCGATGAATAATTCGCTGGTCACTTTTCTTGGGTTCTTTTAATACATCTTTTTGCTTCCTAAAAGCAACAAAGAACAAACTCAAAATCCCGTTTTGCGTATCTTGAAGTTTGTTCCTTGCCTTTTCTCTTTAGCGAGAGCTTATTTGCTCTTGTGTCTGTTCTTTCTCAGTCTTTTTTTACGCTTGTGAGTCGCCATTTTATGACGCTTATGCTTCTTACCGTTTGGCATAGTGGGATAAATTTATGGTTAATACTCTATTTGTTTCTTATTTCTTTACATCTACAGCGAAAGTCTTTGCAGGCTTGAATGCGGGGATGTTGTGCTCGGGAACGATGATGGTGGTGTTTTTAGAAATGTTACGAGCGGTCTTCTGTGCTCTCTTCTTCAAGATGAAACTGCCAAACCCACGAAGGTATACATTCTCCTCCTTAATCAACGATTCCTTCACTACTTCCATAAAAGCCTCAACGCACTGCAGTGCCTCTGCTCTGTCAACACCTGTCTTCTTGCAGATTTCGCTAACAACTTCTGATTTAGTCATTTTCTTATATTCTTTTTTGTTCTACAAATGTCAGTTTTTTGTTTCGGAGTGCAAATATAGATGTTTTCTCGTTGCTAAAAAAATATATTGCTGTATTTTTTTTGTAAATAGCTCACTTTGTTTGTCCTGTCTCACAATTTTGCTTATTTTTGTAGTGTGCAATTAAATGTAAGGTATAGTGAATGGATGAAATTGTAGCACGGCTTTTTGCGTGGTATGACGGGCACTGTCGCGACTTGCCTTGGCGTTCAACGCGCGATCCTTATTATATATGGATATCTGAGATTATCCTGCAACAGACGCGCGTGGCTCAAGGTTATGACTATTTCGTGCGCTTCATCGAGCGTTTCCCCACCGTGAAGTCATTGGCCGATGCGCCCGAGGACGATGTGATGCGCATGTGGCAGGGACTTGGCTACTACTCCCGTGCCCGAAATCTGCATCATGCAGCCAAGCAGATTGTTGCTATGGGTGGTTTCCCTGATACGTATGATGCCATACGTTCACTCAAGGGAGTGGGCGATTATACGGCTGCTGCCATAGCCTCTTTTGCCTTCGACATACCCAAGGCTGCTGTAGATGGCAATGTTTGTCGTGTGTGGTCACGTGTCTTCGGTATCAGCGAACCGATTGATTCTGCACGGGGCAAACAGATGATTATTGAGATTGCTCAGACCTTACTTCCTTCTGCTCATGCTGCCAAGTACAACCAAGCAGTGATGGAGTTCGGTGCCCTCCAATGCGTACCGCGCAATCCCGACTGCCCCTCATGTCCGTTCGCTCACAAGTGTGTGGCATTTGCAGGAGGTAGGGTAGGGGAACTCCCCGCGAAGTCGCACAAAACCAAAGTGGAGTCACGTTACCTTACCTATTTATATATACATACCCATGAGGCTCTGCTGCTGCATAAGCGCACGGCTGGTGATATTTGGCAAAATCTCTATGAACTGCCCCTCATTGAAAGGTCTGCCGCACTTTCTCCCGAAGCTCTCTTTGCTACTCCTGAGTTTGCCGAGTGGCACGCCCTGCTCCCTCGCTATATATATAAAGGTGGCATTGAAGGTGTTAAGCATGTTCTTTCTCACCGTGTACTGCATGCCTCTTTTTATGAATTTGAGGTGCAGGGTGCGTTGCCCTGTCCTGAAGGGTTTGTTGTTGTCCCTTATAATGAATTGGGTCGTTATGCATTGCCTCGACTGATAGAGCGCTATATGCAGGCAAAGATACCGTAAATCGGTGCTTCAAAGGATTCCGACGAATATAAAAATCGGGAAGAGAATAGCTGTTCTCTCCCCGATTTATTATTTTGTAATTAAGGCGTGCTTATTTGATAAGTGCTTTCTTTCCATCGATGATTACAATGCCTGACGTGGGAAGCGAGTAAAGTTTCTGGCCTTGTAGGTTGTAGATGCCTTTGCTGACGTTATTATCTATGATCATTTCCTCGACTGGCAAAACCTCAGACGTTATGTTGGGATTTTCGATGATGTAGAGTACCGATCCGTGGTCATTCCAAGTCCAGTTGCGTACGGGAGTGGTGTTCTCATTGGTTACAATACATGCAAAGTTCTTCGAGCCATCACTATAGTCTCCACCGGCATGAATACCGAAAGTGCCGTCACCATTGTCGCGGATTGCGTCCAATGCCGTTTTTTCGGGAGTGAAGTGATAATCTCTGCCTTCACGTGTCACATATTCTTTCTTTGTGGGTTGGTATAAATAATATTCCCCGTTTTCTGACAGAATCTGCCACACGACGGTTATATCAAAAGGGTCTATGTCCTCCTGATAAATCTTGGCTACCGCCTCATTCGAGGGAAGTCCATTAGGGGTGGTGGTGGTCATACCTCGCAGACTGATATATTTGTCGGTAATCAGGGTGTTCCATGCCCAATATCCTTCGCCGGTCTTTGCTGCGATGTGATAGTATTTGTCATTGCTCAATTCAGAGAGAGAGGCAATCTGGTGGTATTCCTTAATCTTGTTGTACTCGATCTTGAGTATTCCCTTGCCCTGGTCGAATGTTGTTTTGGTTACGTAGCCCTCAATTTCTGCTACTGTAATCTGCTCTGCCGAGAAGTATTGGGTGGCACTGATGACATCTCCATTCTTATATTCGCTCTTTCCGTATGTTACGCAGCCCTTGCCTTCATCGCCTATAATCTGTACGGTATACTTCCACACCTGCTGCATATTACCGGCGATGCTCACCTGATTTCCACGCATGTATTCTGCGGGGATAGTGTAGGTGCCGTCGGGGTTGATTTCGCTATACGGAACGACAACCTGTATATAGTTGGGGTTGCCATGTTCGTCGAGTTGTCCCTTGGCTGTCAGGTTGTATCCATACTTCAAGGTGAATCCGTATTGTACGAAGCCGTTTTCAGGAACAATCTTCACGGTCAAGGGCTGTTCGTAACCGGTTACATAATTTTGCAATGCTCTGCCATCCGATGCCAATACAATGTCGCCATTGAGCTGTGAGGCATTTACGGTCACTTGGTCGCCATGTACGTCGAGCATAAGGTCCATAATACCTCCACCATTGGCTATTATGGTATTGCCTGAGGCTGCATTTCCTGCAGGGTCGATGCAGTCCCAGTCCACCTTATAGCGCATACGATAGAATCCAACGGGTGTGTTCTCGGGGACGGTGAACTTAGGTACGCCGGCACCGATGGTGTTGCCATTGCTTGTTGTCGTGCCGTCGCTCTTGTACCAAGTCCCATTGATACGTGCGGCACTATAGCTCACTACATCGCTGCCTGTAGCTGGGATTCCGTTGGCGTTTGTTGTGTCGTTGAACAGGCCATCCTTGCCCCAGTCTACATATACATAGCCACTCATGTAACTGCCCGTATAGTTGAATGTAGGTTGCACCTCGGCCCCGGCTGTGGCCGAGAATACACTGCTTGTTGTGTTGTTGGTGTAGAACTTTTTGCTTCTGGCTGTTGATGAGTAGCTCTTGTCTCCAACGGTAAGACCTGCTCCGTTCAAGTGGCGGTCTTCTCGTGTCTGGCCGGCCTCTTCGTCGAATGCCAGTGCATATTCCTCTATAGAGAAACGCTTTTCGGGACTGTTGTCCACTACAATTTCATCGAAGTAGGCAGCCCAGTCGCTCTCGTCGGCATGGGGTGAACGTACATCGGGTACGATAACCAAAGAGTAGATGTCGATACCGCTGTTTGCATTCTCCTCCTTTGAGTATGAGAATCCCTTGAAGCTGACAACGATGTCCTGCCAACTATTTTGAGGCTTTACGCTGGCTGTTGTCACAGCCCAGAACTGCTCGTCCTCGCCAGTTTGCCAGCTCCAGCTTTCCTCGAGACGTTTGCCGAGGCCAATTACCATCATGCGGCTGGCGGTAGGTTTGTCCTTGAGGTAGGCCATGATGTGAATGTACTGCAATTGTTTGGTTACACGGATAGGCTCTTTGAGGTCGATGCGTACACCAAAGGTGTTGCTCCCATGGCGGCTGCGTTGCAGTGCCACTACTTTGCCGGTCGAGTTGGGGGCTGCTCCCAGGATGTCGTCAACTTCTGTGTCGGGATTGTTGGCAACAGTGGCATTGCCTTCGAGCACTCCTGTGCGAAAGGGACTCTTTTCCCATGAGTCGTATACGCTTATCTTGGCGTAATCGTCGCTGTCAAATGTTATCTTAGTTTGTGCTGAAGCGGTGAGTCCGAAAAACATCAACGCAGCAGAAAGGATAATATTCTTTTTCATAAGTTTCTGTTTTTATGGTTCGTGTTGATGTCTATTAGTATACATTCAGATTGGAGAGTAGGGGACAAGCACGGCTGTCAAGGATGGTCACGCGCAATTTCTTTGCTTTGTATCCGTTACCGTAACTCTCGTTGGTCTTTCCGTTGAGTGGGATGATGCGCTTGTAACCCACAGTAGTGGTTTGCATCACGGGGCAGAGTTCGGTCCATGATGTGCCGTCTTCGCTGTATTCAATCTTGAAGTCCTTGATGCGTTGGCCGAGTTTGATAGGTTCTTGCATAACCAGATAGCGTATAGTTTGAGGTGTATCCCATGTGAGAGTGATGGTGGCATCGAGACTTTTATCATTGGTTCCCCAATAGGTCTCTTTGTCGCCGTCGGTGAGGTTCGCAACTTCGTACTTGCCGCCGGTGCGGGTCTCGCTCACTTCGATAGTAGCAGTCTGTGCATAGTCGGTGGCCGCAGTGTTCTCATCGAGTCCGTATACGGGGACTGCGAGGCGTTCGTGGAGTAATTTGCCCAACTTTGCCATTTCGTTCACGGTCTGCTCGGGGAGTACGCCATACTGGTCGGGTGGGCAGTTGAGGATGAGTGTCGCGTTGCGGCCTACGGTCTCGAGGTACATCTGAAACAGGCGTTCGGCACTCTTGATACTTTCACCCTGATGCCAGAACCATCCGTTGTTTGTCGCTTTGGCGTCGCTTTCGCCGGGATTCCAGAACCATCCGTTGATGTCGCCCTCTTCGCGTACGACAGTCTCAGACATGTAGTCGGTCATCGCCCAGTCGGTCTCACCGGCATAGCCCGATTCGTTACCGATCCAACGGGCCTCACCGCCTACACCCCACATAACACAGTTAGGCGCAATGCGGTGTACACGGGCACGCAGGTTGGGAATGTCATAATAGATCTCGGCGTCGATGTTGCGTGTACCGCCCTCGCCACCATAGTATCCGTCGCCACCGCGAGCACCGTCGAACCACATCTCAAACTGGTCTGAGCCATACTCGGCTAGCTCCTCACACTGCTTCAGGAACACTTCGGTGACGTAGGTATCCTTGCCGTAGTGTGCCGAGTTACGGTCCCAGGGTGATATATAGAACCCATACTTCATGTTGTGTTTTAGGCTGGCTTCGGCAAACAATTGAGGAATGTTGGCTGTGCGGCCATACTCGCTGCCTGCTCCGGTAATGTTGTGGGTCGTGGTTTTCGTAGGC
>JAFWXS010000113.1 GCA_017517925.1 Bacteroidaceae bacterium | reverse complement strand
TCTGCACATTCTTCCCGAAGAAGGGTGCCTCAATGGCCATCTCATCGGGAAGATAGGAGTCTATGATACCGCGAACACGCTCGAAAATACGACCGAGCTTCAAATAAGAATCGCCATATTTACGTAAATCAATAACCCCCATAGCCAGCATGGAAGCCTTGATGCCAACGACCTTGATTACCCCGTACCCCATCAGGTTGGTACCGGGGTCAATGCCGAGAATTATCTTTTCTTTGACCGGATGTAACATTTTTATGAAAAAAGTTGTGCAAAGATAGTGTTTATTCCGAAAATATACGTATCTTTGCGCCATCATTTCACGATGACGCGAGTTTTGGCTGCTCTCGCTGAGCATTGTAAACAAGTTTACATGCGCTCGTTGGCACAAAACTTGTACAGAACAAGGGGCATTAGCTCATCTGGCTAGAGCGTTTGACTGGCAGTCAAGAGGTGGCGAGTTCGAGTCTCGCATGCTCCACAAGAGAGAAAGGCGTTACATCCGGTAGCGCCTTTCTCCTTTTTATATAAAGTTGCTGAAAATTTTATATCGCTATACGATGCTATCTCAACAGAAATAGCTACCTTTGTCCGAAGAATCAAACATTACCGACAGACTTTACTTATTTTCACATAAATCATAAACCTATGTACGGAAAGATTAAAGAACACCTGCAACAGGAACTCGCCGGCATCCATGAAGCCGGTTTGTACAAGAACGAGCGTATCATCACCACACCCCAGCGTGCCAACATCAAGTTGAACGACGGTCGTGACGTGCTCAACTTCTGTGCCAACAACTACCTTGGCCTGTCAGACAACCAGCGCCTCATCGACGCTGCCAAGAGAGCTATGGACACCCACGGCTACGGTATGTCATCGGTACGCTTCATCTGCGGTACCCAGGACCTCCACAAGGAGCTCGAGGCAGCCATCTCTGACTACTTCAAGACCGAGGACACCATCCTCTATGCCGCCTGCTTCGATGCCAACGGTGGTGTATTCGAGCCCCTCTTCACCGATCAGGACGCCATCATCTCTGACGCCTTGAACCACGCCTCTATCATCGACGGCGTACGCCTCTGCAAGGCAAAGCGTTACCGCTATGCCAATGCCGACATGGCCGACCTCGAGCGTTGTCTTCAGGAGGCTCAGGAGCAGCGTTTCCGCATCATCGTGACCGACGGTGTGTTCTCTATGGACGGTAACGTAGCTCCCATGGACAAGATCTGCGACCTCGCCGAGAAGTACGATGCTCTCGTAATGGTCGACGAATGTCACTCTGCTGGTGTAGTAGGTGCTACGGGTCACGGTGTAAGCGAGCAGTTCAACTGCTACGGCCGCATCGACATCCACACCGGTACACTCGGTAAGGCATTCGGCGGTGCCATCGGTGGCTTCACCACAGGCCGCAAGGAGATTATCGACATGCTACGCCAGCGCTCACGCCCCTACCTCTTCTCCAACTCTATTCCCCCTTCGGTAGTAGGTGCTTCACTCGAGATGTTCAAGATCCTCAAGGAGAGCAACGACCTCCACACCAAGCAGCAGGAGAACGTGGTATACTTCCGCGAGAAGATGCTCGCTGCCGGCTTCGACATCAAGCCCACACAGTCGGCTATCTGCGCTGTCATGCTCTACGATGCCAAACTCTCACAGGACTTCGCCAACCGCATGGCCGAAGAGGGCATCTACGTAACAGGTTTCTACTACCCCGTAGTACCGAAGGATCAGGCCCGTATCCGCGTGCAGCTCTCGGCTTGCCACAGCCGCGAAGACCTTGACAAGGCCATCGCCGCCTTCACCAAAGTGGGCAAGGAGCTCGGGGTAATCAAGTAATACGAGATACACCTATTATAAAGGAGAATGTGCATTCTATGTTTCTCTAAAAATAAAAAAAATGAACTTTTTTCTTGAAAAGTATTATTTTTATTAATAGATGCACATTCCCTTAGACTTGAAGATAATACATTCAAAGTTCTACCTATGAAAGGAGTTGTTTTGGCAGCTCCTTTTTTATTTTCATTATTATTGTTAGTACACCAAAATTATCGCAGGCCTGCAACAGATTTATTCTACATAGAGATTTCCGAAATTGTATATACTCAATATTTTCATCGGTACTTCCAATTCTTCTTATAGGTAAAAACATGCAAAAACAAGTCGGCTCTTCCAAAATCAGTTGACCGGCTGACCGCATTTTAATCATATATGTCATTTTGAACAAAAGCGAAGAATCTCATAATCGGCACAGCCAATTATCGTGAGATTCTTCGCTAACGCTCAGAATGACAGAGTATGACGTAACTCTTATAATCTGTTTCTTCAGTTTGCCGTCTCAAACTCCTTGAGGAACCGCACATCGTTCTCGGAGAACATGCGCAGGTCTTTCACCTGGTACTTGAGGTTGGTGATGCGCTCGATACCCATACCGAGGGCATAGCCCGAGTACACCTTGCTGTCGATGCCATTGAGCTCGAGCACGTTGGGATCTACCATGCCGCAGCCGAGGATTTCCACCCAGCCGGTACCCTTACAGAAGGGGCATCCCTTGCCACCGCAGATGTTGCAGCTGATGTCCATCTCGGCCGAAGGCTCGGTGAAGGGGAAGTATGAGGGGCGGAGGCGTATCTTGGTCTCCTCGCCGAACATCTCCTTGGCGAAGAGCAGGAGTGCCTGCTTGAGGTCGGTGAACGACACGTTCTTGTCTACATAGAGTGCCTCTACCTGATGAAAGAAGCAGTGAGCACGGTAGCTGATGGCCTCGTTGCGGTATACACGTCCGGGGCAGATGATGCGGATGGGTGGCTCTGAGGTTTCCATCACACGGCTCTGCACGGATGAGGTATGTGTACGCAGGATGATGTCGGGGTGTGCCTCGATGAAAAAGGTGTCCTGCATGTCGCGCGCGGGGTGGTCCTCAGCGAAGTTCATCGAAGAGAACACGTGCCAGTCGTCCTCCACCTCGGGTCCGTCGGCCAGGGCAAAGCCCATGCGGGCAAAGATGTCGATAATCTCGTTCTTCACGATAGAGAGCGGGTGGCGTGTGCCCAGCTCTATGGGATAGGCCGTGCGGGTGAGGTCCATCTCGGCGGTGCCGCTGTCGTTGGTCTCGAAGGCCTCCTTGAGCTCGGCGATGCGCTCTGTGGCGCGGGTCTTCAGTGCATTGAGACGCATGCCCACCTCCTTCTTCTGTTCAGCGGGCACGTTGCGGAAATCGGCCATCAGGTCATTGATGGCACCCTTCTTACTCAGGTATTTGATGCGCAGCGCTTCGAGCTCCTCGGCGCTGTTTGCGGTGAGGTTCTCAACCTCAGCCATTAGTGCTTCTATCTTGCTTATCATACTATAATTTTATTTATTTATAAACTGCAAAGTTAGTGCAAGGCGAATGAAATATCAAATAAATTTGAATATTTCTGAGTCCCGTCTAACTTCTGATTGCAAAAGCAATCTAAAGTCAGTGCAAGCTTCGCGGCAAGGTGAACCATACGGCATAGCCTCCAGGAATGGATTCGGCCTTGATACGGCACCCTATGTGATTGAAGTAGCTATCATGCTCACGTATAATCTGTCTGCAAATAATGTATTCCGCTCCCAACAAACGACCGTCGCGAGCACTCTCGATGCTCGATGAAATGGGGTAAAAAAACGTCTGTAACACTTCGGGGGCAATCTGTCGCGAGGTGTTGGAGAGTATAAACCGGACAAACTCCCCATCGGCCCGAGCGGTAAGCGACAAATGGTCAGTGGGAGCAGCAGCAATTGAGACATCAATAAGCTGTTCCAAAAGGAAATGGGACAGACAGACATCACAAAGTACGTCTTCGTTGCAGGCCGTCGTAACAAGCGGAGGCACCTCTCCACAATGACAACACAGTTTGGCATGATAGGAGGCGGCCGACTGTAGCAGTTCATCTACCGGTATCACAGAACGGCGGAAGGTAACTTCCTCCAATTGGCGCGAAGCACAGCCTGCAAGAGTAGAGAACACCACCTTGTAGTACGCTATCAGCCCTTTCAACTGGCAACGTTCATCATGTCCACCGAGGCTACCGACCAATTGCCTGATGCGGTTCGGGTAATAGACGGTCTCGTGCTTTATGATGGAGAGACAGTTGTCAAGCACCATATTCTGCACATACAAGCGGTTTTCCTCATGCCAGGCACGATGCTCCTCGTCTTCTGCAGACTCTATGTTTCGGTAGGCACTGTCAAGCCTGCTTATAAAAGTATAGATAATGACGCACAGGTAGCCGAGAACCAAAAGTATGCAGATGAGTAAAGCCACAGAGATATTGCTGTTATACCGCTGCATGCGATTGCAATAGTCGATAAGGGTACGGTCTTCACTGATGAGCTTGTACAGTTCGTTGTATATGCTGTTGTTGTAACGGTAGTCGTCCCAACGGTGCAAGGCCAGATTGGCCACAGCCAATTCGTTGCGTATGTCAAGCAGGGTATGATAATCGGTGGCATAGTCACTGAACCACCAACGGATCTCTACATCGCTATTGCCGCGGGTTGCTGTCAGGGTATCAATATATTCAGACGCATACTTGCGATGATGGGCATTGAGGTTGAGGAGGGAGGAGTCGGCAAAGGCGATAGCCTCTTCGTAACGGCCATTGACATTGGCAAAGTACACGCTGTCGGCAAAAGCCGAGGCTCGTTCCAAAAGAGATGAATAGGAGTCTTCCCTGTCCTCAGCCATCGCAACGGCAGGTAAAGACAGCATGACACACAAAGCCATGAGCATGCGGCGTACCCCCTTAGGTAAACGGAACCAGAATCGGCTACCCTCCCCTTTCCTACTGTCAATTCCCATACGGCAAACTTCAAAGAGGACATCGGTCTTACGATACTTGTCTATAATACCCTTGCAGTTGAGCAATCCGAATCCACTTCCCTTGTTCTTATGCTGCTCGGGGGGAAGGTCGCGCCCGATAGCAGCAGAATCATATACCTTTTCATTCAAGATTCGACGGACATCTTCGTCACTCATCCCCACTCCGTTATCCGATACAGACAGTTCTACATACTCTGCGCATACTTCTGCGGAGATGCTTACCCGACCACCCTCGGAAGTAAATTTACGGGCATTGTCAGCCAATGTGTTGAGCATAAAGAAAGTGAGTGCCTTGTCAGCTTTTACCACCGCATCTGTAGGCTGCACATCAAGTGTAATCCCCTTCATGGCAAAGGAGGCCACGCCACGACCAATCATGACAAACACCTCGGAGAGAGCAAATGACTCTATGTGGAGATGTACCATGCCCTGTGTAGTTGTAATCCATTGGGAGAGTATCTCATTGAGACCGTTTATCTCGCTTGCAAGTTCACCGATATACTCCAGTTTACGTTCCCGTAGCTCGATATTGTCCCAGACCTCGGCCGACTGTAGACGGTCCACCTCATGGGCTATGCGGTCGATATAGGGCATGATACCCGTAACGACAGAAAATGAAGCCTTACGCACGATATTATCACGCTTGCCCTTATCGATATGACGTTGATGCAGATATACACGTTTCTCGGCCTCCGCTACGAGATTACGCAACTGCTGTTCGTATCCCCCTCCACGAGACTTTCTGCGCTTCGTGAGCAATATAATGAGCATAGTCAAAAGGGCTGCACCCAATATCGTGACACCCAAGAGAGCACTCATCGTACGCCGTTGGCGCTTGAGCGAGAAGAAACGGCTCTCCACCTCCTTATCCTGGCGAGTAAGTTCAAGCAAGTCCAAATACATATTACGGTTATAGTCCGAGGCCACTTTATCCCCAAGACCGGCAAAAGCCAGGCTCGCTTCCTCACGCAGACGGCACAGTGCATCCGGGATGGTACGACCTTCAGAGTTCTGCATCCATGAAAGTTCCATGGATGGGAGCCCTGTAGCATCAAACAGAGACAAGCTCGCCATACTACTGTCCGCCGGCAAGTTATTGACACTGTAATGCCAGGCTATACTGTCGAGCGCCTGCTGCAGGATGTCAAGTGCCATCGGATAATCTCCTCTCCTACTATGGAGCGAAGCCATTTGTATCATGGCATTGATCACACCGTAACGGTCGCCATAGTGTTCCAGAGAAGCCGTTGCTTCTGTTATGAAATCCATACTGATACCGACAGACATATCTGCCGTTTCTTCGAGCTGTGCAAACGAATTGGGCCGCTGACGGGCTATATCAACCATACATAACGAGTCGGCCAACAGATTGGAAAGTCCCGACAAGGCCAGTCCTTCAAAATACCGATACCCTGCAGTACGGCTTGTGCGCAAGCAGTTGTTCAGATAAGTGTAGCGGCGCAAGCGGCGCTGCTCGCGTGTATCGCCCTCCACATCAAGTCCTATACCTTTTATATATATATACTTGAGCCACTGTGCCGTGTCGGCACGCAAGGCTTCATCATTTGCCACCTCGTGCATCTCGGCATATGCCTCGGGACGTTGTCCTATCATGAAATGATGCAGGGCATTTACCATGTGCAGGTCGTTCACCACCGACTGCAACCGTTCCTGCTCGGCAGGAGAAAATCCTGCCGACTCTTCATTGATATGTGCCAGTCGCTTTGTAGCACTTACACGGCAGTCATAGAAAGAGAGATTATCGGCCATGCGCTGAAATACATTCATACGACCCACATCGGCCACCAGGCGTTCGAGTTCACAACCCGACTGCCGTTTCACCTCATCATACCAACGCAACGCCTCGTCATACTCCATTCGCATGAACGCCACGAACCCCAGCATATTACACGCTACACTACGTCCATGGATATAATGTTCCGCCTCATCATAAGCCTTGGCGGCATAATGAGCAGCCGAGTCCAGATCGCGATACTGCCACGTGCGTGCCTTGCGGTTGAGCACATCTGCCGGATGCGAGCCCACGTTATGCCCACCATGCGCTGAGCATCCCGTGAGCAACACGGCACACAGCAACGTCACAATATGTAAACTCTTGTATCGCATATCCCAGCAGTACATTATTCGGTCATACGTTCGGCACTCTGCCAGAGGGGTTCGTCGGGAACGGGTGCCACCACATCAATCATTACCTTCGACACGGGGTGCTCGAACTGTATGCGCCGTGCATGCAGCGAGATGCTGCCGTCGGGATTCGAGCGCTCGGCACCATACTTGAGGTCACCTTTGATGGGCGATCCTATCTTGGCCAACTGGCAGCGTATCTGGTGATGACGACCTGTCTGCAGCGTTACTTCGAGCAGATGGTAGTTGTCCATACTACCCATCAAACGGTAGCTGAGTACAGATCGCTTGGCACCGCTACGTTCCGTAGTGTAGGCATACGCCTTGTTCTGTTTCTCGTTACGCACGAGGTAATGTACAAGTTCGGCTTCGGGCTCTGCAGGGCGATTCTTCACGATGGCCCAATAGGTCTTCTTGATGCGTCCACCCTCACGGAACATGGCATTGAGGCGTTCCAATGCCTTACTCGTACGGGCAAACACCACCACCCCGCTCACGGGGCGGTCGAGCCTGTGCACCACACCGAGGAACACTGCCCCGGGCTTGTTGTATTTCCTTTTGATATACTCCTTCACCAACTCTGAGAGTGGTGTGTCACCCGTCTTGTCGCCCTGCACAATCTCCGAGGCGGCCTTGTTGACGATGATGATATGATTGTCTTCGTACAGTACCTGCATCGTGTTTTCCGTTAATCGTTAAAAATCTTTCAAAACATCGTTTCTGAAATTCGGCTGTCGCTCCTCCTCTCTCGTACGAACTTTCCGCCCGCTCAGACATCCATACCCAGTCCACGCAGTATCACCTGACGGGCATGGCGTTCCAGTATCCTCGCATCTACCCCCCCTGCCAGCATGCCTCGCACATAGGGCACCTCCATACCTTTCACGCTATAATGTATCATCTCGGCCATCACGCGGGCATCACCGAAGTGAAAGAGTCCCTGCCCGTAGCCTTCAATGAGGATATTGCGGATAATGTCAATCTCAATGATGTCGTACTTGCGGCGTATGCTGTCGATGGTGAGGTAGAAGCGGCGGAAGTCGGCACGCAGCGAGCCGTTGCGGAAGACGGTATGGCGTACATTGTTGAGTCGGCTGAAGACAAGCTCCATAATCTTGCGGTCGGCCGGTATATCCTTGCTTGCAACGGCTCGCGAAGCATCGAGTATCCTGTCCAACTCAGTCTCTATGACGCGGCGCAGCAACACCTCCTTGCTGGGGAAGTGCATGTAGAGCGTGCGACGCCCCTTCTTTGCCTCGCGGGCGATGGCCGTCATCGTAGTGCGCTCGTAGCCGTAGCGTGTGAACATCACACGCGCAGCCTCTATCAGCGCATAGGTGGTTTTGATTGTTGTAGCACTCATAACGGACACAAAAATACAAAAAATCATCACGCAAAACAGAAAAATGCTGAAAAACATAAAAAAGTGCCCGAAAAGTTTGCAGTGTAAAGAAAAAGCACTACCTTTGCATCGTCAAACGACAAGTACAACATCGCGGAGTGGAGCAGTGGTAGCTCGTTGGGCTCATAACCCAAAGGTCATTGGTTCGAATCCTTTCTCCGCAACTACAGTAGAGGCTCAACATCCCGTTGAGCCTCTACCGTTTTTCTATTAAGCCACTACCATTGTGGCATCCCCTGAAACACCGTCGCTTTATCGTAAGGCACTAGATATCCATTAAAGGTCATTGATCGTCCCGAGAAATTGGGGTTCACCGTAGCGCTCGCTTGGTTGGTGCCTCCCGTAAGCGTCACGTACACTGTGGCCGACACCGCACTGCCCTGTATACTGAAGCTACAATACACGTTGCCATCCTTGTCGGTCGACATGCGTCCGCCCGAGACATCGCCCAGCACAGTCACCCCACCCAGTCCGTTGGGGCTGTACACGAAGTTGGCATAGGCCGTTTGTACGGTACCCTCGCCATCATTGCAGCTGATGTAGTTGGTCGTAGACGATACGAAGCGCGTGATGCCGTTGAAGAAATTGATGTTGTCAGCCTCAAGCACCCAGTCGCCCTGCTGCAGCGCCTCCAATGCCGCGCGATAGGCTGCCGAGTCGTTCTGCTGCTCCATAGCACGCTCCCGGGCACGCAGCTCCTCGCGCTCAGCGCGCCATGCTTTGCCGCGTGCCGAGCGGTGATGTTGGGCATACGATGCCGTGCCACACAATACACAGAACAGAAGGGTAAAATAAAACACTCTTTTCATAAAGGTAAAGATTTAAGGGTTACGTATGACAAGAGAAACAATATCCGAGACAAAAAGTTGGCGCGGATATTAACATAACACTTGTCGAGCGGGACTTGGGAGTTAGGGGGGAGTTAGGGG
>JAFWXS010000112.1 GCA_017517925.1 Bacteroidaceae bacterium | reverse complement strand
CATCACGCAGGTCATCAGCAGCCTGCCTCAAGGCGACTATGTGTTGGCGGTTGACATGCACGCATCCAACACCCCCAACGCCATCCGCGTAGGTGCCCAGCGCCTCTTTGCAGGCGATGCCGTGGCCTACTTCCGCGACCAGGTGAAAGATGCCGGCATCGGCGACAACTACCCCATGCAGACCATCAGGCTCTCCTTCACCCAGAAGGCCGACAAGGCCCCTCTCACCATCGGCGTAGCTACCGACAGAGCCCCCAACTCGACATGGTTCAAGATCGACAACTTCCGCCTCTACCGATTGGCAGAATAGGCGCAGGCGCGACAAGGTGAAGCCCCCCTGACAATCCATGCACATTACAAGACAAGGACTATGAAATACAGAAAATCGAATCTACCTATGCGAAAGACCATCATCATCAGCATGCTGCTGTGCCTGATTGCAGGACACAGCGTGGCACAACGCAGGACCGACAAGCTGGATCGCGGCCTGATAGCCATGAAAGTAACCGACGGCGTGTACCTCAGCTGGCGCATCACCGGTGAGGAGTACTACGACACGGAGTACAACGTCTACCGCGACGGGACGAAACTCAACGCATCCCCCCTCAGCGTATCCAATTTCACGGACAAGGCAGGCACGACAGCCAGCACCTATACCGTACGCGCCGTGATAGGCGGTGAGGAGCAGGAGGCCTGCACGGCTGTATCGCCCTGGAGCAGCAGCTACAAGGAGATCAAGCTCACCCATCCCGGCATCAAGAGCCGCCTGTGCCCCAACGATGCCACCTGTGCCGACGTCGACGGCGATGGCGAACTGGAGATCCTGCTCAAGTATGACAACATCGACGAGATGGAGCAGTCCTACCCCAAGAACGGTCCCACCATCGGTGGTGTCGTGACGGGCGAGTACTCCATCTTCGAGTGCCTGAAGCAGGACGGTACCCGTCTGTGGTGGGTCAACTGCGGTCCCAACATGGGTGATTTCCAGAACAACGAGCAGAACATCATGGCCTACGACTGGGATGGTGACGGACGAGCCGAAGCGGTGATGCGTGCAGCCGACGGTACGGTCGTGCACATGGCCGACGGGACAACCTATACCGTAGGAGACGCCACGAAGAACGTGCGCGCTGCCACAGGAGGTGGCACCAACTGGTTCGTCACCACCGACGGAGAGTACCTCCTGTATATGGATGGCCTGACGGGAAAGCCCTACCAGTGCATCCCCTACCCCTTGAAGCGGTTGGAGTCGGGCGAGACGGACCTGAACAAGGCCTGGGGCGACGGCTACGGTCACCGCTGCTCAAAACACTTCTTCGGTGCTCCTTACCTTGACGGACACAAGCCCAGCATATTCCTTGCTCGTGGCATCTACACCCGCCACAAGATGATTGCTTATGACGTAGACCCCAGCACCCATGCGCTGACCGAGCGTTGGCGATGGACATGCAATGCCGATGGTCCCTGGAAGGGACAAGGATACCACAACTACTGCGTGGCCGATGTCGATTGGGACGGACGCGATGAGATTGTATTCGGTTCGATGGTCATCGACGACAATGGCTACGGACTTTCGACCATAGGATTAGGGCATGGCGATGCCGAGCATGTGGGCGACCTCGACCCTTATCGCCATGGTCACGAGATATTTGCTTGCATGGAAAACAATCCCGGCACCAACTATCGCGACGCCACCACCTCAAAGATCTACTATCGCTATACCGCGCCTAAGGATGTGGGCCGCTGCATGGCCGGCAACTTCACCAACGATTTCCCCGGCTCGCTCTGCACACCTACCGACATTGGCCCTATCAGCAGCGTGACAGCCAGTACTGTAAGCGGATTGGGCGACACGGGTGTCAACCAGAATTTCCGTATCTATTGGGATGGCGACCTGTGTGAAGAGACCTTCAACTACCTGAATGGCAAGAATACCGAAGGCTGCATTGCCAAATACGGGTCGTGGTCACCTATATACACTTGCACAGGGTCGATGACCAACAACGACACCAAGGGAACGCCCTGCTTCCAGGGCGACATCTACGGCGACTGGCGCGAGGAGATCATCATGCGCACCGCTGCCAACAACATACGCATCTACTCCACTCCCATCCCTACCGCATGGCGCAACTACACGCTATGGTACGACCACCAGTACCGTAACGCCATGGTATGGCAGATGTGCGGATACAATCAGCCTCCCAAGCCCAGCTACTTCCTTGGCGAGATGGAGGCTATCACCATAGCTCCCCCACCCCTCACCACAACGGGGCGCACCATCGTGAGCAACGGCTCTACCATCAGTAGCGAACAAAACGGACAGCATGTGCTCGTTTCCGATAATGCCAACATCACGGTAAGCATTGCCCCCGGCTCACAACCTTCGGTGCTCACCTTCAATGTGCCCACATGGGTACAAGGTACTGCGCCCAGCGAGTGCACCACCAAGGAGACAAGGATAAACCGCACTACCTACACCTGTACCGTTACGGGCGATGGCATCAGCGGTGATGCCCGCTTGGTGAAGCAGGGCGACGGCACACTTGCACTGCCCAAAGCCGACTTCACCCATACCGGCGAAACCAATGTATGGGCAGGCACACTCCGCTTCGACGGCACAATGCAGCAATCGCCACTATGGCTCAACCGTCACACCCAACTCCATAGCGATGGAGGCGAGTTTCTAAGTATCAAGGCCGAATATGGCTCCACCATTGAGATAGGCAGCAATGAAAGCACAGCCTCACAGATTAGCGCAGGCACCCTGTCGCTCGGCTTCGGCTCGCGCTTGGTCATCGATCTTTACGCTACTGACCTTTCGGCCGACAAGGTCAATGCCAAAACCCTAAAGATAGAGCGCAAGACTGGCACCGCATGGACAAAGGGCGGGCCCAAATACCTGATGCCCGTCATCGAGATTGTAGGGCACCTTGCCGACGGACAAGCAAAAATGACACCAGGGAAATACATCATCGCTGAAATTGAAGAGATGGAAGGTTCCGTTGACGACATCATCCTTGAGGGCATTGCCACAGCCAAGAAGAGTCTCTATATAGAGGATGGCAAGCTCATCGTAGAGATATTTGCCCTACGCGACCCCTCTACCATCGTATGGACCGGTAATCAAAGCAACACATGGGACATCGGTGAGACCGAGAATTTCAGCATCTCAAGCACTCCCACCATTTTTGTAGCAGGCGACAACATCATCTTCGACGACAAAGCGCAGCACAAGAGCCTCACCCTTGCCGAAGAGGTTTTACCAGCCACCATCATGGTCAATACTGCCGATACATATACCTTTAGTGGTGAGGGGGCCATCACCGGCAACACCGTATTTACCAAGGAGGGAACAGGCAAGGTCGTCATGAAAAACAATAACAACTATACAGGCGGCAACCACCTAAAAGGCGGCACCACCATCGTCTCTTCCTTGGCCAACCAATACTCAGCCACGGGTAACCTTGGCGGCATCACCACCGATGCTTCCCTATTCACCATGGAGAACGGTGCCGTGCTGCAGACTACCGCAGCCATGGAGACGGGGTCACCCATGACAATGGTCGATGCCGGAGGTGCACTTGACCTGTCGGGCGACTTCAAGATGAACGCCGCGCTCTCGGGCAGCACACTGACCAAGAAGGGCAACGGATGTCTCTTCTTGATGAAGGCAGGCACCCTCGAGCACCTCATCATGACAGGCGGCGATGTAGCTATCCAAAACAACACGGCAGTCAAAGCCATCGAGATGCACTCCGGCACCCTGTGGGACGATGTGCAAGCCACCACCCATGCCATCTACGTCCCCGAAGGCAAGTCGGCGACATGGCAGCTCACAGGCGTATACTACACCGCCTACTCCAACAAGCTCACCGGCAGCGGTACCCTCACCATCGTGCCCCGTAACACCGTACAGCGCGTGCGCATCACTGGCGACTGGAGCCAGTTCGAAGGCACTGTACGCCATATCACCAACAACATCTGTCTTCCGCTCGACGGCACAGCTGGCATACCCAAAGGCACACTTTATGTGGGCGATGGCTGCAGCGTATCCAACGTGGCCAAAGCATTTACCATCGGCAAACTCACCGGTAAAGGGCAGTTGATACAGCCCATTGCCGACTTCAAGAGCCAGGCCGCTGTCAACGGCAGCAACACATGGAACGTGGGCAACAGTTTCGAGACCGATGGAGACTTCACCTTTGACGGCACGTTCACTGATGGCGGAGGCTCCAACAAGTGTATCTTCAACAAGGTGGGCACCTGCAAGATGACCGTCACAGGACAGAGCAACCACTCAGGCTCCACTACCGTCAACGAGGGCACACTACACCTCAGTTCCGGTGCCACCCTCGGCACGGGAGAGCTCACCGTAGCCAAGGGGGCTACACTCACCGGTGTAACCTCAACAAACGGCATGCTCACCAATTCGAAGACCACCATCAACGGTACCCTGCAGGTAGGCAGCAATGACAACTCCTCCACAGGACTGCTCAACTTTGGCGGACAGAGCGTCACCTTCAACTCCGGTGCGATATACCAGTTGGTAGCACGCAAGTGCGCATCGGCCAAGAAATCATCGTCGGGCAACGGATGTGCCATGATAGACAATGTGGGCACACTGCGCATGAACGGCACCATCAGCGTACGCTTGACCAGCAGCCACACCCTACAGGCAGGAGATTCCATACGTATTTTCTCGGCTACAAGAGCCTTGGGCACCCCCACCTTCGACCTCCCCGCAATAGAAGGTCTCGAATGGGATACTACACATTGGAAAGAGGGCTATCTCCACTTACGAGCAACCACCGGCATCGCTACCCCCATCCACCCCAACACTCCTGTAAACGTGTCGGTATATACCACAAGTGGACAACGTGTCACGACCATCAACTGCATACGTAAAGAAATGGAAGAGACCATGACACTAAATGGTTCTATAGAATCTGGAATATTCATACTTCATATATACAGTAAAGACACTACAGAGCTGGTAAAATGGGTCAAACGATAATTACATTCTCCTTGTTTACTTTTCGCATTTTTCCATCTAATCTTTATTGTACGATAGTTTCAGAATTTTGATATAACCTACACTTGGTTCTTCGTTCGAAGAACACAAATAAATTTGGCGATTAGCATACCTTTTTATATCTTTGTCTATTCCAAAGCAATACCACATACATTATGAGCGAAGAAGATTTCAGCAGAGCTGAAGAGATGGAAGACCAAGAGGGCACTTTCGACACTGCCGAAACGGCTGAAGCGTCGGAGGTGGCCGAGCATACCGACCACAACTACCACCCCAAGAAGGACGGGGGCGACGACGATACGGTGAAATACCAGCTCTCGGGCATGTACCAGAACTGGTTTCTCGACTATGCCTCCTATGTTATCCTGGAGCGTGCCGTGCCGCATATCAACGACGGATTCAAGCCCGTGCAGCGCCGCATACTGCACTCGATGAAGCGCCTCGACGACGGGCGCTACAACAAGGTGGCCAATATCGTGGGCCATACGATGCAGTTCCACCCTCACGGCGACGCCTCTATCGGCGATGCGCTGGTGCAGTTGGGACAGAAGGACCTGCTCATCGACTGCCAGGGAAACTGGGGTAACATCCTCACGGGCGACTCGGCCGCTGCTCCGCGTTATATCGAGGCCCGCCTGTCGAAGTTTGCGCTCGAAGTGGTATTCAACCCCAAGACGACGGAGTGGAAGCTCTCGTATGACGGCCGCAACAAGGAGCCTATCACCCTGCCGGTGAAGTTCCCCCTCTTGCTGGCACAGGGCGTGGAGGGTATTGCCGTAGGTCTGTCATCGAAGATTCTCCCTCATAACTTCAACGAGCTGTGCGATGCCGCCGTAAGCTACCTCAAGGGTGAGGATTTCGTGCTTTATCCCGACTTCCAGACGGGCGGCTTCATCGACGTGGCCCGCTACAACGATGGTGAGCGCGGCGGAGCGGTGCGTGTGCGTGCCCGCATCAACAAGCTGGACAACAAGACGCTGGCCATCACCGAGATCCCTTATGGAAAGACTACATCGACGCTCATCGAGTCTATCCTGAAAGCTGCTGAGAAGGGCAAGATAAAGATACGCAAGGTCGATGACAACACAGCAGCCGAGGTGGAAATCCTCGTGCACTTGGCACCGGGCGTATCGTCGGACAAGACTTTGGACGCGCTCTATGCCTTCACCGACTGTGAGATAAGCATTTCGCCCAACTGCTGCGTCATCGACGACAACAAGCCCCACTTCCTCGGCGTGAGCCACGTCCTGCGCAAGTCGGTGGACAACACGCTCAGCCTGCTCCGTCAGGAGTTGGAGATACGCAAGGGCGAGCTCCAGGAGCAGCTGCACTTTGCCTCATTGGAGAAAATCTTCATCGAAGAGCGCATCTATAAGGACAAGAAATTCGAGCAGGCCCCCACGATGGACGCTGCCTGCGAGCACATCGACGAGCGCTTGACGCCCTACTACCCCACCTTCATCCGCGAGGTGACCAAGGAGGACATCCTGCACCTCATGGAAATCAAGATGGCCCGCATCCTCAAGTTCAACAAGGACAAGGCCGACGAGCTGATGGCCCGCCTCCGCGAAGAGGTGGAGGAGATAGACAAGAAGCTGGCCAATATGGTGGGCGTTACCATCGACTGGTTCACCATGCTCAAGACCAAGTACGGTGCCGCCTTCCCCCGCAAGACCGAGTTGCGCAACTTCGAGAATATCGAGGCCGCCAAGGTCATCGAAGCCAACGAGAAGCTCTACATCAACCGCGAGGAAGGTTTCATAGGCACGTCACTGAAGAAGGATGAGTTTGTCACCAACTGCTCGTCGATCGATGATGTCATCCTCTTCTACAAGGACGGACGCTACAAGATTGTGCGCGTGGCCGAGAAGATGTTTGTGGGCACGGGCGTGATGCACGTGGGCATCTACAAGCGTAACGACAAGCGCACCATATATAATGCCGTGTACCGCGACGGCCGTGGAGGCCCCTACTACATCAAGCGCTTTGCCGTGACAGGTACCAACCGCGACCGCGAGTACAACCTCACCCAAGGCAAGCCCGGCTCGCGCGTGGCCTACTTCACTGCCAACCCCAACGGCGAGGCCGAGATTATCAAGGTGCAGCTCAAGCCCGTACCCAACCTGCGCAAGACGGTCATTGAGAAGGACTTCAGCGAGATAGCCATCAAAGGGCGCGCCTCGATGGGCAACCTGCTCACGCGCCTCGAGGTGCAGCGCATCGGCCTCAAGGCCCACGGTGCCTCTACGCTCGGCGGCCGCAAGGTATGGTTCGACCGCGACATCCTGCGCCTCGACTTTGACGGACACGGCGAGTACTTGGGCGAGTTCCACAGCGACGACCGCATACTCGTGGTACTGAAGAACGGCGAGTTCTACATCACCGACTTCGACGCCAACAACCACTACGAGCCCGACATCCTCTATATCGAGAAGTACAACCCCGAGAAGGTGTGGACAGCTATCGTGCGCAATGCCTCACAGAAGGGTTTCTACTACATCAAGCGCTTCACGATGGAGGCCACGGCGAAGAAGAACACCTTCGTGGACGAACACAAGGACAGCAGTATGGTGCTGCTCACCTGCGAGGTATACCCGCTCATACAGGTCAACTTCGGCGGTGGCGACAGCTTCCGCGAACCGCTCGTCATCGATGCCGAGGAATTTGCCCTCATCAAGGGCTTCAAGGCCATAGGCAAGCGCGTCACCAACTTCGAGGTAGCCAGCTTCGAGGAGCTGGAGCCCACACGCCGTCCCGAGCCCGAGGAGGAGCCATTACCCGAAGAGTCCGAAGCTACCGAAGAGGCTTCCGAGGAGCCTACGAGCGAGCAACTGAGTCTGTTTGAGGAGGAAAAAGAATAAAGGCAAAAAAAATAAGGATAACTATCCCATGAATCAAGGGTAAATAACCTTATTGGCCCTTTGCGTGCCGTCGCTCATATATTCGCGCACGATGTTTACCCCTTCCTGACACCGCGAGATATGCTGGCCACTCACAGTGAAGACCTCGACACGCTCTACTTTTGCAACTGCAGTTCCTGTAGTCACCAGTGTAGGACCAGAAGGGTCTTCGGCTATGGCATAGAGACGAAAGTTGTCAATCTTGAACCACGTCTGTCTGGGAGCTCCATCCGTGGCTACTCCTATAGCCAAAGGGTCCCCATCATTCTCCTGGACAAAGTTAAGGACGAGTGTCTGCATGGGATAGTTATCGCCCGTACCACATGTAACGAACTGCTCACGCATGAGTGCAGTTTGGTCATTGGCAAACAGACGCTGATTGCCGAGGCGTGACTCGGCAATACGTCCAGGTGCATGAATATCAACGGTCAGCATATACTTCCCGCTGGGCAGGTTACGGATGGACTGACTGATGCTGGCCGAGAGGACATTGTTGTCCCAAACACCAAAGATGAAGTTGCCGTCAGTGGCCATGGGGTCTTCGTTTCCGCCACCTTGGTTCACGCCCCACCATGTAGTATTGCTGTTTACAGTCCATCCCCGAGGGGCCTGCTTGGTCAACGTGCGCCCATCGTTCTCGAAGCTGGGATTTACGATATAGTCGGCAGTACAGTCGGTGAGCACGGCAGGCTTCTCCGTCTCCCGGTCAAGAGTCACCGATACCTCCTCGCCTGTATATTGGACAACGGCATCATAGTCCGCAGCGTGCAGGTCGCCCGTAGCATGGTATGCCGACACCTTACAGATGCGGAAGGTACGTTCACGAAGCATACCCTCAAACTCGCCCTGTCGCTTGCCTATCGTAAGCGTCTGTGACTGCTCGTCCCAAGTGAAAGGAATCTCGGAGTAGCGTCCTTGCTCGTAGTTGTAGTTGTCGTTCTCATCTTCGTAGAGCACAAATCGGCCGTCGCCACCGGGATATACACGTATCTCGAGGTCGTTCCACGCCTTCTCTGTAGCATATTGCACATCGGGACCCCATGGGAGAATGCTTCCGGCCTTGATGTAGAGCGGTATGATGTCGGCATGTCCCTTCTTCACCACCACTTGTCCGCCTTGATGGGTCTCACCGGTCCAGAAGTCCACCCACTGATGGCCTGCCGGGAGATACACCTCACGCTGATTGGTATTGTCCGTCACAATGGGAGCCACGAGGAATGCATCACCAAACATATACTGATCCTTGATGTCGTAGCACTGGCGGTCATTGCCAAAGGCGATAGGCAGAGCCGTCATGAAGGTGGCATCGGCACTGCACACTTGCCATGCTGTGCTATAGAGATAGGGAAGCATGCGGTAGCGCATCTTCACATACTTGAGTATATGGTCGTAGTCGCCTATGCCATCCTTCTCGGAACCGAACTGATAGATCTCGCGTGGGGTATTCGTTCCATGGAAGCGCATCATGGGGGTGAAGGTTCCAAATTGCAGCCAACGCATATAGAGACGACGCCAGTTGACATCGTTAACGCCTCCGTACGAGCCCGTAAAGAAGCCTCCTATATCACTGTTCCAATAGGGGATGCCACAAGCCGAGAAGTTGAGTGCTGCCGGAATCTGCGCAGCCAAGTTGTCCCAACTGGCGGTGACGTCGCCGCTCCACGTGTTGGCACCGTAGCGTTGCTGTCCGGCAAAGGCCGAGCGGGTAAGGATGGACACGCGCTTGCCTGAAAGGCCTGTCTTACCGCCCAATGCATCGGCACGGAAGTGGTCATGCACACCGCCCACATGAGCCAAGGGGAAGGCGTTGCGCAGCTCGCGCCAGGTGAGTCCCGTGCCTGTGACGTAGTCATAATCGTTCGGACTCTGCTGCTGATAGTCGGGCTCGCTGGAGTCGAGCCACAGGGCATCAATGTCCTTGTTCATCAGTCCGGCATAGAGATACTGCCAATACTCGTCGCGTGTGGTGGCATCGTAGCAGTCATAGGGTTTCACGCCCGCGCCGAAGGGGTACGACACGGCTTCAATCATCCTGCCTTTCTGACTAAAGTGTGCATACTGCTTGGTCTGCGGACCGAAGTTGGCCCATACGCTGATCATCAGCTTGGCATTGTTGTCGTGTACCGACTTGATCATTGCTGCATAGTTAGAGAAGGAGGGGTTGAGGAACTCCATCGCGTTCCAATGTGCGTCATCGCCCCAATACTGCCAGTCCTGTACGATGCAGTCGAGAGGCACGCCACGCTTGCGATACTCCTTTACCACCTGCATGGTCTCGTTGGCACTGGTGTAGCGTTCCTTGCTCTGGTAAAGGCCGAAGTTCCACAAGGCGGGCATAGGGCAGTGTCCCGTGAGCTCACGCATGAGGGGGAGCACATCGCCGCTCTCTTCGCCGACAAGGACATAATAGTCAATCTCATTACCTGTAGACATGAAGCGAGTCTCCTCCTCCATGTCGGTGAATGTGGTCGGAGAATAGTTATCCCAGAAGAGGCCATAGTTCTTGCTTGACTGGAAATAGGGAATGCATACCTTCATATTGTCCTGCACGAGGTTGATGATCTTACCGCGCTGGTTGAGCACACCGTTCTGGATCTGTCCCATACCGAAGATATACTCATCGGTATCGAGCGTAAAGGTCTGCTGTATCTTATAGCTGCTATTCGGTCCATCCATATAGGGCGAGAACTGATTTCCTGCTTCGCGGACAAGCACAGTGCCATCCTTGCGGCATACGCTGATGCACGCTGTGGCAAGGTCGAGAGTGACTACGACATGGGCATTATCCAAAGTGACCACACCCTCTGTCTCGTCAAGACTGAAGTCGGCAGCCCCAGCGGCGGGCTGCACCACAGACCAGCTCTTCTTCGCTATGTCGGCAGAGTGAGACTTATAGATTCTCACCACGTTATCGTCGTGGAAGATAATCTTAACGCACACCTCGCCTTGCATGGCATCTATTCCGTGAGCAGTGCGTGTGTAGGAAGAGATACAGGTATTGTGCCTTATGGTTGCTGTGCTCAACACTTCGCGCAACTCCTTCATGACTTGAAGAGCGGTGACATAGTCGGTAGTTGGCATACCGGCAAGGGTTCCCAACGCCTTGTCCTTGGCCGCCTCGAGGGTTTCCTTGTAACCGGCATAGTCACCATTGGCAAGCATCTCATCCACCGACACCAAAAGGGCATCGACCTTAGCGTTCAACTCCTTAGTCAGGGATGTGCCATCGGCAGTATATCCCAGAGCAGTCATCAGCCCCGGATAGGTGGCTGCAAGCTCGTAGGGAGCAAAGTAGCCGATCATACTGATGGTCGAGGTGCCGATGGTCGAGGTGAGTCCCATGCAATGGCTGAACTGATGGCTCTGCGAAGAGAGATAAATCTGCTCGTCGCTATAGTCCATGTTAGGATTCAGCGAAGCGTTGTCCTTGATGTTCCACACGATAAGCTGCTCACCGTCGGGAGCGGTCACAGCATGGTTGGCCTCTACGCTGCCCCCCTTGTTGAAGCCGTTGAACCACCAGATGTCACTGTTGGACAATGTTGTGCTCAGATTACTACCCTTCACGGCAAACCATGTCTGCTCATTGGTGATGTAGTAGAAGTTGTCGATGTTCTTATCCATCTGGAAAGCGATATTGTTGGTTCCGCTATCGTTGATGGTAAACGTGTTGTTCTCCTTGTCATAGGAGAACTTGGCCTGGCTGCGGTCCGGCGTGGCCAGATAATCGGTACATCTAAACTCGAAAGGCTTTTGAGCCAAAGACGTAACAGAAAAAATGCTGCTTACAAGCAAACACAACAGATGAAGATTCCGTGTTTTCATGGTATTAGATTTAGTGACATTTCAGAGAACAGAGAGAATCTGACAACTCCCTCTTGTGCAAAAATAAAGTATTCCATATATATATGCAAGACCAAGACCCTAATTTTCTGACACAATAAAGAAAATCTGAAAAAAATCGTTTGCATAGTTCGAAAAACTTGGCGAACTTTGCCGATCGGTAAGCACCAATCATGATATGAAAAGGCACGTAATATCCATCCTTATAATTATAGGAACCATATTTTTCACAAGCGCACAAAGTCTCGATGCCACACGCTTCGAAGAACGCACTTTCTCGCTCGGTGGCGGACTGACCGCGCTGCTCGACACCTACCTGTCGCCCCTCACCTACAAGGGCGGCCATGTGGTGATGCAGGATGAGCGCTTTGCGCAGACGACAGCCCCGAGTGGCCGATGGTTTACCCAGTCGTTCTTTTCACTCCACGGCGACTATACGCTGGCCGCCGAGGGCCAGGGACTCACGGTGGGCGGCATGGCCGACTATGCGTATACCTATTACTACCGCCCCATACGCACCGAGCGTTGGAGCCTCTACGTGGGGCCACAAGGGCAGCTGCGCATCGGAGGCATCTACAACCTGCGCAACTCTAACAACCCTGCCCAGCTGAAGCTCGGAGCCAACCTCGCCGCCTCGACTATGGGAAAGTATAGCTTCACGCTGTGGAATGTACCGATGAGCCTGCGCCTGCAAGCCGACGTGCCCCTGCTTGGTGCAGCCTTCGCACCAGACTACGGGCAGTCGTACTACGAGATATTCTACCTCGGGCACGAGGAAGGCTGCGTGCATGTAACCTCGCCGCATAACAACCTCTCCTTGCGCACCGGCCTCAGCTACGATGTGCAGTTCCGCTCGTGCACCGTGCGTCTCACCTGGGTCGAAGACCTCTACCACTGGCACCTCGGCCGACAGCAGTACCGCATGTTCACCCACTCGCTGATGATTGGCTACGTAAGCAACCTCTACCACGTATGGCGCGATGATGAGGCAAAGCAGTATATACCGTATTAATGTACCATTAGACAATTTACAATGTACTATTGATATGCAGTAGCCAATCTCTTTCCGTAATGCCGATAAATTGTAAGATTCATTAAATGGTAAATAAATTGTAAATGGTAAATTGTAAAATAGTAAATAAAAGGAACAGAGTTTTTTTACTAACCTCCATTCTGCTGTTTCTCTCTTCCTGCACAAAAGTAGAGACCTACGAAGACACCCCCACGGGAAACTTCGAAGCCTTGTGGCACATCATCGACGAGAACTACTGCTTCCTCGACTATAAGGCCGAGGAGTATGGTCTCGACTGGGCTGCAGTGTACCGCAAGTACAAGCCCCGCATTGCTGACGGCATGAGCGATGCCGGACTCTTCGAAGTGCTGGGCGACATGCTCGACGAACTGCGCGACGGACACGTAAACCTCTATGCCGCCCACGACGTGGCCCGCTACTGGGACTTCCGCGAAGGCTATGCCACCAACTTCAGCGAGGAGATACAGGCTCGCTACCTCGGCACCGACTACAAGATTGCTTCAGGACTGCGCTACACTATCCTGCCCGACAATATCGGCTACATCTACGTGCCCTCCTTCTCTAATTCGATTGGCGAGGGCAACCTCGACGAGTGCCTTGCCGCCCTCGCCCTCTGCCGCGGCCTCATCATTGATGTGCGCAACAACGGAGGCGGCAACCTCAGCTATGCCGAGACCCTCGCCGCCCGCTTCACCAACGAGCACATGCTTACAGGATACGTCTGCCACAAGACAGGCCCCGGGCACAGCGACTTCTCTGATCCCGAGCCCATCTACCTCAAAAGCTCCGACCGCTTACGCTGGCAGAAGCGTGTGTGCGTGCTTACCAACCGCAGCTCATACAGTGCCACGAACGACTTTGTCAAGATGATGCGCCAACTGCCTATGACCACTGTCGTAGGAGACCGCACGGGCGGTGGTTCCGGCCTCCCCTTCTCATCGGAACTGCCGTGTGGCTGGAGCGTACGTTTCTCGGCCTGCCCCTCCTTCGATGCCGGGATGCAGCACACCGAGTTTGGCATCGAGCCCGACGTGAAGGTGGAGACGACCGACGAGGACCGCGCCCGAGGCGTGGATACAATCATAGAAAAGGCACGGGAGTTATTGGCAAAATAATCGCACGAGACAAAATAAATCACAATTCATAATTCATAATTCAAACAAAAGTATTACTTTTGTGCCGCGATTGCGCTTGTGGCGAAATTGGTAGACGCGCCAGACTTAGGATCTGGTGTAGCGATACGTGTAGGTTCGAGTCCTATCAGGCGCACAAAAGAGGTTTCCTTTTGATGTAAATTTCAAAAGACCCGCTGGCTTTAGCAGGCTTTGCCGCGGGGAGACTTGCTAAATGTGAACGGTGCGAAAGTTGCAAGAATTTCAGATCTCAATAGCTTTTGCAATACTCATCGAAACTTTTTTCATGCAATCCCCTTCATTTATGCACTATTTTTTAATCATCATGCAGTGCGTACAATGCAAGCCAATCTCAAGGACCTATTTTGCAACTCATACATTTGCATACAAATAGAATAGCTATGATCAGTCTCTGGCAGATATTTCTGGTATTCGGCAAGATAGGGGCCTTCACCATCGGCGGAGGCATCCCCATGATAGCGGCCATCAAGAGCGAGCTGGTGGCGCGAGGGTGGCTGGGCGACGAGGACTTCGTGGACATCATCACGCTGGCGCAGACGGCTCCGGGGCTCTTTGCCGTCAACATATCCATCCTCACGGGTTACCGCCTGCGCGGCACCAAGGGGAGCGTGGTGGCCACGGTGGCGAGCTGCCTGCCGCCCTTCCTCATCATCCTGCTGGTGGCGATGTTCTTCACCTCGTTCAAGGACAACCCCTACGTGATACGGGCCTTCAAGGGCATACGCCCCGTGGTGGTGGCGCTCATCGGCGTGCCCATGATCGACATGCTCAAGGCCACGAAGATGCGCTGGTGGTCGTGGATGGTGTGGATAGCGTCGATGGTGCTCGTGTGCATCCTCAGCGTGTCGCCCATATATATCCTGATATGTGTCATCGTGGTGGCGGCCTTCATCAGCTGGTACAAGAATAAGGGAGTTAAGGGAGTTAAGGGGAGTTAAAGGAGATAAAGGAGTTAAAGGAGATAAAGGAGTTAAGGGGAGATAAGGGAGTTAAGGGAGATAAAGGAGATAAGGGAGATAAAGGAGATAAAGGAGATAAAGGAGATAAAGGAGATAAAGGAGATAAAGGAGATAAAGGAGTTAAGGGAAATAAGATTTACGCGCGAAAGGACATTTGGCCTTTATCTCCCCCCCAAACGGAGCGCAGCGAGTATAACTCCCTTTAACTCCAAAACGGAGCGCAGCGGAGTATAACTCCCTTTAACTCCAAAAAAAAACGGAGCGCAGCGGAGTATAACTCTCTTTAACTCCAAAAAAAAACGGAGCGCAGCGGAGTATAACTCTCTTTAACTCCAAAAACGGAGCGCAGCGGAGTATAACTCTCTTTAACTCCAAAAACGGAGCGCAGCGGAGTATAACTCTCTTTAACTCCAAAAACGGAGCGCAGCGGAGTATAACTCT
>JAFWXS010000111.1 GCA_017517925.1 Bacteroidaceae bacterium | reverse complement strand
GCTTTGAGTTGAGCCTGGCTGTTTCCAGCGAAGCGCTCAATGCTGCGTTCAACGTGGGTTCCGGCAATGCCGCTACGGCAGCAAGTATTTCGGCTGTGGCAGAGTTTGCATGGCAGGAGAATGGCGCTGAGCGTCTGACCGACACCATCAACACGACTCTTCTCAACGATATTATCCGACTGGCCACGGATGTTCCCGAAGCCGCTGCCGGGGAATACCCCGCGCCGGATCTGGTAGCCACCAAGTCGTGGGTGAACCTGTTGAAAGCGTCTGCTGCTCAGGCTGGCCTCGTGTTGTTGGAAGCCGATGCCATCATTGAGGGGGAACATACAGCCGTGGCTCTGACCGCAGCCGGAACCATTGCCATACCTCTGGCCACCGCTTCCGAATCCGGCACCGTGATACTCGGCACCGATACGCCCATCTCCGGGCGCAATATCCTCCCGGTAGGCAAAGACTCCTCCGGCAAGCTGGCCGTAAGTGCCGATGGCCTCTCCGCATTTGATTCTGCCAAGAAAATGGGCTTTGTCGGAACTGAGGAGGAATGGGTGGCTTCCCTGAAAGGGGAACAAGGTGCGCCGGGAGAGCCTGGGCCTCAGGGCATACAAGGTATACAGGGAGAACAAGGCGAGCCGGGGGTAGTTGACGAAGAACTTATCTCGACCATTCTCTCTAACACCATTTACCGCCCTGAGGGGATTGAGTTCACCACCGCAGAGGGAACAACCAGCATTAACTGTCGGTGGGCTCAGCTTAGCCTTGTGCATTGTCCTCCCGAGGGTAAGCTGAAGAAAGTGACTATTCCTTGTCGAAAAACAGCCAGCACAGAGATGACCACCTCAGCATCCTTCCTCGGCATCTTTGAGGAGCAAGACAATGGGACTTTCATCCATGTAGGGACTTCAACAAATACTGTTGTGCAAACTCTTGGAACGGATAGTGTATGGTTATTTGATAACCTGAAACTGAACGGCCGCAAACTGCGAATTTGCCTGATGGCCAGCAGCACAACAACAGAATTGAACACCTCCCTTATTCTCTCAGGGCTGGGTGTATACAATGACTCTGATGGTTGCTACCTTACCAACTCCAGCGGCTCAAGCGAAAAATACCTCATCTGTGCTACTTTCGACTTGGATTCCCCTGGGCCTCTCTTTGTTCCGATTGACCACGTAGACGATATCACTTCACATCTTTCCGAGTCGGAACACACCGGGCTTTCCGAGTTGCTTGCCAACAAAGACGCTCTGCTTGCTCTACTCAATTCCTAATCACACCCACACCAATATCTATCCCAATCTTATGACCAATTCCTTTGTAACTGGCGGCATCGTGCTGGCCAATACCATAGCCATCGTGACCTTGGCTTCTGCTGAAGTCAACCCCATCCTCGAATACATCCAGAATGGTGCCTCTGTGGGCGCGATTATGGGTATCTTCCTCTGGCGCGAAATGAAGCGTGCTGAACGCTATGAACACCTGTACGATGAAGAACGGAAAATGCGGATTATCGCCGAGAACAAGTGTAAGAGTTGTCCTTTCGTGCAGCGTGCCAACGAGGAGTTTATCGACAGGCGCATTGATGAAGAAAGACAAGATGCAAAGCATTGAGTATTAAGAAGAAAAAGAAAAGAAAAATGTAAAAAGTTCTGGACTCTTGTGCCTGATGTGCTATACTGTGATAATAGATAAAAGCACTAAGTAGCAATGAATAACGATAATATAGACAAGCTGAAAGCCTACGGCATCGACCCCGCCAAGTATGATGAATACGAGATGGAGGAAATCGCCGACACTCTGAACACCTACGAGGAAAACAAGGCATACGCCGACAGCTACCGCAAGGAACTGGAAGCCGGGGAAGAATCCGACAACGGCTACCACGAGTTCCTACAGGGGATGGCCGACCGCGAAATCATCAGCCTGTATGAAAATTACGGCATCGTTACCAACATCAAAATCGAGGGCTGGGAACCCACTAAGAACGAGCATTAACCTTTTACAACCATGAGCAGTACATCAATCGAAAGAGGAGACATAGTCCGAATCAAGCCGGAATGGCTTGACGCAGGAGAGAACGCAGAGCTGAAGTATGTGGTGTTGCAGGATAACGGCAACAATCGCGTACTTATCCGAGCCCTCGACACAGGTCTGCCTTTACCCCCGGTAAATGAAGCCGATAAAGATTGGCTCGTGTACTGCGGACGAGCTTACCCCAAATATGAACCCGAACAAATACCATCAGGAATGAACGTATACATCGAAGCAAGCTTCACCATCCAAAACACAGGTGAGCATAAAACGATAGAAGTCAAGGTTAACGAAGACCTCATCCCCTGGGGCGTGGCGAAGTTCCTTGAAAGCCGCTACGGCGAAATCACGGGGCTGTGCTTCCACTTCACACGAGAAGCCAGCGACTAAAAACTCAGCCGCCCACAAGGCGGCTTTTTCTTTGCCT
>JAFWXS010000110.1 GCA_017517925.1 Bacteroidaceae bacterium | reverse complement strand
TCAAGAGACCGTCCAGCTGGTGTACATAACCGTTCTTGCAAGTTACGTTCTGGTCGATGACCTTCTTGTCGAAAATGAAGGCGTCCTTGATTGTCGCGTTGTAGCGGTTGTTCAGCAGAATGTTGAGATCCTCAGCCGTGATGGAGTTCTGGTAGAGCTGCTCCTCAAGGAAGTGTACCATAGTGGTCTTGGTGGCATCCAGTGCGAGGCGAATACCTGTCTGGCGGAAGCGATCCCACTCCTTGTTGTTCTGAGGCAGGTCGGCATCGTAGAAGAAACCGATGGAGTCGGTTACGTTGGCCGAAGTCACCTGACGCAAGCAACGTCCTACGATAGGCTCTGAATCTGCGCCGGCCGAAGGCATGTTTGACATCAGCTCGAGCAGGTAGGCGTTGTCCAACATGGAGTTGTTGAGGATGATGCGCTTGTGGGCCGGTGTCAGCTGGCTGTACGAATCAAATCCCCACTCCTCCTTGATACCTCTGAGGAAGGCTTCGTCATCGGCTACAAACAAAGTTTTACTACCCGTCTTGGATAGTACCTCCTTGTAGTCCAAATCTTCGATTACTTTCATGAAAAGAGTGAATTCGCCCTTTTCCTCCAAATACTCATAGATGCTTGCGCCCAAGAAGTCCGGTTCGCGGTTGTCGTAGAAGTACTCATCACGACAGGACTGAACTGTAGCACAAACAAATAACAGACAAGCCATACTGATGTACTTGCCCACTTTGAACGTGTGTTTTTTGTTCATAATTAGGTATTATTAATATTGTTTGTAGTCAATTAACGGACAAAGATAAAACTAATCCCTCACACTAACTAATTTTTCATTACATTTTTTAGCATTCATCGGAATTTTAACTTTGTTAATTTAGCCGGTAGTATTTTACTTAATTGCCTGACTTTTGAATGTGGCGGGTATCACCTCCGTGTCGATATGGCGGGCAAATTCTTGCGGAGTGATGGTGACCGGCTCAATCATATACTCGGGCACGTTGTAGCTCTTGTAGTAGTTGTCGTAGAAATAGGGGTCTTTCTGCGGCAGGATGAAGGGCTTGTGGGCCTTGCCGTCCTTGTCGAAATAGGCGATGTAAAGGCGGGTGTATCCTCCGTCATCGCGGCGGCTGGTGTAGAGTATCCATCGTCCGTTGCTCGACCAGGAGTGATAGCTCTCCACATCGTTGCTGTTGAGCTCTCGCATGTTGCGTAACTGCATGGTAGTGAGATCTATCGTGTAGAGGTCGGCATCCTTGTGCCAGATGTGGAAGCATCCGTATTCGGCCATACCGAAGAGCAGGTAGCGTCCGTCGGGCGATATGCGGGGGAGTGTGGCGCTCTTGCCGAGGGTGTCGGCATCGAGAACAAGCTCCGTAGGGCCGAAGGTGAGTGTCTCCGGATCGAACGATTTGCGGTAGATGTTGTACTTGAACTGCTTGTAGTTGTCGATGATCTCGCGCTCCTTGTGGGCATAGTCCTGTATCTCGTAGTGTGCAGAGTTGTAGTAGAGTGTCTTGCCGTCGGGTGCCCAGGCGGGGAACACTTCCCATTCCAGTGTGTCGTGCTCGATGAAGCTTACCTCATTGCGGTCTATGTCGTAGAGGATGAGATCGCTCTTAAGGTCCTGCACTTCAATCTTATTGTGGTCTCTGGTGTGGAACGACTGTCCCGTATCGTTGATGGAGTAGGCGATAAGGTTGTGGGTGGGGTGCCAGGCAGGGTATACACCGGCCGAGATGGTGCTGTCGGTCTTGAGGTTGATCTTCTTCACCTGGCCGTTGTTTACAAGTACGGTGCCGCCCTTGTGCTGGCGCACGTGGAACTGCATGTTGTCGGTCTTGTAGTTGCGGTAATGATGGCAGT
>JAFWXS010000109.1 GCA_017517925.1 Bacteroidaceae bacterium | reverse complement strand
GACGCTCCAGCCTTCGGGGGCGAACTTGTTGCCCGAGCGGCCATCGGCCTCAAAGCTGGGGTTGGCGATGTAGGCAGTGGTGACATCTTCCATGCCGTCGGGCACGGTGCCCTCGCACAGCTTCACGCGTACCTCCTTGCCGGTATACTCCACGGTGGTGAAGGTCTGCGTCTCGGTATCGCCTGCCGGTGACTCCTTGCTCACGAGGTGGATGCGGAACTTGCGCTCCTTGAGCATACCCTTGTACTTGCCCTTGCGCTCACCGATGATGAGGGTTCCATGGTCGTTGTCCCAGCGGAAGGGAATCTCGGTGAAGGCGCCCTTCTCGTAGTTGTAGTTGTCTCCTTCGTCCTCATAAAGGATAAACTCGCCATCGGCACCGGGGTATACGCGCACCTCGAGGTTATCCCAAGCCTTCTCGGCAGCATACTGCACGGCAGGGCCGAAGGGGATGATGCTACCCGCCTTGACGAAGAGGGGCATGATATGGATGGGTGCGGGGCGCAGGATGGTCTGTCCGCCTCCGTGGTACTCGTTGCTCCAGAAGTCCCACCAGTCGCTACCCTCAGGAAGGTATACCTTGACGGGAGCCGATGCACGCTCCACCTCAGGATAGATGGCATGGCCTATCTTGCCGTAGTCGAGGTAGGTGTAGAGCGGGTCGGTAATGGGCTTCACCAAGATGTTGCGGCCGAAGAGGTACTCGTCGGTGAGGTTGATGGCTCTCTTGTCGCGCGGGAAGTCCATCACGAGGGCACGCATCATGGAACCGCTGCGTTGCACCACATCGCCACAGTTGCTGTAGATGTAGGGGAGCAGGCGGTAGCGCAGCTCGATGTATTGCTTCTGCACGTCGAAGGCCCAATGTCCGGGTTCGGCATAGCGGTACAGCTCGTTGACCATGGGTGAAGATACGTGGTTGCGCATGAGAGGCATGAAGCAGCCCCACTGCATCCAGCGCACCTGCAGCTCCTGCGCGAAGGGGTCGCGCGGGTTATTGTTGTAGTCCCAGCAGAAGAAGCCGCCTATGTCGGTGTTCCAGTAGGGGATACCGCAGAGGATATAGTTGAGGCCCGAGGGTATCTGGTTCTTGAAGGTTGCCCAGTTGGACTGGATGTCGCCACTCCAGCTGAAGGTGCCGTAGTGCTGTATGCCGAACGAGCTGCTGCGGGTCATCATGAAGGCGCGCTTGTCGTTGCCCTTCTGCTGGCGTAGCTTCTCGTAGATGCCCTTGTTGGTCATCAGGGGGAAGGCGTTCTTCACGCTGCGCCAGCTGCCGTCGGCAGTGAGGTGGTCATCGTCGCCGGGCTTCTCGAAGTGGTCGGGCTCGGTAGAGTCGGTCCACCAGGCATCGAAGTCCATGCCATAGAGATGCTTGAGGTATTTCCAGTAGATCTCGCGTGCTGCGGGGTTGAAGGGGTCGTAGGGACGTACGCCACGGTTGGTGGGCCATGTCTCGAAGGGATACAGGGCACCGATGGCATCGAGTTCCTTGAACTGAGGTGTCCACGGACCGAAGTTGGCCCAGATGGAGATCATCAGGTGGGCGTTGCGGCTATGCACGTAGTCAATCATCTCTTGGGGCGACTTGATGCGCGGCTCTAATCCCTTCTTCACATATTCGGCAGCCAAGGGGCGCAGGTCGTCGGGGAGGTACTTGCTCCAAGCGGGGTCACCCACCTTATTGATATAGTAGGGGTTCATGAAGTCCATGGCATTCCAGTTGGAGTCGCATCCCCAGTATTGCCAGTCCTGCACGATACCATCGAGCGGAATCTGCAGTTCACGGTACTTGTCGAGTACCTCGCACAGCTCGTCGCTGGTCTTATAGCGCTCGCGGCACTGCCAGTGGCCCATGGTCCAGAGGGGGAACATGGTGGCCTGACCCGTGAGCTGGCGGATGGAGGCGATGACACCGTCCTGTGTGCCGTCGCGGTAGAGGAAGTAGTAGTCGACCCCTTGTGCCACCTCAGAGGTGAAGGTGGTGGCTTCGGGAGTATCCTCAAAGTGGCTGCGTCCGGCATTGTCCCAGTAGAGGCCATAGCCCTTCACGGAGGTGAAGTAGGGGATGGTGATGTTGGCATTGTG
This sequence comes from Bacteroidaceae bacterium, assembly GCA_017517925.1. Taxonomy (GTDB): domain Bacteria; phylum Bacteroidota; class Bacteroidia; order Bacteroidales; family Bacteroidaceae; genus UBA1189. The sequence continues at coordinate 8,608 of JAFWXS010000109.1, read as the reverse complement.
GTTCCATATCTCCACTTTCTCGCCACGCTGGTTGAGTTTGGGGCTGCGGCGCTGGCCAAGGCCGTAGATGGCCTCGTCGGTGTCGAGCTGGAAGTCCTGGCGTATGCGGTACTGCCCCTTGTCGACGCCCGTGGCGATGGGTGCCACCTCGGCAGCGCCCTTCTCGACAAGCAGGGCCTTGCCATCGGCATCGGCAAAGCGTACCTCACCTGTGGCGGCATCGACGGTCACCGCGAGGCATGCGGTGCGCAGGGTGTTGCCCTCAACGCTCCACAGACCCTTACCCTTCTCGGGAGTCATGATGACGGAGTAGCTCTTCTTGGCAGGCAACGCCTCAAGGCCGTCGGCATACTTGGTCACGCGGATGATGTTCGGTGCATATACCGATACCTCTGTCGTGGGCTTGTCACCTGAGGGGTCTACGCGGAGTCCCTGCTTTGTCTCACTCACCTGCTGTGCTGTGCTCATGAGAGCGGGTATCAGCAGTAGGGCTGCAATGGTGGTGTGTCTTTTCATGGTTATCGTCTTTTTATGAAGAATCGTTTCATCAGTTCGGTGCACTCGTGCTCCATCACGCCGGTCACAACCTCTGTCTTCGGGTGCAGTGCCTCGGGAGCGTAGCGGCGATAGCCGCGCTTGTCGTCGGGGGCTCCATAGACCAATCGTCCCAACTGTGCCCAACCCAATGCTCCGGCACACATCACGCAGGGCTCTACGGTGACATATAGCGTGCAGTCTGCGAGGTACTTGCCGCCAAGGTGGTTGGCAGCAGCCGTCACAGCCTGCATCTCGGCATGGGCGGTGACATCGGTGAGGGTCTCGGTGAGGTTGTGGGCGCGGGCTATCACCCGTCCCTTGCATACCACGATGGCTCCTACGGGCACTTCGTCATCGGCGTAGGCACGGGCTGCCTCGTCGAGCGCCATCTTCATGTAGCGCATATCGTCGGTGAGGGCGGTCGGTGTGTTCATCGGCGCATGTCGTGTTCGTTGAATAGGGTGGGGTAGTCGTGGTCGAGGTTGCGGTGGATGAAGGCCAGCAGCGTCTCGCGCATCCAACGGCTTTTGTTCTCAATCCCGTATTTCTGTAGATAACTGTCGATGATACGCATTTCGTCGTCGCTCACCAGGCAGGTGAGTCGTGTGTGGCGTGTCACATCGGTGTGCGGCTTAGATTCTGTTTGCTTAGTGGACTTCATGTCTTGTGCTTTCTTGATGACTACGCAAAGATAGTGCAAACTGAAGGAAATACCAAAACAAGTTGGGAGTATTTATGGAGTGCAGCTAACCTCTGCTGTAAAGATACCCTTTTTTTAATATGTTGCGGATAATTTGTATATTTGCATTCTCGTCTAACAAAAAGATAAGAGCTATGAGAAAAGAGCAAGCAATATTTGCTGCAGGCTGTTTCTGGGGCGTGCAGTATCAGTTCCAGCGTATGCCCGGTGTGTTGTCCACTTCGGTGGGCTATATCGGCGGACCGGAAGAGAACCCCGTGTATGCCGATGTGAAGGCACATCGTACCCATCATGTGGAGGCGGTGTGGGTGGAATACGATGCCGATGCTGTAACCTACAACGCGTTGTGCCGTCTGTTCTTCGAGATACATGACCCCGCACAGACCGATGGTATAGGTCCCGATATAGGACCTCAGTACCGCAGTCAGATCTTTTATCTTGATGAGGAGCAGCACCAAACGGCAATCGAGGTGATAGCGCTTCTGCGCAGCAAGGGGTATGAGGTGAATACAGCCTTGCGCCCGGCACAGCGTTTCTGGACGGGTGAAGAGTATCATCAGGACTATTACAACAAAACGGGTGACACCCCTTATTGCCACATCCGCACAAAGAAGTTCTGACGAACTTGCGTCTGTAAAATTGCATATATATATATTTATGGCTATATTTGCAGATTCAAATCTGTATGGTAAACTGTGATGAAATGAGTGTGAAGAGAATACTGCTGGTTCTGCTTGTGGTGCTGGTGAACACGATTGTGTGCTTGGCACAAGAGGGTATGACAACTGTGGAAGGAGTGCCTGTGGTGGAGGAAATCGTATCGGATAGTAGCGTAACCGAAGAAGGCGGCGCGGGTAATGCCTATGTGACGACCCGAGTGGGCTCGTGGAGCGTGACTTGCACAAGCGATTCGGTAGACACTGAGGCCATCGAAGAATTCTTGAATGAGACTTTCGATAAAGGCTTTTTTCAGGGATTGTCGGGGCTGTTTGGTGGCATGATGGGATTGACGGCTGTTGGCGGATTACTGGTGGTGGGCATTGTCCTTCTCTGTATATTCGGTTTGCCCCTTCTGTTTGTCCTTTTCATTATATGGCTCATCGTTAGAAACTCCAGACGGAATGCTGAGGCGGTGGAATCGGAGCAAAAGGAGCAGAATAGACTAAACGATGGCGGTGCCGACCGCACAAAATTCAACAAGGGGATAAGAAACGTTTGCCTTGGGGTGGGGTTGGCCATCTTCCTTGGCCTATGGATAGGCCAATTGGGTGTCGGTATTGGCATCTTGATAGCTTGTATCGGTATCGGTGAACTGCTGATAGACTATTTTGCAAAGAAATAAATTATAACCACTATGAAACAATACTTAGACCTGCTCAACCGCATCCTCACCGAGGGTGTAGAGAAGAGCGACCGCACGGGCACAGGCACCATCAGCGTGTTCGGCCACCAGATGCGCTTCAACCTTGAGGAGGGCTTCCCCTGCCTCACCACCAAGAAATTGCACCTCAAGTCCATCATCCACGAACTGCTGTGGTTCCTCAATGGCGATACCAATGTGAAGTACCTGCAGGACAACGGCGTACGCATCTGGAACGAGTGGGCCGACGAGAACGGCGACCTCGGCCATATCTACGGTTACCAGTGGCGCTCATGGCCCGACTATAAGGGCGGCCACATCGACCAGATCAAGGAGGTCATCGAGACCATCAAGAACAACCCCGACAGCCGCCGTATTATCGTCAACGCCTGGAACGTGGGTGACCTCGAGAACATGAACCTCCCTCCCTGCCACGCCTTCTTCCAGTTCTACGTGGCCAACGGCAAGCTCAGCCTGCAGCTCTACCAGCGCAGTGCCGACACCTTCCTCGGCGTACCCTTCAACATCGCCTCCTATGCCCTGCTGCTCATGATGGTGGCGCAGGTCACTGGCTTGGAGCCCGGAGAGTTTGTACATACCTTCGGCGACGTCCACATCTACAAGGATCACATAGAGCAGGTGAAGCTGCAGCTCACCCGTGAGCCTCGCCCCCTGCCCAAGATGAAGATCAACCCCGAGGTGAAAGACATCTTCAGCTTCAAGTACGAAGACTTTGAACTCACAGACTACAACCCCCATCCACACATCAAAGGTAAAGTATCGGTATGAACACGCTCGACAACCTCTCCATCATCGTCGCCGTGGCAAAGAATAATGCCATCGGCCAGAACAACCAGTTGCTGTACCGCTTGCCCAATGACCTCAAGCGCTTCAAGGCACTCACCACGGGCCATACCGTCATCATGGGCCGCAAGACCTTCGAGTCGCTGCCCAAGGGGGCGTTGCCCAACCGTCGTAATATCGTGCTCAGTCGTCAAGAAGGACTGCGCTACGAGAACGCCGAGTGCTATCGCAGCCTCGATGAAGCCCTCATGCAGTGCGACTACACCGAGGACCTGTACGTCATCGGCGGTGGCGAGCTCTATAGGCAGACTGTCGGCCTTGCCAAGCGCATCCACCTCACGCTCGTTGACGACGTGCCCGCCGAGGCCGATGCCTTCTTTCCCGAGCTGAACCCCGATGAGTGGACCGTGACCCTGCGCGAGGAACATCCTGCCGACGAGAAGCACGCGCAGTCATTCACCTTCATCGACCTCGTGCGTAAGTAGGACAGCTGTCTGTTAATTACGATTTGTCGTATACCCGATTTAGAATCTGTTTGGATTTTACCATTAATATGTCTTTTGTGAACTTTTCGGTTTATTTGAGGTTATTTTTGGTACCTTTACCCTCTTGGTTCTTGCAAGAATAGTGCTAACGAGCGCATGAAAGCTCGCTTGCATGCTCAGAGAGTGCAGCCTATTCTCATTAGGAATAAATAGACCACTATTTGCTTTGTGTATGAAACAAATCAAGATGTCGCAAATAGAAAACTCCTTTGTGCCGATAAACCGGCAGTCGTCGCAACCGACGCCAAACCGAGAGCCATCAAGCTTGCTTGAATGGCCGAGGTGCGAAGGAGGGGAACTGGAAGTTAACCGACGCTTTCATACCGCGTCGGCAACTAAACTCGAAATAAAATCCAAACAGATTCTTGTTCTTTTCTTCTTCAGATTCTCCGCGGCGTATTGTCTGCCAATACCTGCTGCACAATTTCCGTCACCATCTGCTTCAGCTCGGCGATAAATTGCTGGGCATCGTAGCGGCGGGCTTCGATTTCGCGCAGGCGCTTCTCCCAAATGCCCGTGAGCTCGGCACTCTTGAGCAGCTCTTCGCGGATGAGCCCGATGAGCTCGATGCCCGTGGGCGTGGCCACGAGGTTCTTCTTCACCTTGGTCACGTAGTTGCGCTTGTAGAGCGTCTTGATGATCTCGGCGCGTGTGGCCGGGCGGCCTATGCCGTTCTCCTTCATGGCATCGCGCAGCTCCTCATCGTCGACCAGCTTGCCCGCCGTCTCCATGGCGCGGATGAGCGTACCTTCGGTGTAGGGCTTGGGCGGCTGTGTCCACTTCTCCATCAGCTCGGGCTGGTGGGGGCCACTTTCACCCTTGGTGAATTGACAATTGACAATTGACAATTGACAATTTTCTTCCGGCTGGCTCCCCTTGTCATCGTTGGTGGAGCTATTCATTGTCCATTGTCCATTGTCCATTGTCCATTGTTGGTCAAACACCACCCTCCATCCCGGCTCCACGATCTCCTTGCCCGAGGTGCGGAAGGGTATGCCGTCGCTCTCGCCCAGTACGGTGGTGGTGCGGGTCTTGCAGTCGGGGTGGAACACGGCGATGAAGCGCCTCACGATGAGGTCATATACCTTCTTCTCCGTGTCGGTCAGTGCGCCAGGCACCTGACCCGTGGGGATGATGGCATGGTGGTCGGTCACCTTCTTGTTGTCGAACACCTTCTTCGACTTCTGCAGCGGCCGCCCGTGCAGGGGAGTGATGAGGTGCTGGTAGTCGCGTAGGCCCATGAGTATCTGCGGGCACTTGGCATACACGTCGTCGCTCAGGTAGGTGGTGTCTACACGCGGATAGGTGGTCACCTTCTTCTCGTAGAGAGACTGCACGGTCTGAAGCGTCACGTCCACGGGGATGCCAAACTTCTTGTCGCACTCGGTCTGCAGGGTACCCAGGTCAAACAGCGAGGGGGGCAGCTCCTTGCCCTCCTTCTTGGTGACGGAGGTCACGGTGAAGGGCTTGTCCTTGATGCGCTCCAGCAGGGCGGCACCCTGCTCCGCACTGGCTATGGGCTCGAGGCCGATGTTCTCCGCCTCCGCCTTGCGCCACGCCTCGGCAGCATCGTAGGGCTTGCCTTTCTTCTCGGCAGCCTCCTTTTGCTTCTCGATCTCGGCCATCAGGTCCTCGTCGCTGCGCTTCATGATGGCATTGAAGGCGATGCCTCGGTATAGCGTCTTCAGCACCCAATACTGCTGGGGCACGAAGTTCTCTATCTCCTGCTGCCGCTTCACGATGAGGGCGAGGGTAGGGGTCTGCACGCGCCCTATCGAGAGCACCTGACGGTTCTGCCCATACTTCAGCGTGTAGAGTCGCGTGGCGTTCATGCCCAACACCCAGTCACCGATGGCGCGGCACAGCCCTGCCTCGTAGAGCGACTGCTTGTCCGAGGCATCCATCAGCCCCGCGAACCCCTCGCGTATGGCCTCGTCGGTGAGCGACGACACCCACAGGCGCTTCACCGGGCACTTGGCCTCGGCCTTCTGCATCACCCAGCGCTGTATCAGCTCTCCCTCCTGGCCGGCATCACCGCAGTTGATGATCATGTCGGCCTGCTGCATGAGGTTCTTGATGATGCCGAACTGCTTCTCTATGCCCCGGTCGTCGATGAGCTTGATGCCGAAGCGGGGCGGTATCATGGGCAGGCTGCCGAGCGACCAGCTCTTCCATTGCGCCGTGTAGTCGTGCGGCTCCTTCAGCGTACACAGGTGGCCGAAGGTCCACGTCACTTGGTATCCGTTACCCTCTATATAACCCTCGCGGCGCGTGGTTGCGCCCAACACGTTGGCTATGTCTTTCGCCACACTCGGCTTCTCGGCTATGCAGACTATCATGGGTTTTTCTTTGTTTTTGTGTTTCTTATTTGCTTTCTCCCACGGATGGTCACTGATAATCACAGATTCTTGGTTCCTATTCCTTTCACTGATTTTATTTTGTCAACAGACTACACGTGATTACACTGTTTCTTGTTTCGCGGAACCGTCGACCATCGCAAGTGAAACGCGCGACATCAGTTTCATCAGTGTCATCGTGTTGACAATGATTATCCGTGTTTATCCGTGCAATCTGTGGGCGAATGAAACTGTCCGCGAAGTTACAGCTTTTAATCAAGAATAGAAAATATTTTTCACCTGTTGCCCGCCAAGAGAGGCTCTTTAAGCCTATCTTTAAGTCTCAGATTGCAGGCCTGTGATGGGGAAAATCTCTTTGTCTGATAAAATTATTGCAGCCTTGCAATAATTTTATCAGACGGCTCTGGCTAAATCATCAGAGCCGTCTGTTCTCACCAGGTCTGCTGGTGATTCTCTCGCAGGCTTGAGCGGGATTTTTCGCAGGTTCCTCCGCTTGCTGCCGCTGGGGCGAGATATCCTTGCCGAAGGCGCGGGAAACACCTATATAAGGGTGTTTCGGAATCGGCTGTCCGGCTGTCCTTGTACGGTGTATGTTGCTGTATGTCATTTGTTTAGAAAGGACAGCCCCTGCTGGCAGGGTTGACCTTGTGGCTGACCTCCGTGTCGGCCTCTTGCTGTTGTCGAGGGCAGCAGTAGGATGGCTCGGACAACTTAGGCTGTCCTTCTTTACTTGCTGGCATACAGGATGTTATGGGCGATAAGGACAGCCGGACAACCTATTTAGGGAAACTTGTCTTTATAGGTGAAAAATTGGGTCTACCCTCCGTATCTCGAGGGTCTACCCAATTTCCAAGATGGGCTTACCCATTTTCCCAAACGGGTATACCCGATTTCCTTCGGTGCTCCGCTTTGGATGACAACCATAAATTATTGTAAATAATTATTCATGTAACACGAACAATCGAAAAAACAACCAATCAGTATCCTAACCATTAGCTCAAACAACATTTCTCATTGTTTCCACTCAGAACTTTCAGTGTGAAAACTTGTTCATGTGATTTGTTTCATTTATCTTTGTCGTGAATAATGCCTGAATGCTATGCGCGATATCGTAGCCAAGTGGGTAGACTTCTTTGTTTACAAACGTATAGTGAAGACAACCAAGATAAACGATAAATTGTAGTTATGAGAACATTGTACATATCAAGGGCAGAGGCTGTGGGCAACTTGTCGGTGAACTTGTTCTTTAGCGACAACACCTCGCGCATAGTGAATATCGGCGACTATATCCGCCGTCATCCACATCCGCAATACAACAAGTATCTTGACGAGAAGCTCTTCAACACCTTCCAGCTGGAGGATGGCAATATCGTTTGGGGCGAAGATTGGGATCTGATTTTCCCTATCGAACAACTACATCAAGGGTGTGTCTCTTAATCCGACAACTCTAAACCCCATGCCCCACACCGCTACAGACCTGTCTGACGCTCTCCTCGGCCGCTACGCTGAGGGGCGTGTGCGTGTGAGCACCGTGGCTACCACCCCCCCCTGTAAATCAATCAATTACGTTAGTTTTTATCTGTCTGATTACCTCTTTATTTTCTCAAGGAGGAAGAGTTGTTCGTCTCGGGATTTTATCTCGCGTAAAACCTTTTTTTTGTCTTGTTTAAAAGTTGCAAGATTCCCCATATAAACTTTTATTAATAGCGTAAATGAATAATAACCAAAATAATATAGCTATGAAACAATCGGATTTTAAGGCCTTGTCATTTGGATTTGTAAGAATAAAAATTCTAAGCATTATTCTGATTATTCTATTTGTGGGGTTGGCACAAAAGGTGAATGCTACAAATATCAATGGGACAGAATATGCAAGCAATCTGGTGGACAACGACAATATTGTCCTGACAGGCGATGCTGTGCTGTTTATGAACACCGACTTGACACTGAAAAGCATCAGCGGTGACTACAATTTGGAGATACAAGGCAGCAATACGCTGACCATTAACAATCCCAACGGCACAGGTATTTCTGTCAAATCGTTCAATAGCATGGCTCCGTTGCACATAACTGCGAGAGACAATGCTATCGCCACAACAAATGTGGAAGGTGATATTACCATCACGAATAACTTGACCGCAGAGACGACAGGAAACAAATATTTTTGTATTGTCGGAAAGAAAGTAACCTTGATTGGTGGAACAATGAAGATTACTTCCGTTACGAATGCCGTTGTCTCGTATGGCGACATGATACTTGGCGGGGACATTACTGCTAGTGTAACAGACGACCACTCCGGTGCATT
>JAFWXS010000108.1 GCA_017517925.1 Bacteroidaceae bacterium | reverse complement strand
TGACATATAAAGGCATTCAGGTGGTTATAGTGTCGGGGTTCCACCTCTTCCCATTCCGAACAGAGAAGTTAAGCCCGACCGCGCCGATGGTACTGCGTTTGTGGGAGAGTAGGTAGCCGCCGTTTTCAGTAGAGAGGAGTTGTCCAAACAGGATGACTCCTCTCTTTGTTTGTTTATGATCCTCGATGTGTTTATGTCCTCTCTTTGTTTATGTCCTCGATGTTTATATGTCCTTTCTCTGTTTGTCCTCCTTCCTGTTTCTGTATGTATACGCTGCAGGATTCAGCATAATTATCAGCATAATTATCGGCAGGATTTTTGATTATAATCGATGGATTGCCAGTCAGATACGGCATCCGTTCAGCAGGATTTGCAATTATGCTGTTTTTTTGTATCACATGCTGCTTCCCGTCCTGTTTCTCCTTATCGGAAGAGGCGTTCCATGCCCTTTACTCATGGCACTGCCCTTATGTAGATTAACGTGAGTTCGATATAAGAGTATATATTTTATCAAGAGCACAAATTGCATCCTCGTTGTTGTCATCCTGACAGAGCATAGCGGCGAACTTCGTTTCAGCATGACATGAGACGTTTTTAGCAACTATGATATTATGAACTTTTTTATATCGAACTCACGTTAGATTATTGGGTTTGCCCCATAGGAAGGTGTACCGCGGTAATTATCGCGGTACACCTTGCCAGCTGCCGAGGTACTCCGCGGTAGTTACCGCGGAAAGGGTGTGGAAGTACTTTTTCAGTGCTTCTCATCTTCCTGAATGGGAGAGTCGTGTCAGAAAAACAACAGCACAATGCAATCCTGCTGATTGTATCGCCTATCGCACTGATTATATTGTTTTTACATCGAAAAATCCTGCTGATAATTATGCTGATAATCCTGCTGATAATCCTGCGTATTATTATGCGTATAATCCGGCAGTTATCTTGCATTAGCCTTTGGTGCTCCGTGGGTTCATCTGTTCTCTCCGGCGGTCTACCCGATAGAATGATTGGACTTACCCGAATTGGAGTAGTTGTTAGTATTGTCTTTTTATATCAAGTACTTTCTCTCCTCGCGTCAAGTACAAAATATCTTATGGCAAAGATTATTTTCTGTATCTTTGAGGTAAACCTCGAAGATAGTTGGCACTCGCTGTGAAATATTCAAGCAGGCTTGATGTTATTTCGCTCGTTTGTCGCTATCTTTGTAGGCATATAATAAAAATCTGTATGAAAACATTGAAGTATCTTCATGGTCTTTTGGCATTGATGCTGTGTGTCTTGTTCGTTTCTTGCGAAGAGGATGCGAATGATGATTTCGTTCCTCAGACATATAATGTGTGTGGCAAGGTGGAGAAAGGGCCGTTTGTAAGCGGTTCGGCCATCACCATCCAGCCGATGAGTGCTCAGATGCAGGCTTTGGGCACGATGTATACTTCGACGATACAGGATCATTTGGGTAACTTCTCTTTCGGGTCAAAGTTGTTCGAGTCGCCCTACGCGGAACTTACAGCTAATGGTTACTTCTTCAATGAAGTGACTGGTGTCTTGTCTTCGGGTACGCTGTATCTTCGCGCTATTGTTGATTTGTCGAAGAGTGCGACGGTAAATGTAAATATCCTCACTCACATCAAGTATCAGCGGGTGCTGAACCTCATCGCACAGGGAAAGACCTATGCCGGTGCAAATGAGCAGGCGCAAGAGGAGTTGTTCGCAGCATTTGGCCTGCAAAAATATGCTGACAAGGATGCTTCGCAATATTCCATTATAGAGGGCACGGAAGAGTCGGCAGCTCTTGTTGCTATCTCCTCGCTCATACTCGTAGACCGTACGGAAGCTGCCGTGACGGAGTATCTTGCCCGATTGTGCCGGGAGTTTGGGGAGAACGGGAGTTTCTCTGATGAGACGAGAGAAGTGATTAAGAGTGACCGGGAAAAGGTTGCCGACAAACTGAAAGATATACGTTCTAATATAAAGTATCGCTACAACGATTTAGGAATTGAAGTTGAGGTGCAGAATCTTGCTTTCTTCTTTGATTGGGACAATGACGGCACGGCTGGCAATGAAACGTTGAAGGAGGGAGAGAGCATAACCTTAGAGACCAAACTTCTCGAGGTGCCTTATTCGGGTGGTACGTATACGGTGAAGATTGATGCGCCGATAGAGGTGTATTTGGAACCGCTTGTTAAGGGAGAACTTGATGTAACTCCTGAGGATGAGTATGTTGGTGAAACATTCTTTGAGAGTTTTTATGAAATCAGTGAAGCGAAGGACGAACCTATCACTTTGAAAACGAATATTAGGAATAAAGAACTTTATGTGGATGTCTCTCCGCTTGAGTCGTACCAATCCAAGAGGACTACCATCGTGCTTTATGATTGTGTGGGGACGGTGCTTGATACTGTTTGGGTTGTACAAGCTGCTAATCCTAGTATTGCTACACCGCAACTCTTGGGGCTTGGGTATGCGGGATGTCAGGTCATTGCTGCTATGGCCTCCGACTTGGCTAAAGCCCTTTCGTCCTATAGTGTTATAGAACAATTATACCATTACAATAAGGATGTGCTTGCTTATCAGCCTACAGGATTGGTTGATAATCGCTTCTTGCCTTCCGATGGTAGTATAGCTGATATGTGGGGTGCCTTCTATAAAGCTAACAACAGAATTCTACAGATACAGGACTACGATGCTTCTGCACTTGGCGTATACTCCGAAATCCTTGACGTCTTCAGTGCAATGATGTATTATAATATGGTAGTTGCTTGGGGTGATGTGCCTTATCTTCTCGACTACGACAAGATAATGAGCGCAGGCTTTTATTTCACACGCACTGATCAGGATGATATATTGGATGATTTGGCACGAAAGTTAACAGCTGCCATTGACGTACTTAAGGAGAAGAAAAATGAGTCGTTGAATCTTAAAGTTTTGGACGACATGAACAAGTTTTTCTTCGTTTCTAAAGACGTGGCGCGTATTCTCCTGTCAAACATATATATGTATCGCGGCAAGTATGCCGAAGCAAAAGCATTGTTGCTTGATGTCATTGAAGCGGGATTCTATACATTGGATGAGTCCAATTACAGCACCACCGAAACTATTGACCGACTTTCTGCAGAACGTACGAGTAGCGAACTCATCTTTGCTTTTGATGCAAGCAGCGGCACACGGTCGACCCGTGCTACAGATATTGTCATTCGCCAGCCTTTGGTGATACCGTTGATGACCTATACCGATGTCTTGCTCTCGTATGCCGAGTGTCTATACCATGAAGGTAGCAAGGATGATGCCGTTAAATATCTCCGTCAAGTGGCGGACGCTAAGGGCATCGTCGTTTCAGACAATTTGTTTGATGGCATCAAAGATGCCCGTCGCCAACTCCTGCTCTATAGCATCGGCAACTTCGCGTTCTACAAGCGCAACGGCATTGCGGTGGAAGAATTGGCTATCAAGGAGTATCAGCAACTCCTCCCCATACCACAGAGTGAACTTGATAATAATCCCAACATGACGCAGAATGCGGGGTATTATTAAGGCTCTGCAACATAAACTGTGACAAAAAGGGAAGGTGCAGTCTTTTTCTCGTACTTTTATCCTTCCCCGACGCACAGAATATCGCTGTGACGGAGAGTTTGTCGTCTACGACAGCGACAAACTCTAAGCGCGCAGATTATAGTTTTTGTCCCGACAAATTGGTGGGTATGATAAAAAACTGTAAATTCGCGGTGTGAATGGATAAAGCAACGACTATATTTATAATAAGGAATGTAACATATAAAGGGATATAGATTTATGAAACCTATCGTAAGTATTATCATGGGCAGCACGAGTGACCTGCCTGTAATGGAGAAGGCTGCAGCGTTCTTGAACGATATGCAGGTGCCTTTTGAGATGAATGCGCTGTCGGCTCACCGCACTCCCGAGGCTGTGGAAAGTTTTGCCAAGGGTGCTGCCGAGCGTGGCATTCGTGTGATCATCGCTGCTGCGGGTATGGCGGCTCACTTGCCGGGTGTTATCGCTGCGAGTACCACAGTGCCCGTCATCGGTGTGCCTATCAAGAGCACCCTCGAGGGTATGGATGCGCTGCTGGCTATCGTGCAGATGCCTCCTGGTATTCCTGTAGCTACTGTGGGTATCAATGCGGCACAGAATGCGGGTATCCTGGCCGTGCAGATGCTGGCGCTCTCTGATGCTGACCTCGCTGCTCGTTTCGCCGCTTTCAAGGAGGGTCTCAAGCGCAAGATCGAGAAGGCCAATGAGGAACTCAAGACGGTGAGTTACGAGTATAAGTGTAATTAATTTTGAATTTTGAATTCTGAATTAGCCTTCGGAATGCTTCTTCTCGATTCTCGAATCCGAGTTAATGATTAAGGGTTAATTGTTTCGCTTTGAAAAGAATTCATAATTCATAATTCATAATTCAAGACATGAACCTATTCAACTATTCCCGTCGTGAGAGCTGCGAGGTGCAGATAGGCGGTACACCGCTGGGTGGTGATAACCCTATCCGTGTGCAGTCGATGACGACGACGGCTACGACCGATACCGAGGGTTCGGTGGGGCAGGCGAGGCGTATCATCGAGGCTGGTGGTGAGTATGTGCGCTTGACGACGCAGGGGGTGCGCGAGGCGGAGAACTTGCGCGAGATCAATGCCGGGCTGCGTAGCCAGGGTATCACGACTCCGCTTGTGGCTGACGTTCACTTCAATGCGCGTGTGGCGGATGTGGCGGCACTGTATGCCGAGAAGGTGCGTATCAACCCCGGTAACTATGTGGATACGGCACGTACCTTCAAGCAACTCACCTACACCGATGAGGAGTATGCCCAGGAGATTGAGAAGATACGCGCACGTCTGGTGCCCTTCCTCAATATATGTAAGGAGAACCATACGGCAATACGTATCGGGGTGAACCACGGTTCGCTGAGTGACCGCATCATGAGCCGTTACGGTGACACGCCCGAGGGTATGGTGGAGTCGTGCATGGAGTTCCTGCGCATCTGTGTGGCCGAGGAGTTTGGCAATGTGGTCATCTCCATCAAGGCCAGCAATACGGTGATCATGGTGCGTACGGTGCGCCTGCTGGTGAAGACGATGGAGCAGGAGGGTATGAAGTTTCCCCTCCACCTCGGTGTGACCGAGGCTGGCGAGGGTGAGGACGGCCGTATCAAGAGTGCGGTGGGTATAGGTGCTCTGCTCTACGACGGACTGGGCGACACGATACGTGTATCGTTGAGCGAGGCTCCCGAGGCGGAGATTCCTGTGGCCAAGTCGCTGGTGCAGTATGTGACGGCTCATGCCATCCATTCCGAGATTGAGGGTGTGGTGGCCGAGGAGTTTGACTACTTTGCTCCCGTACGCCGCAAGACACATGCCGTAGGCAATATCGGTGGCGATCAGGTGCCGGTGGTCATCGGCAGTTGCTTCGGTAAGGAGCGCACGTTCGATGCTAATCTCCGTCCCGACTACCTCTACTGCGGCAGCTCACTGCCCGAGCAGCGTCCCGACATTCCGCTCATCGTGGATGCTCCGGCTTGGACGGGTGAGGAGAATACCTATCCCGTGTTCATGGGCTTCGGCGAACGGAACTACCTGCCGCTGCTGTCGGCTTGCAAGGCAAAGATGAAGTTCCTCTTCGTGACCTACAGCCAGTGCTCCGAGGAGGTGCTGGCCTGCTTGAAGACGCATCCCGAGGTGGTGGTCATCCATCAGACCGACCATCTTCACCGTGTGGGCGAGCATCGCGCGTTGGCACACTTGCTCATGCACGAGGGTATCACCAATCCGGTCATCTACTTCCAGCACTATGCCGAGGAAGAGCTGTCGGAGCTTCAGCTTCGTGCGGCTGCCGATAGCTGTGTGCTCTGCATCGACGGTTTGGTGGACGGCTTGTATATACACAATATCGGTGACAGCATCGCTCCGCAGCAGATTGATGCTACGGCACTGAACATCCTGCAGGCGTCCCGTGTTCGTACGAGCAAGACGGAGTATATCTCGTGTCCCGGCTGCGGGCGTACGCTCTACAACTTGGAGGATACCATCGCCCGTATCAAGGCGGCTACAGCCCATCTTAAGGGACTGAAGATTGCCATCATGGGCTGCATCGTCAACGGCCCCGGTGAGATGGCCGATGCCGACTATGGCTATGTGGGTGCTGCACGCGGCAAGGTGAGCCTCTACCGCAAGAAGGAGTGTATAGAGAAGAACATTCCCGAGGAGGAGGCGGTGGAGAAGCTGCTGGCGCTGATTGATAAATATGAACAATAATTTTGTTTCTGGAGTTACAGGAGTGCAGGAGTTGCCTTTCTGAACTCCTGACTCCTGAACTCCCAAAAAGCGAAGCGAAAACCCCTGACTCCCCCAAAGCGAAGCGTGACTCCAAGAAACAGTACTACTTATTAAATAATGAAATGGAAACCCTACTCATCATCCTTGCCCTTGTGAGCGGACTCATCGGTCTGGCCGGTGCCGTGTTACCGGCTATGCCGGGTGCTCCGCTGAGCTTCATCGGGCTGTTGCTCCTGTCGTTCTGTGACGGGGCCGATGTCAGCACCACCTCGTTGTGGGTGACGGGCATCTTCTTGGTTGTCGTATCTGTCCTTGACTATGTGGCTCCCGTGTGGCTTACGGGTGCCAGTGGGGGTAGCGAGCAGGCTACGCGAGGCTCTCTTGCGGGGCTGATAGCGGGGCTGTTCTTCTTTCCTCCTGTGGGGCTCATCATCGGTCCGTTCGTCGGTGCTTTCATCGGTGAGATGATGGCCAGCGCGACTACGGGCAAGGCGCTCAAGGTGGCGCTGATGTCGTTCGTGGGCTTTGTGCTCACTACGGGGATGAAGGTCATCTACGGGGCCGTGCTCCTGTTTATGATAGTCAAGGAGGCGATACAGCTGATATTCTGATTTATAAAACTCAAACACATACAAACGATGAAAAGACATTCTGCTATCTTCTTGGGATTTGCGGCTTCCCTGTTTTGCGGGAGCATGGCCATTGCCCAGGAAAACGACAAGATCAATCTGCGCATGGAGGCGCGTGGAGATTTCCAGTATGAGAATATTGCAGGCAACACCATTGACGGCAACACGGGTTTCCGTGGCAAGCAGTTCAACCTGCGTCTCAACGGTAACATCAACGACTCGTGGAGCTATGCCTACCGCCAGCGTATGGGTAGACCCAATGCAGATGAGGGCTACTTCAATGCCGTGGACCACCTCAACCTCACCTATACTACGGGTGCTTGGTCCTTCACGGGCGGTAAGCAGACGGTGGCTGTGGGTGGCTATGAGTATGACCGCGCCCCGATAGACTTCTACTTCGGGTCGGAGTACTGGTACAACATGGCGTGCTACCAGTGGGGTGTGAATGCGAAGTACAACTTTGGAAACGAGAGCAACGACGCGCTGACGCTACAGGTGGTGCAGAGCTCGTTCCGTGATGTCAATCCCAGCATGTTGTCGTATAACCTGATGTGGACAGGCTCATACGGCTGGCTCGACATTCTGCACTCTGTAAACATGCTGGAGTACCGTCCCGGCAAGTTTGTCAACTTCATCGCTCTGGGCCATCAGTTCAATATGGGCGACTTCAAGCTGCAGCTCGACTGGATGAACCGTGCCGACATGGATGACTTCGGCTTTGATGATTTCTCGGTGATGGCCGACCTCTCATGGAGCGCTTCGAAGAAACTCAACGTGTTTGCCAAGGCGAGCTGTGATGTGAACAAGGATAATGGAGCTGACCTTTGCGTGCTGCCCGGTACAGAGGTGAGTCGTGTGGGGGCAGGCGTAGAGTACTTCCCCATCAAGGACAGTCGCGACATCCGTTTCCATGGCACGTACAGCTATGCGTGGGGCAAGAACGGGAATCTTGCCGGCGGCACCGTACGGGACAACCACTCCTTCGTATCCCTCGGTGTCACGTGGGTGATGAACATCTTGAAGAGATAATTGAATTTTGTCTGGGGCAACCTGTGGCCCGACGGCGAGGAGTAAAGAGAAGTCGGAGAAAGTATTTGCCCGTTTGTTTCAGAGGTTGATGCCCGAGGCATCAGCCCTTCTGCGGCTCGAAGAAACTGAAGTGTACGCTGCCGTACACGCGCTCCTGTACGAATGAGGGGTGCTCCACGAAACTATGGTCCTTGCCATGTTCGAGGACGAGCATACCGCCTTCTTTGAGCATCCCCTTACCGAGGATGAGGTCGGGAAGTTCGGCCAGGCGTGGGAGCGCATAGGGAGGGTCGGCAAAGATGAGGTCGAATGTGTCGCGGCACTTCTCGATGTAGCGGAACACATCGGCACGCAGGGGTATCCAGTTCTCTTCTTTGAGTTGCTCCTTTATCTTATATATATGGGTGTGGTGCAGCGGCTCGCGCTCCACGGAGATGACGCGCCCGCAGCCACGCGACACGAACTCGAGGCTGATGCCGCCCGTGCCGGCAAAGAGGTCGAGCACGCTCTGGCACTCCTCTAAGTCGATGAGGTTGTTGAGTACGTTGAAGAGGTTCTCCTTGGCAAAGTCCGTCGTGGGGCGTGCCTTGAAGTTGCGTGGCACCTCGAAGGTGCGGCGCTTGTATTTTCCGCTGATTACTCGCATGCGATAAGGGCTTGAAGGTCAAAGGGCATCCCGTCGGTGCGTGCCAGCTCGGTGGAGTGGAACTCCTCGGCGGGACGGATGAGGTGTATGTTACGGATGAATTTCCCGAGTTCTCGTGCCAGTGCCTTGGTGTGGCGCGGCTCTCCTGCAATGTGCAGCGTATCGTCGGTTTGCGACAGCGACAGCGTGGTCCAGCACCCCAGCAGGTAGTAGAGTGCATCGGCCGTCTCGCGGTAGTGGAAGGTGTTGGCGAAGATGGGGGCGGCATTCTCCCAGCACATGAGGTCGAAGCTGCGTTTGCGCACGTGGAGCAGACTGTATTTCCTGCCTGCGGCGTAGCTGCGTTCCACACCGAAGTTGATGAGCGGCGACACCCCGGCATACACCTGTGCTTTGGGGTACTGTGTGGAAAGATATTTGTGCAGTTGTTTGTCGATGGCAAAGAGTACTACTGCCTGTCCGTCGCCCACATGGTTGTGCATGATGGTGTCGGTAGCTGCCAAGGTCGCGATGCCCATCCGGTACAGCTCCCGTTCGTACTGCTCGGCATAATACTCCTTGGGCACGAGCGTGTAGGGGGTATCGGCAAGGATGATGTTGACGGTGCCATACGTGTGCCTCAGCATCTCGGTCTCCGTTGCGGCAACCTTCAGATTTCCCACGACCGACTTCAGCGGGTCTATGCGATAGGGCTGGTAGGCATACTCGCCGTCCGCCTGCGGATTGTGCACGGCAAAACAAAATCCATCCGTGCTCAGACGGATGGATAATGTATATTGTCTGGTTTTGTTGAAATCGATCACTCCCAGTTACCTGCGTTGTTGTTACCAACCTCTGCGTTACCCACCATCAAGCCGGGGTAGCGTCCCATCTCCTGCTGCAGGTCGATGAGGTTGTTGAGCTCGTCCTTGTTGATGCCCTCGAGGTATGCACGGTAGGGAGTCTTGGCCTCGAAGAGGTAGAGCTTGTTGCCCGACTTACTGCTTGAGTCGCAGCCTGTGCGCAACTCAAACTCAGCACCGTTACCGAAGGGAACATAGCGCAGTGAGTCGGCATTGAAGCCTTTGGGATAGAGTGTGTCGAGAGCGAGCACCCAGAATGTGTCACGGCTGAAGAAGTACTCTTCCACCTCGCCCTTCTTGTTCAGCTTCACGAGACCGGCCTTCTCAGCCTCCTGCCATTTCTTCTTGGCCACAGCAGGTTTCTTGGCTGTGCGTGCATCCTCGATCATCTTTGCTGCCTTGGAATCGGTCAGTCCGTCCTCGAGCTGCTTGTCGTTGAGCTCACCGAATTTCT
The DNA here is from genome assembly GCA_017517925.1 of Bacteroidaceae bacterium. Lineage (GTDB taxonomy): Bacteria > Bacteroidota > Bacteroidia > Bacteroidales > Bacteroidaceae > UBA1189. Next base: position 22,445 of record JAFWXS010000108.1, on the reverse strand, counting down.
TTACGAAAGGCAGACTGTCGTTCTTCACGAAAGCAATCAGTTCGTCAAAGTTGTCGGTGTATTCTTTGTTGGGGTGCTTGTGGTCGCGGAAAGCAACCTGAGCGGTACGGATGTCAATCAGGCGTGCAATGATTTCCTTCTCTCTCGCTTCGCGCACTTTACCGAAGTTGATGGACCCCATAATGCTGCCTACACAGATATATGCGAGGCCTGCCACACACAATGTCAATACGATATTTACAATTTTTTTCATGTTTATATGATTTATTTGATTACTTTCGTGGTGCAAAAGTAAAACAAATAGTTTGAAAATACTATAAAAAGGAGAGATTTTTATCTGAAAGCCGATGATAAATAGTTTTATAACAGATAAAATACGGGATAACTTCGGTTTTGCTCCTACGAGCGAGCAATCCGAGGCAATCACGATGATAGGGGACTTCCTCATGTCGCGCCATGGCTCCGAGTTGTTCCTGCTGCGCGGTTATGCCGGTACGGGTAAGACCACACTCATAGGTGCTTTGGTGAAGACGCTTGTCGAGCTCCGCCAGCCTGTCGTGCTCATGGCCCCCACGGGACGTGCCGCCAAGGTATTCTCCTCGTATGCCGGGCAACCGGCCTACACCATTCACAAGCGCATCTACCGCCAGAAGTCTATTACTGATACCGAGAGTTTCTCGCTCAATGTGAATCTCTCCAAGCACACCCTCTTCATCGTCGACGAAGCCTCCATGATGGCCAACGACGGACTCTCCTCTTCGGTCTTCGGCACGGGACGTCTGCTCGACGACCTTATCCAGTATGTCTATTCAGGAGAAGGCTGCCGCCTGCTGCTCATGGGCGACACCGCCCAGCTTCCCCCGGTAGGTGAGGAGGAGAGCCCCGCACTCGTGTCCAGCCTGCTCGCCTCGTACGGACTGCATGTGTATGAGAAGACACTCACCCAAGTGATGCGCCAGCTCTCCGAGTCGGGGATACTGTACAATGCTACCGCCATACGCTATCGGCTCACGGCAATGCAACATGGCGTGAATCCCGAGGAGGGGTTGGTTGCATCGGGTATTGTTCCCTCGGCGGATGTTTCACACGTTACCGGTGGCGAACTTATTGATTCGCTCGAGACCTCTTATTCGCGCTGGGGAGCCGACGACTGCATGATTATCTGCCGCTCCAACAAACGGGCCAATATCTACAACCAGGGCATACGCAGCCGCATCCTCGACCGCGAAGAGGAGCTCTGCTCGGGCGACCGCATCATGATTGTGAAGAACAACTACTATTGGGTAGAGCAGGAGCAGCGCAAATTGTTGGTGGAAAGTGGAGGGTGTCATCCTGAGCAACGCGAAGGATCCCTCACCAGAATCGGCAGCGGGATGCTTCGTTACACTCAGCATGACACGAGAGATAATGGCAATAATTCGGAATTCAGAATTCAGAATTCTTCCCTTCCCCTCTCCTTCATTGCCAATGGCGATATTGCCGTGGTGCGCCGTGTGCGTCGCACGCGCGAGCTCTACGGCTTCCGTTTTGCCGATGTGCTGCTTCGCTTCCCCGACTACGATGATTATGAGATGGAGACCACCGTCCTGCTCGATACCCTGCAAAGCGAATCTCCTTCGCTCACCAAGGATGAGGCCGACCGCCTCTTCCAGTCCGTCATGGAAGACTATGCCCATCTCACCACCAAGAAGGAGCGCTACCAGCAGCTCCGTCTCGACCCCCACTTCAATGCTCTACAGATCAAGTATGCCTACGCCGTCACCTGCCACAAGGCACAGGGCGGTCAGTGGAGTTGCATCTACCTCGACCAGGGCTACCTGCCGCCCGATGCATCAACCGTCGACTATTACCGCTGGCTCTACACCGCCTTCACGCGAGCCACCGAGCAGGTGTATCTGGTCAATTGGCCCAAGGCCAAGGAGGAATGAATATGCATCACCTGTCCAACAGCATCTGGCAGTGCTTAACCTCCTCTGCCACCGCTATGTGAGGGTATTGCTCCTTGAGAACCAAGATGCTCGCCATCGTTTGCTCGATGAACCGCTTGTATTGCTCGGACTTAGGTTGGAAGGGACGGTGCTCGAGAGCGCGGAGAACCTTTTCCCATTGTAGCATGAATAGTTGTGCCTCACTGTCGATGTGATGTTCGACGAAACATCTCCATACGTATTCCACAGCCTGCGATGAGGGGTGAGCCATATCGTCGGCATAGAAGCGATAGTCGCGCAGTTCGTCCATTACGATTTCGTAGGCAGGGAAATAGTGGCACTGCTCGGGAAACATTTGGCACAACTCGTCTATAGCAAGCAGCAGCGTGGATTTGCTCAATTGATTGCCATGCAGGCCGTCTTTGAGATGACGCACCGGACTCACGGTGAAGAGCACTCGTAACTTGGGATTGATTTCGTAGGTGCGGCGGAGAATTGTCGATAGTGTGTCCACGATTTTTCGCACCTGCAAACGCTGCCGTATGAACCTGCGTTCTGGGACTTTATGGCAATTGCCCACCACTTCGTTCGTGTCTTGTAATCGGTAGACCCACGCTGTGCCGAGAGTGAGTATCAATACGTCTGCTTCTGCGAGTTGGTGAGATGCAGCCTCCATGCTGCTGTTGATGGCAGTGAGAGCAGTGCCTTTGTCGGGATGTGAATAGTGGCTGTGGTGCAGCCATGTGTTCCATCCTCCGTCGGGAAATTCATGCAGTTCTTCTTCGGTGAACGGACGTTGTTCAATGAGGCGCTTTAGCCCCTCGGCAATGGAGAGGGGGTTGTAGAGTACACCATAGGGGTTGATCATGGTGCGGAATTTCATTTGCTCGAGTCGTTTGCCGATATGCTCGGCAAAGCATGAACCCATCACCAACAGCTTGTCGCTGTGGCGCAGGCGATAACTCCATGTAGGGATGTCTGTCTTTGTGCGGAATTCCATAGATGTTTCACAAAAATCTATGCAAAAGTAAGCATCTTTGAGGGAAATATCGTACCTTTGTCAAATAATCTTTGTCTTTATGGCTAAAGAGGCAAGTAAGAACATACTGAATACAATACAATATCCAGCCGACTTGCGTCGACTAAAACTCAACCAACTCCCCCAATTGTGCGATGAGTTGCGGCAGTTTGTCATCAGCGAGTTGTCTCAGAATCCGGGTCATTTCGGGTCTACACTTGGTGTGATAGAACTCACTGTGGCACTGCATTATGTGTACAACACACCCAACGACCGGTTGGTATGGGATGTGGGTCATCAAGCATATGCCCACAAGATACTTACGGGCCGTCGTGAGCAGTTCCACACCAATCGTAAGTTCAAGGGTCTGAAACCCTTCCCCTCACCCGAGGAGAGCGAGTACGACACTTTTACCTGCGGCCATGCGTCCAACTCTATCTCGGCTGCACTCGGTATGGCTGTGGCAGCAAAGAAATTGGGCGAAGACAAACGCCGCGTGGTAGCTATCATTGGCGATGGTGCCATGAGCGGAGGACTGGCTTTTGAGGGACTCAATAACGTGTCGGAGAGTGATAACGATATGCTTATCGTGCTCAACGACAATAAGATGTCTATCGACCGTTCGGTAGGTGGTTTCAAGAAATACCTGGTCAGTCTCACCACCATGCCCAGTTACAACAAGTGGCGCTACCGTTTCGGGCGCGTATTGGGCAGGCTGGGATTGATGAAAGGCGGTAATCGTGAGCGCATCATTCGCTTTAATAATAGCGTGAAGAGCCTTATCGCCAAGCAGCAGAATGTTTTCGAGGGCATGAATATCCGTTATTTCGGTCCTGTAGATGGAAACGATGTCATAGAACTTGTGCGTGCCTTGCGTACGATTAAGGATATGCGTGGCCCAAAGATGCTGCATATACACACCACCAAGGGCAAGGGCTTTGCTCCTGCCGAAGAGGTTCCTGCCGAGTGGCATGCTCCGGGACTTTTCGATGCAGAGACGGGCGAGCGTTTCGAAGCAAGCGACGAGGGTAAACCACCTCGCTTTCAGGATGTATTCGGACATACGCTGCTCGAACTGGCACAGCATAACAAGAAGATTGTGGGCGTCACCCCTGCCATGCCTACGGGCTGCTCACTTAATATCATGATGGAGAAGATGCCCTGTCGCTGTTTCGATGTAGGTATTGCCGAGGGGCATGCTGTGACCTTCTCGGGTGGTATGGCCAAGGATGGATTGTTGCCCTTCTGCAACATCTATTCCTCGTTCCTGCAGCGTGCCTACGACAACATCATCCACGATGTGGCCATCAGCCGCCTCAATGTAGTGTTCTGTATTGATCGTGGCGGATTGGTGGGCGAAGATGGTCCTACACATCACGGAGCGTTTGACCTCGCTTTCCTGCGCACCATACCGAATCTTACTATTGCTGCTCCTTATGATGAGCATGAGTTGCGCCGATTGATGTATACGGCTCAGCTTCCCGATAAGGGCCCCTTCGCTATCCGCTATCCTCGTGGTCGCGGCAAGCTGGTCGATTGGCGCTGTCCGCTCGAAGAGGTAGAGGTAGGCCGTGGTCGCAAGTTGTGCGATGGCAATGATGTGGCTATCCTAAGCATCGGTTCGGTAGGCAATCTTGCAGCTGAGGCAATAGCGCGAGTAGCCGATAAGGGTGTCAGTGTGGCACATTACGATATGCGTTTCCTCAAGCCTATTGATGAAGATATTCTTCACGAGGTAGGCCGTAAGTTCAAGCGTATCATCACGCTGGAGAATGGTACAGTCAAGGGTGGACTTGGCAGTGCTGTACTCGAGTTTATGGCAGCTCATGGCTATAAGCCCGATGTGCGTATGATGGGTCTTCCCGATGAATTTATCGAGCATGGCTCGGTTCCCGAACTGTGCCGTTTGTGCGGTATTGATGTGGAAAGTATTGTGAAGGTGATAGTAAAAGAATAAATTTGTAGTTCTGGTTTCAGGACGTCTTAAAGTGCCAACTATGCGTATCATTATTGCCGGAGCAGGTGCCGTAGGTACACACCTTGCCAAGATGCTTGCCGATGAGCGGCACGACATCGTGCTGATGGATGCCGAGGAAGAACGACTTGCCAACCTCGAGTCAAATTTTGACCTCATGACCATGGCTGCACGCCCTACATCAATCAATAGCTTGAAGGATGCGGGTGTCGGTGATGCCGACCTCTTTGTGGCTGTTACTCCCGAGGAGAGCACCAACATCACTTCGTGCATACTGGCCCATTCGCTCGGAGCCAAGAAGACCGTGGCACGCATCGACAACTACGAGTACCTGCAGCCCAAGAGCAAGGAGTTTTTCAAGAATCTTGGCGTGGACTCGCTCATCTATCCTGAGATGCTCGCCGCCAAGGAGATTGCCGATGGGTTGCACCTGAGCTGGATACGTCAGTGGTGGGAGTTCAATGGCGGGGCTCTTGTCATGCTCGGCGTCAAGTTGCGGGAGAATGCACTGATACTGAATACCCCTATCTTTCAACTTCAGAAAGAACAGCCCTACCATATCGTTACCATCAAGCGTATGGGTGAAACCATTATCCCCAGCGGTTCCGATGAACTGGAAGCAGGTGATATCGTATATTTCATGACATCCAAGCGCTCGCTCCCCTATATACGTAAGATTACAGGTAAGGAGGAGCATGCCACCATACGCAACATCATGATTATGGGAGGTAGCCGCATTGCCATGCGTGCCGCACAACTTGTGAGCGATGCCATGAGTGTGAAGATTATTGACAACGATATCAACCGTTGCCATTGGCTCACCGATTTGGTCGATGACAATGTGATGATTATCAACGGTGACGGGCGTGACTACAAGCTGCTCGAAGAGGAGGGTATCAATGAGGTGGATGCTTTCGTGGCCCTCACCGACAATTCGGAGACCAATATTCTTGCTTGCCTCTCGGCAAAGCGTATGGGAGTGTTCAAGACTATTGCCGAGGTGGAGAATATCGATTATATCAGTATGGCCGAAAGCCTCGATATCGGTGCAGTCATCAATAAAAAGAAAATTGCCGCCAGTTACATCTACCAACTGCTGCTCGATGCCGATGTGGAGAACGTGAAGTGCCTTACCTTCGCCAATGCCGATGTGGCGGAGTTTGTTGTCAAGGAGGGTGCTCGTGTGACGCGCTCACAGGTCAAGGACCTCACATTGCCCAAGGGAGTCACCATTGGTGGCTTAGTGCGCAAGGACGAAGGTATCCTTGTGACGGGCGATACACAAATTCAGACTGGCGACCATGTGGTGGTGTTCTGCCTTTCATCGATGATCAAGCGCATCGAAAAATATTTCAATTAACTGCTCTTTTTCTTATTTTTTCAGAATCTTTTCAGATTTGCCTGCTACCTTTGCCTTCGTAATCACTAATAAAGTAGAAATTATGAAGACAAAAGTATTTTATGTTTGTGCCCTCGTTTGCACATTAGGATTGATGACCTCATGCGACCATCGTATAACTCCCGAGACGATGAGTGGTACTTATCAGGGGAAGATAGAGGTAAAGTTGAACGTGCCTGGCAATTCTCAAGATGATCTGGAGTTTCCTCATCAGGCAATTGTAACCAAGGCTGGCGATGCATATGTCGATGTTGCGATAGACCTCGACTTGTCAACCCTTCTTGGAGAGCCGTTGGCCGGGTTGTTGGGCGAGAATATGAACTTTGGCACCGTCACAGCCCGTTGTCTCGTAGGCCCTACGGTCGATGGTGAGGCACCCTTGAGCGGGACGGTCACTATCGGTGCTAAATCCATCCCCGTCTATGGTGAATACGATGAGCGTACACTCGATATTACCTATCCGTTGGGTGTGGTGACTGTAGAGTTCGAGGGTGTGAGGAGATAATAAGTAAAGGTGGCAAGTTAACTTGCCACCTTATATTTTAATCTTTTCCTAAGGTGAAGAATTTGTTTATCTCTTTCTCGGCAACGTCCTGTTCAGCAATATACAGCCGAGGATAGCCGAGATTATCGAGCCGCACAGCACGCCCAGCTTGGCTTGGGGTAGCAGTGCGGCAGCCGATGCTCCGAGGCCTGCATAGGAGAGCTCGGCGATGAACATCGACACGGTAAACCCTATACCGCACACCACACACACGCTGGCAAAGCTCTTCCACGTGGCACCTGTAGGCAGGGCAACGATGCCCATGCGCACGGCCAACCACGAGAAGGAGAACACGCCCAAAAACTTACCTATGACGAGGCCCAGCATCACCGCCAAGCTCACGCCCGAGAACACATCGCCCACGCTCATTCCCGCAAGGCATACCCCGGCATTGGCGAAAGCGAAGAGCGGCAACACCACGTAGTTGATGGGCGTGTGGAGGCGGTCTTCCATTTCCTGCAGGGGGCTTATCATGTGGTCGGCTGCCGACTCGATGCTCTTCAGCATATGTATCTGGTCATTGGAGAGCACGATGGTCTTGTGCCGCTGCCCCACCTCGATGACAGGGAATCTGTTCACGTTGCTACGTATGCGCTCGATGTAATATCCCGTGCTCTTCTTCAATGTGCCAGGGATGCAGAAGGCCACGATGACACCGGCAATGGTGGCGTGGATACCCGAGTTGAGCATGAAGAACCACAGCACGAGACCGATGGACACATAGAAGAGCTTTGCACTCACATTCTTGATGTTACCGATGACCATTGCCACCACACACAGTGCCGAGAGGCCGAGGTAGAGTAGGTTGATGTCCGACGAGTAGAAGAGCGCTATCACGAGTATGCCGCCCAAGTCATCGGCCACGGCAAGCGCCGCGAGAAACATCTTCAGCCCTATGGGCACACGCATCTTGAACACCGACAGTATACCTAAAGAGAAGGCTATGTCGGTAGCCATCGGGATGGCCAACCCACGCTGCATGGCTGCATCGCCGGGGCATGCGAGATAGAAGACGAGCACTGGCAACAGCATGCCTCCTATGGCACCGATGACAGGCAACAGCGCTTTCTCGCGCGAAGAGAGCTCGCCTACCATGATTTCACGCTTAATCTCCAGCCCTACCGAGAGGAAGAAGATGGCCATGAGGAAGTCATTGATCATCTGCCCCAAGGTGATGGCATGCCCATGGTGGCTGAAGAAGTTGAAGTCGCCCACCGCAAGACTCACTTCCTGTGTCCATAGTGCGGCATACCAGTCTTTCACTACCGGCGCGTTGGCACACACCAGTGCCACCACGGTAAAGAATATCAACACCACGCTGGAGTTGATATACATCTTAAGCTTACTCTTGAAACTATAATTCATCGTATCGCTCCTTTGCATATCATATAAATATATCGTAAATCTTGATTCCTCCCCGATATGCCGTCTCGCACTTGGCTGCAGGGGCATGCAAAATTACTTCATATATTCTATATTGCATGACCATTTTCAAGGATAAAATGTTCAATTTGCACAATCTCTCTGCGACATCTTCCTCCTCATCCATCGTACATGCCGCTTTTTGCAATGTACAATGGACATTAAATGGCCTTATTCTCTACATCACTCCCCGATGACCTGGCATCTGAGGTCGCTCGGCACATCGGAGATATGAATCCAACGGCCGTCAGAGCCGCGAGGAGGGATACTGCAAGTTAACCGACGTTCATTTCGCGTTGGTCAGATAACCGTTATACACAGCCTTGTTTAAGAAGTTCTGTACGCCCTTCACATACAGAGGCTCTTCGTACGACTTCACCAGCAATGACCCACCGTCGAGCGTCAAGTTGCCATCGGTAGTGACACCGCGCGAGCGCGAGTCAAGTCCATCGTGCCTATGCGTCTCGCCTGAGGCTACCACAGCAACACGGCTGTTCTTGATGGTGACATCCCCCACGTTGTTGATTCCCTTACCCCCTGTGCCGGTACTCTTGACACCAAGGATTATATTTTCAATCGTGAGTACACCCTTGCTGCGCACACAGGCCGAAGAGGAGAGGTCATTGATATCGTTTTCGTAGAGCGCACCGCCCTCGGCAAAGGCTGTCACCTTGCCTCCGGTGAGCGACATATCGCCCTCGCTCATCAAGGCCTTGGATCCGGCACCCATCACGGTAGCTTGCACGATACCGCCCGACATGTTCAGGGTAGACATGGCACGGAGGCCGTGCCCCTTGTCGCCCGTGGTGGTGACCTTGACGAGTCCACCCTTGATATCTATATAAGGAGTGATGAGGGGATCGATGACACCCGTGTCTTCATCTCCCTCATACGAGGCGGTGATACCCTCATCGCCCGCATTGACGGTAAGCAGGCCAGCGCCGATCTCGATGTATCCCTCGTCAACATCAATGCCGTCTTGCAGGGCGGTGATATTCACGTCACCGCCATACATGATGAAGCGGTCGCTGGTGCTGATGCCGTCGCGGGTAGAATTGATCGTAATATTACCTCCACGCACGCGCACATAGTCGTCGCTGGCAATACCATGTCCATAGTTGCTCTTCACGTTAAGCGCGCCCTCACCCGAGAATACAAGCTGGCCCTCGCTGAAGAAGGTTCCCTTCTGCTGCTCACCATCGGTAAGCGTATATTCGGCACCGTCTTCCAGATAGTTTGTGGTACCATCGGCGAGCTTTATCAGCATCGTCTTGCCCGACTGGATATTGATGGCCGCACCGGTAGGGTTGGTGATGCTGACTCCGTTGAGATTTATCTGAGACTTCTTGTCGGAGTAGAGTTTGAATGAGCCATTTGTAGTAGAACCCTTTAGCGTATAAGCTACATCTTTCTTGGACGAAGTCACCATCACATGGTTACCACTTACAATAACGTTCACGCCAGAAGGATTTCCTGTATAAGTAGCCTTTCCTCCCTCTTTGTAGGTAATGACAACCGTATTCTTGGGTTTATAGTTCTCGATGAAATCACCATAATCATCGTGTGTATCATCAGTTATAATCTCCTCTTCAGCTTCAGAAAAAGAGATGTTATCAGCCGAAGAGAAAACCACATCGATATGGTCACCTGCATAATCGTAAGCATCATACGCCACACCTAATTGCGCAAACTCTATTGCCTCTATGCCTTCAACAGCATAGCTGACTACGGCTTCTTGTCCCTCTGTCTGTATATACAATATGGTTCCATCCTCATTGAATGTGAGTTCAGTACCCACACCACAGAAGTAGACGGCCGAACCATCCTTACACACCACACGAAAATCAGAAGGAACTGTTACAGCCCACGTAAGCAGGGTTGTCGCAAGGGTCCAAGAGAGAAGTATCAATCGTTTCATGATTTTACAAATTTAAGGGTTACATTACCGACAACAGCCACATAGACGCCAGCAGGCAAGTGCGCCACACTGACAGGAGTGCCCGCAATGGTTTGCACCTGCGACAAAGCCAACGCACCACTGGCATAATATACGGTCACAGCTGTGCCTGGCTGGGCATGGACAAGGAGTTCTTCGGTGGTGGCAGAATAGGTCACAACATCCTTGCTTTGCAGCTCATCTACACCTGCATCAACAGAATAGAAATAGATACGGTTGATATCTTTGATGCCGATTGTATTCTTCACCGCGCCATTAACATGGAACAGCATCTGGCCATCCGAGAAGGTTATCTTACAAGAGGTATAGTTCTCCTCGAACTTCAATTCGTTGCCATCACTCAGTGTCACCGCCATTTGCTGTGCTCTCACCTGCATGGCTGAAGCCAATAGTATAGTCAAGAATATATATGTACGTCGTCTCATAGTTTCAGTCGATTCTCTATTTAGAATTCAAAGGCGTAGCCAATACCCAAAACATGCCCACTTACCTCATCTACATCGGCATAATCTTGATAACGATAGTAGAGTGACAGTTTATGTTCTTTATTGATTTTATATTCTGTTCCCACGGTATAGCGTATCTTATCGTAGGCAAAGGCGTTGCCCAATTCGTTATAGACCTCCACCTCGGCAAAAGGCTCGAACGGGCACTTCTTAATATCGTAGCTCACCGAAAGACGAGAACGGAGTTTGTGGTCGCTCTTGGATTTTTTCTCGTCTGTCATGTAACTGTAATCGTCACTCTCGGGATCATCATCTATATAATACTCAGGAGTATCAGTAATGGCATGGAACGGATCATAATACCAACGTTCACGATCGCAATAGCTTCTCATACGATGAGTAAACTGGTAGCGTTCGCGCAGCGAGAACTTAAAACGCCCCCACTTGACAGACCCCGTGAGCGAAGCTGTGGCACGATGACGGGTATACCAATAGGGAGCATCAACGTTCATATGCTTGGGGATGAGGTTGCCGTTATCATCCTCTTCGAAGTTTCCTTCATCGTCAGTGCAATACTTTACCGCAGTTTCACCCAAGCCATACATCGACATGACCGAATAGCCCACATCGGCTTTAAGGAAGGGGAGGAAGTTCTTATTCTTATAGGAGAGGCTGATACCTGTGGCGATACGTTCAGTCATCGACGACATGTCTTGCGTTCGGTACTCACCTTCCAACGAGAGTTCCATACTCTTGTTCAACTTCGTAGATCCCTCAATACTGGTCCACACACCGAAGTCACTCTGCGCGGTAGCGGTGGCTGCAGCCAACAGCAGGCATCCTATACAAAAAAATCGTTTCATAGTTTTCATAGTTTTATTCACTTATTTACGCGACAAAAATAAGGCGCAATTTTGAAAAGAGTCTGAAAAGAATCAACTTTTTCCAAAAAAATCATCCCATCTTGGGCAGGCGACCTACATGGTCGACACTGTTTATCTCATTGCTCAGCGGTTCGTAATAGACCTTTACCATGGCCGTGTCCTTGGAGAAGTCGATGGCCCCCACCTCTACACGCAGTATATCCAGACCGGTACGCTTTTTCAGGTCTTCGATCAGTTCGGCCTCTTTCTCGGGAGTGATGAGGTTGATATTGTCATACAGTACCAACTTGCTGGCCACGTGCTTCACCCAACGGCGGCTCTCGCATACCCAGAGAGAAAGGATAAACAGCAGGTTGGTAGCCAGCAACTCCGCATAACTGATGCTCGTAGCCAGGCCGTTGATGGCGCTGACGGCAATGATGAGGAACAGGTAGGTCATCTCGCGGATGGGCACCGACTCGGTGCGGTAACGGATGATACCAAAGATGGCAAACAGTCCCAAGGCAAAGCCCACCTTTAATTTCACGCCTCCCATGAGGAAGATGAGCAGGAACACACTGATGGAGATAAGGATGAAGGTCACGAAATAGTCGCGACGCTTGCTCTTGGGGTAGTAGAACACGCGCACAATCAATGCAATGACTGCCGTGTTGAGCAAGAAGCGGATGAGCAGTTCGGAAAAGCCGTACCAGTCGGCCCACGGTGAGGTGGTTAGAGCCTCGGCAGCCTGTGACGCTACCAGTTCAAGCGAGTCAGCTCCCAGCTCTTCGGTTGCCATGAGGAGCGTCTTTGTCCCTGCGGCAAGAATACTAAAAAGGTTTACCATAGTCTTAGAGATTATTTAATAGTTTGTTTATCCTTACGAATTTCTTCTTGAAACGGTTACGCTTCAGCGAGGGCTTGGTCATTGCCGACCCGATACAATATTTACTGAAGCCCGAAGGCTTGATACGCAGTTCGCGCAACATGCTCTTCACGGGCGAATAGACATTGCCGTCACGCTTGAGTTCGATGATGACCAAGCGGTCGAAGGTGTCGTGTATATCAGTTTCTATATGGTGGAATTTTACATGGCAGTCGATGGTGAGACGCTCGGTCTTGGCCATGTTCACCAAGGTGATGCGCTCGAAGCGGTTCTCCACCTTGGGTACGAGGTCATCAAGCAAGTACTTGGAATGCTTGGACAGCAACGTGTCGCCTTCATCCTCGTGCAACGTATGCAGCCCCTGCACCGTGATGCGCTTCTTCTTCGTTCGTCCGTGATTGTTCTTGTTCTTCACCTCCAAGAAGGTATCACCCGAATCGAGATACGTGCGAACACGCACCTTCTGCCTCACGAGGCGCCCGTTGTGATGCTCTGTGTACATCTCCTCGTCGGGAGTGTCGAAATAAACAGTATGATAACGGCTGTAGCGCATGCCCTCAATCTGCTGCACCATGTATTTGCCCTGCGCCATTACAAGCAATTGCTCCAGCTGACTGATCGTGGCCAAGTACTTCTTGTCGATACGATTCATCAGCTTGATACCCTTCATCTCAGCAAGTGAGATGGGAGGCAGTTTGTCGAGCAGTTCTATCAAGTGTCTTTCCATAGCATCTCAAGTTTTGCAAATATAATAACTTATCCCAAACTGACGAACAAAATCCTCAAAAAATCACAAAATCACATTCTATTTATACACATATACCACCAAACTGTTGCAAAAAACGAAAAAACCGCTTACCTTTGACTTTGTTAACTTAAAAACTCATAAACTTAAAAACTTAGAATATTATGCAAGAATACTTGAACGAAGCACAGGAGATGATGGAGATGGCCATCCTCCACGTTGAAGACGAGTTGGCCCGCATCCGCGCCGGCAAAGCCAACGTACACATCCTCGACGGCATCCGCGTAGACTCATACGGCAGCATGGTACCCCTCACAGGCGTAGCCTCTATCACTACCCCCGATGCACGCACCATCGCCATCAAGCCCTGGGACAAGAGCATGTTCCGCATCATCGAGAAGGCCATCATCGACTCTCCCGTAGGCATCATGCCCGAGAACAACGGAGAGATCATCCGCCTCGGCATCCCTCCCCTCACCGAGGAACGCCGCAAGCAGTTGGCCAAGCAGTGTAAAGAGGTGGCCGAGCACGCCAAGATAAGCATCCGCAACGCCCGCCGCGACTGCATCGACGCTCTCAAGAAGGCCGTGAAGGACGGTATGCCCGAAGATGTACAGAAGGACGGCGAGGAGAAGCTCCAGAAGCTGCACGACAAGTACATCAAGAAGGTCGACGACCTCTACGCCGACAAGGAGAAGGAGATTATGACAGTGTAAAAAAATGAGATGAAAGTGGAAAGATGAAAGTTCGGCGATGCTCGCTGAGCAATTGCAAGTACTTACATTGCGCTCGCTTGTTCGAACTTTCATCTTTCCGCTTTCATTTCTCCACTTTCATCTCTCATCCATGCGCGGACTCGTAATCAAAAACACCGGCAGCCAGTACACCGTAAAGACCGATGAGGGCATCCTCGTGGATTGCCGCATCAAAGGCAACTTCCGGCTCAAAGGCATACGTAGCACCAACCCTGTGGCCGTAGGCGACAGGGTAGTACTCACTGAACCTACCGACGGTACTGCCTACATCACCGACATCGAGGAGCGCCGCAACTACATCATACGCCGCGCCTCGAACCTCTCCAAGCAGTCACACATCCTCGCAGCCAATGTCGACATGTGCCTGCTCATCGTCACCGTCAACTACCCCGAGACCTCCACCACCTTCATCGACCGCTTCCTCGCTACCGCCGAGGCCTACCGTATCCCCGTACACATCGTGTTCAACAAGGTAGACCGCTACGACGATGCCGAGCGTCGCTACCTCGACGCCATCGTGCACCTCTACCGCACCATCGGCTACGAGTGCTCCTGCGTGTCGGCACTGAACAGCGAGGGGCTCGACTCGGTGCGCGCCTCGCTCGCGGGCAAGATCACCCTGCTCTCAGGCAACTCAGGCGTAGGCAAGAGTACCCTCATCAATGCCCTGCTGCCCGACCTCAACCTACGCACGGGAGACATCTCCGAGCGACACAACACCGGTATGCACACCACCACCTTCTCCGAGATGTTCCCTCTCGGCGACGGCGGCTGGCTTATCGACACTCCAGGTGTCAAGGGCTTCGGCACCTTCGACATGGAGGAGGAGGAGATAGGACACTACTTCCGCGAGATATTCGCCATCTCGGCCGACTGCCGCTACGGCAACTGCACCCACACCCACGAGCCCCACTGCGCCGTGCGCCAAGCCGTCGAGGAGAGCCGCATCAGCCAGTCGCGCTACGCCTCCTACCTCAGTATGCTCACCGACAAGGAGGAGGGAAAGTATCGCGAGGGATATTGACAGGGATACCCGGGAAAAGCATCTCCCTATCGACTCATAACCCCATTAACTAAAAGAAAACGCCATGAGACACAATGCCATCAAAGGTCTATGCGCCCTATTATTACTCTGTGTTGGCTTCACTACAGTGCAAGCCCGTCAGTCCATTCGCGTGGCCTGTATAGGTAACAGTGTCACCTATGGCTATGGACATCAATCACCGGCGCTGACATCTTATCCTACCAAGTTGGGACAGATGTTGGGCGAAAGCTACGAGGTGCGCAACTTCGGCCATTCAGGCGCAACGCTTCTCTATCGTGGACATCGTCCCTACATCCATCAACAGGCATGGCGCGATGCCCTCGCCTTTGCTCCCGACAAAGCCATCATACATTTAGGGCTTAATGACACAGACCCTCGCAACTGGCCCAACTATCGTGACGAGTTTATCCCTAACTATCTGGCCATCATCGACTCTCTGCGCGCGGTGAATCCTGAGGTAGAGGTGTGGGTATGCCGCATGACCCCCATCTTCCACGGGCACCGCCGTTTCAAGTCGGGCACGCGCGACTGGCACGCACAGATACAGCAAGCCATCGAGGAGGTAGCCCTGCTGGCCGACGTACACCTCATCGACCTTCACGAGCCGCTCTACCACCGTCCCGACCTCTTTGCCGATGCCCTGCACCCCGATGCCGAGGGAGCCGAGATACTGGCCCGAACCGTCTACTCGGCCATGACAGGCGACCACGGCGGCCTCAGCCTCCCCGCCATCTACACCTCCCACATGGTGATACAGCGCGACAAGCCTTTCTTCCTCCAGGGTAAGGCCAACGCCGGACAGAAGATTACCGCACAGTTGGGCAAAGACAAGCAGCGCACCACTGCTGCCGAAGACGGCACGTGGCAATTGTCGTTCAAGCCCTTGAAGGCAACAGGCAAGCCCTTCACACTCACCGTCACCGACGGCGACAGTACCATCACCCTTACCGACCTCCTCGTAGGCGAGGTATGGCTCTGCTCGGGACAGTCGAACATGGTATTCATGCTGCGCCAAGCCACCCATGCCAAGGCCAACATTGCCGAAGCCTCCACCAAGAACCTGCGCCTCTACGATATGCGCCCCCGTGTATACACCGATGCCGTGGCATGGGACAGCGCTTCGCTCGTTGCGCTCAACCGCCTCGAGCACTATCTGCCCACACAGTGGCAGCCCATCACAGAGCACAATGCCGCACAGTTCTCGGCCGTCGCCTGCCACTTCGGTGCCATGCTGGCCGACTCGCTCGGTGTACCCGTAGGCCTCATCTGCAATGCCGTGGGCGGAGCGCCCATCGAGTCGTTCATAGACCGCCACACCATAGAGTACCACCCTGAGCTGGTAGATATCCTCACCGACTGGCGCCGCAACGACCGCGTGCAGGACTGGGTACGTGGCCGCGGCACGCACAACACACAGCTGAGCACCCACCCCATGCAGCGCCACCCCTACGAGCCCTGCTACCTCTACGAGGCAGGTATAGCCCCCTTGGCAGGTTTCCCCCTGCGTGGCGTGATATGGTATCAGGGCGAGTCGAACGCGCACAACGTAGAGCTCTTCGCCACCGAGTTCCCCGCCCTCGTCAGCAGCTGGCGCCGTGCCTGGGACGATGAAGCGATGCCCTTCCACTTCGTACAACTCTCGAGCATCGCCCGCCCCTCGTGGCCCCACTTCCGCGACACCCAGCGCCGCCTTGCCGAAGCGATACCCCACTGCGCGATGGCCGTGTCGAGCGACAAGGGCGACTCCTTGGACGTACACCCGCGCGAGAAGCGCCCCATCGGCGAGCGCCTCGCCCGCATAGCCCTGCACCACGACTACGGATACAGCCACGTCAACCCTTCAGGCCCTGCCATACGTAGTGCAGAGAGCAAGGGCAAGAGCATCGTCCTCACCTTCGACCACGCCGAGGGCATGACCGCAAGCGACGGAGCCCCCCTACGTACCTTCGAGGTAGCCGACGAACACGGCATCTACTACCCAGCCGACAAGGTAGAAATCAAAGGCAGCACCATCATTCTACAATCCAGTCAGGTGAAGCGCCCCACGCGCGCACGCTACGGCTGGCAACCCTTCACCCGCGCCAACCTCGTCAACGGCGACGGACTGCCCGCCAGCACCTTCGAAATATCAAGTTTGTAGCCAAGTAAGAAGCTGTTTGGATTTTTACCGCTAACATGTATTTGAAGAACTTTTCTGTTCATTTGAGGCCCTTTTGGGCATCTTTGCCCTCTCAAATCTACTCAAAATGACTCTCAACTAAACTTGAAATAAAATCCAAACAACTTCTGAGTGATCGTGCGATTTTTAGGGGGGGGAGCCGTGAGGCTCCCTTCTCTCTACCTCTGTGGTCTGCAGCTCCCGGCCCCTACGGGCGGCTTTGCGTTGCTCTGAATGATACGGATAAAATGAAACAAGGGTGTGTCGCGCGACACACCCTCTTTCATTATGATAAGTCATAGGGATTACAGCGACTCGCCGAAGTCTTTGCGGAACTTCTCGGCCAGCTGCTCTTGCCAGTAGCCCTTCTCCTTGAGGCGACCTGAGAAGAAACGGAGCACTGAGGGCTCCTCGACCCACTCGAGACCACCGATGAGCTCGCGGTTGTCCCAAAGCCACTTCACGCGGTCGGCCACATACTTGAGCTGTGAGAGGGTGTACACGCGGCGGGGTACGGCGAGGCGCATGAGCTCGAGCTCGGCATAGGGCTCGGTGCCGTCGGGGTTGCGCTGCTCAGAGAGGGTGCCGCGCTCCATGCCACGGATACCGCTGGCGATGTAGAGCGCTGCGGCAACGGCAGCAGCAGGGTACTGGTCGTGCGGCATGTCGGGAACAAAGGCTCCGGCATTGAGGTGACAGCCCAGTCCGCCAGCAGGGAGGATGACGGGCACACCGTAGTCGTCGAGCTCCTTGGCAAGGTAGTTGATGAACTCGGGACCCTGGCTAATGTACTCCATGTCGAGGCTCTCGTAGAGACCCTGTGCCATAGCCTCCATAGAGCGCACGTCCATACCGCCATAGGTGAGGAAGCCCTCGTAGAGGGGGATGTACTCGACCATCATCTTGGTGAACTTCTCATCCTTGCTGGTGATGATACCGCCCTTGGCGAAGCCGAGCTTGCGGGCCGAGAAGTAGATGATGTCGAAGTGGTCGGCCAGGAGGTGGTAGATAGACTTGATGTCCATATATTTGCAGCGGGCCTCACGGGTCTTCATGAAGTAGACGTTGTCCTGCAGCAGTGAGGCATCGAGCACGCTGATGATGTTGTTGTCGTGGCAGATGTCGGTCACGGCAAGCATGTTCTCAAGCGATACGGGCTGTCCGCCGATGAGGTTGGTACCCGACTCTACGCGCACGAAGGCGATGTTCTCGGCTCCTTTCTCCTTGATGGTGGCACGCAGTTTCTTGAGGTCGAAGTCGCCCTTGAACGGGTCGTTCGTTTGGGGCCTGAGGCCCTTCTCGGCAATGAGTTCCTCTACAGTGCCTCCCATGCGTGTGATGTGAGCCTTGGTGGTGGTGAAGTGGAAGTTCATCAGTGCCACCTGCCCGGGCTTTACCAGTGCCGATGCCAGGATGTTCTCGCAGGCACGTCCCTGATGTGCGGGCAACACATTCTCCGTGCCGAATACCTCCTTCACGGCCTCCTTCACGCGGATGAAGGTCTCAGAGCCTGCATACGAGTCGTCGGCACGCATCGAGGCGGCCATCTGCAGGTCGCTCATGGCGTTCACGCCCGAGTCGGTGAGCATGTCGAGATAGATGTCGCGGTTCTGCAGGAGGAAGGTGTTGTTGCCTGCCTGCTGTATTTTCTTTAAGCGGTCCTCTACGGGGAGGAGTGAGAGCTTCTGAATCATGCGCACCTTGTGCATCTCGAGGGGAACCTGGTTCTGTTCCTGATAGAATTTTACTGCCATAGTCTTATGTTTTTATATATTAGTTTTGTTAGTCTACATTTAATGATTGAGGTTATGTCTTCACATAGCGGTTGCAAAAGTATGATTTATCTTCAATAGGGCATATACTTTTTTTACGGAAAAAAATACCTTTTTTACTTATGTAGCAAAAATCTACCTTTTTTAAGTACCATTATTACCTCTTTTTTGACTAAAACCGCTATATTTGTACCATATTTACCTATAGATATATAGGAGTTAAGGGAGTTAAGGGAGTTAGGGGAGTTAAGGGAGATAAGATTTACGCGCGAAAGGACATTTGGCCTTTATCTCCCCCCCCCCCCCAAACGGAGCGCAGCGAGTATAACTCCCTTTAACTCCCCAAACGGAGCGCAGCGGAGTATAACTCCCTTTAACTCCTCCTAAAAAGAAGAATATATGATACGAAAGATAGAGAGCATAGAGCAATTCAACAGCTTTTTCGGTCAGCCCACCTACCATCCTCAGGTGAGCGCGTGCAATTTGGCCGATGCCGACGCCTCGCTCTTCGAGCCTACAGACTTCGGCATGTACTGCGTGGTGCTGATGGATGCCGACTTCGGCGAGCTGCGCCTGCGCGACTCCTGCATGCGCTATCAGGCAGGCACGGCGTTCACCATGCGCCCCGGCCATGTGATGAGCGTGAGCCTCGACCCCAATGTGAGGCCCAGGGGGTGGATGCTCGCCTTCCGTCCCGACCTGATTGTCAACACCGGTCTCGGGCGCGACTTCTACATGTTCAACTTCTTCGACTACGAAGTCTTCGAGGCACTCAAGCTGTATGAGGGCGAGCGCCGCATCATGTACAACTGCTTCAACACTATCCTCACCGAGCTGCGCGCCCCCGACGATGAGTTCACGGGCCACATGCTGCGCCTCGGCATAGGCCAGCTGCTCAGCTACTGCCGCAGGTTCTACGACCGCCAGTTCGACACCAGGAAGGTGAAGGCCTCGGAGCTTGTGCGCCAGCTCGACTCGATGCTCGACAGCTACCTGGCCGACGGCAGCGAGCTGCCCCGCCGCTTCGGGCCGCCCCACGTGGCATGGTGCAGCGGACAGTTCCACCTCTCGGCCAACTACTTCGGCGATGTGGTGAAGCACGAGCTGGGTATCACGGCCAAGGAGTACATACGCAACAAGATCATCGAGAAGGCCAAGTCCTTGCTTGCCGACCCTCACCTGTCCGTCAATGCCGTGGCCTCGCAGCTCGGCTTCAGCTACCCCAACCACTTCACCCGCTTCTTCTGCAACGCCACGGGCATCTCCCCCTCGGAGTTCCGCAGGGAGTTGTGAGAATGGCGGTTGCGACCGAAAATCCGATAGCGCTTCGACCGAGATTATATATTCAAGAAATCTTTATTGGTATCTCGGTCGTATATGGAAGAAGTCTGTCGTTTTATTCTGCCCTTTGTCACCGTGGGCAGAGAAATACACCTAAAACAGAGCATCCATATCAATCTTGGCTATAATCTGGTCGCTATACATTCCCTCTTTCATTCCGAATGTAGTAATCATGGTGGGAATAATGCTGCTGCGAGTGTTTGTGATTTCTTGAAAAGCCTTGATACGGTTTTTGATTTTCAGGTACTCCTCTCTATCAAGGCTGTAAAGCTCTTCGCTATACTTGACTTCACATAGGTTAATGGTATTGTCAGCCCGATCTATTATAATGTCTATTTGCGCACCGTTTTCAGTTTGTTTTGTTCGCCAGGTATAATATTCTGTTGAAACATTGGCAATGCCCAATGCGGACTTTATTTGTGGCATGTGGGCCTTACAGATGCGTTCAAATGCCAGTCCATACCATGCGTTGATTGCAGGAGTATTTATGTTGTGAGTCCAGAAATGCTCGTCTACATTACTCCTGTTAATGAACGTATTGTAAAAAATTGTATAGAAATCAACCAACTGATATATGGCGGAATTTGTCTTTACCCGCTTTTCGCGTACGTTGCATTTTCGCAAGAAGTCACAATAGACAAGGTCGGTTAACATATCGCCCAATCTTCCATTGTTGTCTGTGTCAAGTGCTACGCTAATTTCTTCGCGGGTCATGCCCTTGGGCTGTTTGGCGAGCAAAGCGATGATTTCGAGGTAAGGTTGAGGGTTCTTGAACAAAGACGAGAACAGTCTGCGGTACTCCTTTTTCAGTTCCGCATTATTGCTGAAGAAAAGCCTGTCCAGTCCTGTCGCCGGACTGTCAGTCTTGTCAAATAGGCTCATATAGTAAGGCACACCCCCTATAGCCATATAGGTCTGCACGACGCTAAGCCTGTTCCATACAAATCCGTTGCTTGCAAAGAATTCTTCCGCTTCGCCCAATGTGAACGGATGAAGGTGCATCTCGTGGGTGATACGGTCATGAAGTCCACCATGGTTGTCTATTACATTGCGCACCATCCAGGATGTGGCCGACCCGCAAACAATCAGCATGATTTCAGATTGCCAGTTGGCCCAATTGTTCCAGAAGTGTCCGAGTGCATTTACAAAACCTGCCTTGGGCGTATCAAGGCAAGGCAACTCATCTATAAATACCACGCAACGCGTCCCCTCTTCAATCTTGGATTCCAGCAACTGCCTTAGTGCAAAGAAGGCATCAATCCAGTTCTGATTCTTCTTCCCTTTATAGCCATACGTTTTCAATGCTGCATGAAAGGCTGCCATCTGTTCCGACTTGCTCCCCTCCATAACTCCAGTCATGTCAAATGCAAACTGATTCTTGAAATATTGACGTATAAGAAAGGTCTTGCCCACGCGTCGACGTCCGTACACTGCGATAAACTCGGCCTTACCAGAGTTATAGTATTGGCTTATCTGAGCAAGCTCTTTCTTTCTGCCTACAATCACCTGTCCCATAAATGCTACAATTGATGTTCTGCGTGCAAAAATAACGACTTTTTCAAGAAAAACCATCGATAGCGTGCGAAAGTTGTGTTTTTTTTCAAACTTTCGCACGTTATCGGCGGTTTTATAACTGGAGTTTGTCCATCCAAGCTCCCATTATATCGAATTCGGCACAATTTTCAGGACTACGAAAGTCTCTATACAAAAAGAGCGGAAGGACATCCCCTACTCATAAAAAACGGAGGATCATCCCCCGTGACTGAAACTACGAGGCTGCCATTTTTTTTAGCGGAAACAGCTGTTTTCTTTTAGTAAATTATAGGGTGTTTTTATCCATTTTCTAAGATTTGCCAATAATATGCAAAACATTGTGTTTTAGTGTATTTTGGCAAATTTTCTTTTCTCGCGATTTGCAGAATTTGCCGATAATATCTATTTTTGTATGCAAATAGTATGTGCAAGGATTTGCATACACAGAAGTAATTAACCTAAAAAACGGCAGATTATGTTCAAGTATTCAAAGGACGGCATATCGGTACTCTCGGTGCTGGATGCCCGTCGAGCCAAGAAGAGCGGTCTATTTCCTGTCAAGATACAGGTCATCTACAACCGCAAGCAGAAATACTACTCTACGGGGCAAGAACTCTCCAAGGAGGATTGGGCGAACCTTGCCGAGAGCAAGAGTCGC
>JAFWXS010000107.1 GCA_017517925.1 Bacteroidaceae bacterium | reverse complement strand
GGCTAGGATGTCAAGTCGTTTAATGCAACAATATGCATAGAAATGTACTGCGTAGCCATCCCCTCTTGGAGAGGGGTGCCCGAAGGGCGGGGTGTGTCGCACCCGCAAACCCCCACCCGCAATCCGATGCAATGAACAAAAATCCATCACCCACGAAACAAAATCCA
Source organism: Bacteroidaceae bacterium (assembly GCA_017517925.1). Taxonomy (GTDB): domain Bacteria; phylum Bacteroidota; class Bacteroidia; order Bacteroidales; family Bacteroidaceae; genus UBA1189. The sequence continues at coordinate 7,267 of JAFWXS010000107.1, read as the reverse complement.
TTAATCAAATTAAAACAGCTTCAAAAATTCAGACAGCTTCCAGACCACAAAAAAATGGAAATTGCCCCCAGCCAAAGTCTAAAAAACATCATCAATCAATGCGTTACAGGACGAAAACCCTAGTATTAACAAGAAAAGTAAAATATTTGAGTGCTATGTCGATAAGAGAAAACTTTGAATAAAATTCAGTTTTTTCTCCTCGATTTATTTTGCCAGGTGGATTTTATTTCGTAAATTTGTACCCATATTTTTTAAAACTAAAACAGACTATTTTTACATTTTAACTTTAAATTTGGGGCTAGTTTTTCTTGATTTGACGTTCTTTGACGAATAATTGCTTTGTCGTTAAAATCCTTTCGACTCCTTCTACTCCCCCTTACTACATAACACTTCCTTCGCTTTGGGATTGATAAATGATATTCAATCTATTATATTTTTATTAACTAAATTTTTAGTGTTATGTTAAAGTTCTTACAAAAATTGTTGCTTATCGCGGCGCTATGTGTGCCGTGGGCAACGCAAGCGCAGATTTCCTGCGACGGAAACCCACCCGACACGGTGGCCAACGGAACAGGAACATCGACAACAACTTACTTCCCGGGCTATAGCTTTTACAATTATAGCTATAGCGAGGTGATTATCCCTGCTTCTACGTTGAGCAACTACTTGACCAACGAGTTTAAGGGATTGATGTTCAATCCTACCGTCACTACGGCAGGCACCTACTTCACCAACTGTACCATCTATTTGGCCAACACTACGGTGAACTCGCTGAGCTCTGGTTTCATCGATGACCCCGCTACCTTCGAAATGGTCTTCGCCGGAAACCTCAGCTACACTTCCACTGGTTGGAAAACCGTCGAATTTGACGACTCCTTTATGTGGGACGGAAGCAGCAACATCGTCGTTGCTGTCGTCCGTAGCCACGGCTCTTATTCTTCGGGCGCTACTTTTGCTGCCTATTCTGCAAGCGGAACCCTTGGCCGCTACTGCTATCGCGACTCTCCGGGACCCTTCGTCATCGGCTCCATCAACAACAGCGGCGCCTCTTCTGGCAGTACCTCTACTGTCCCCCAATATAAACTGTTGGGTTGCGAAGGCGAACCGCCCACCTGCTTCAAGGTACGCAACCTCACCGTACTCGACGTCTCCTCCGATGCCGCAACCATTTCGTGGCTCGACACGATGAACTCGGGTGCCACCTATACCATTTATAATATGGCCGACACTACTGCCGTTGCCAGCAACCTTACCGACACTTTCTACACTTTCACAAACCTCAACGCCAACACCCTATACAGATTCGGTATCGAGGTCGACTGCGGTGGCGGCGATGTGATTGGATATTCCTTTGTCAACTTCCGCACCAGCTGCTTACCTATCGACTCGCTGCCCTGGTCCCAGGATTTCGAGAGCGCATCTACGGGTACCTCCTCGACGGGCTCTCCTTTCGTCGACTGTATGCAGCGCCTCAACAACGGCACTACCTATGGCGGATATCCTTATGTATCCTCGTCGAGCTCCTACAACCACACCCCTGGTGGCAACAAGGGCCTTTATTGGTACAACACTACTACCACTGGTACCTACGGCGACTACGAGATCGTCGTCTTGCCTCCTGTCAATACCGATAACTATCCTATCAATTCGCTGCAATTCAAGTTCTGGGCCAAGAGTTCATCGACCTCCTATTTCCCGGTGTTCCACGTGGGTGTGATGACCAATCCCGACGATGCCAGCACTTTTGTGTCGCTCGACACCATCAACTTGGGCAACAGCACTACTTTTACCGAGTACATCACTTCGCTGGCCAGCTATACCGGAACAGGACGCTTCGTAGCCCTTCGTGCCGTTCGTCCGGCTTCTTCCTGGTATGCCTATGTCGACGACTTGACCCTCGAAGTCCTGCCTGTTTGTCCGCAAGTCTGCTGCATTGACGCTACTACCACTGCCGGTAGCGCTCTTGTCACTTGGAACTATCATACCGCTATTGCCGAACCTACAGGCTTCAACCTCACTCTCATCGATTCCACAGGTTCCACAACAACCTATACCACAACCGACCTCTTCTATGCTTTTACAGGCTTGAACGCCGGCGCGGAATACAAGCTGCTCATCTCTGCCGACTGCGGTACTGAAGGCGAGGGTGCTGTCGACAGCATCGTCTTCAACACCAATTCGCTCGCTTGCGGCTATATCGACCCCACCACTACCGGATATGTCGAACTCGGCAATGGCGTTGCTGAGGGCACTACCTATTATCTGCCTCTCAACAACTACTATAACTATACCTATACCCAGCAGCTGGTGCTGGCTTCGGAATTGGGCGGTGCCAACGAGTTCACGGGCATTGATTTCCAATATGGCTACTCTTCGCCCTCTACGGTGAAGACCGATGTGGACATCTATTTGGCTCACGTCTCCCAGACCTCATTGGCTTCAGCTTTTGTGCCGTACTCCAGTACCACTTTCCAGCTGGTCTATTCGGGCAGCCTCAACTGCACTAACGGTTGGAACCACTTCGCTTTCGACACCACCTTCGCCTACAACGGTACCGACAACCTGCTTATCGTTGTTCACGACAATTCGGGCGATTATGACGGAAGCTCCTATGTTTTCAACTATCATAACGCTCCCGGAATGGGCCGTCACGATTACAATGACGACGATCCCTATGCGCTCTCTTCCATCGTCCTCTCCGACGGTAGCGCTGTCAACTATCGTGTCAATATGAAACTCCACGGCTATGGCTGTGGCTCCTTGGGCACCTGTGCCAACCCCGCTATGGTCGTTACAGGCTATACCAGCGACGAGGTCTCCGTCTCTTGGATCCCTGGCTATCAGGAATCGGAGTGGGATCTCGAATATCGTCAGTTTGGCGACACCACGTGGACTTCTGTAGCTACGGCTCTCACAACCACCAGCTATACTGTCACCAACCTGTCACCAGCCACCGACTACGAGTTCCGCATCTCCTATGTCTGCACCGACAACGAAACCTATTCGGCTACCGTCAGCGCTACCACCTCTTGTGGTGATGCTGTCTCTCTGCCTTATATTCAGGGCTTCGAAACCGTTACCACCAGCACCTCCAGCACCAACTACGATGTTATGCCTAGCTGCTGGGATTACGAGCTCATCGGAAGCGGTTCTTACACGACGGGCAGCTACCTGCCTGGTGTCTATTACAGCTCCACTTATGCCAACACGGGCAACTATAGCCTCCGTCTGGCAGGAAAGGGCTACTTTACGCTGCCTCCGATTGCCACAACGCTCGATAGCGTTATGCTCAGTATGAATTGCTACATCACCTCCGCAGGCTACAACATCGTGGTCGGAGTTATGGACAGCACTGACTTCATTCCCATCGATACCGTCATCCTCAGTGTCTCTCAGCATAATCCTGTCGAGGTCTCGTTTGCAGGCTATACTGGCACCAGCCGCACTATCGCTCTGCTCAACATCTACAATACCTACGACTATAGCTATGTCTATGTCGACGATATCGTCGTGAACTACCTGCCCGAATGCCCGCGTATCACCGGCGTTAGTGCCAGCAACATTGGCCAGAGCCAGGCTACCATCAGCTGGACTCCCGGCAACTCCGGATCCTATGAGGTCGTCTATGGCATCCCGGGCTTCAACCCCAACGACAGTATCGCTATCGTTGTCACTGGTGCCGATTCGGTCGACATCTTCAACCTCAACGCCAATACCCCCTACGAGGTCTATGTACGTGAGATCTGCAACGGCGGCGGCTTTGGCGACTGGTCTTACAGCTATACTTTCCGTACCTCCTGCGGCGAACTTACTGTTCTGCCCTATTTCGAAGACTTCGAAGGCCTTCCTGCAGGTGCTAGCGCCAATCTCGACTGCGGCATACCCTGCTGGGGCCGCCTCGACAATGCCACTACCTACCACTTTGGCTATATCGGCAACCCCTCCTCCTGGTCTACAGGCGGACATTCGGGCACCGGTTTCGTATACTATTATATGCCTACTACCACCGGCACCTACGCCGACTGGATCATCACCATCCTGCCTCCCGTCGACACCACGATCTATCCTATCAATACTCTCCAGCTCTCCTTCTGGGTCAAAATGAATTCCACCACCACCTCGGGCGATATCCAGATCGGTGTGATTTCGGACATTACCGATCCCACCACCTTCGTCCCTGTCGACACTGTCAGTGTCGCTGGAAATGTCTACGATATGAAAACCGCCTACCTCAGCTCTTTTGTCGGTTCGGGCAACCATATCGCTATGAAGTATTTCCGCGATCCTAGCACGGCTACTTATTATTTCGTCGACGACGTTACGCTCGAGCCTATGCCCGACTGCCCGCCGGTATCCGACATTACCCTGGCTGGCCTCGACAGCAACTATCTTAGCGTCACTTGGACCGAAAATGGCAACGCCACCTCGTGGAATGTGGAGTATGGCCTCCACGGCTTCACACTCGGTACAGGTACTTCAGCTACGGTGACTAGCCTGCCATTCACCATCAACGGCTTGGCCACCAGTACTGAATACGATGTCTATGTCACTCCCGAATGCACCAGTGGCACCTCAGCCACTCGTATGGAAACCTTCCGTACTGCTAGTTCCAGTGCCTCCTTGCCTTTCTTCTGTGGCTTTGAAGGTACAGGTACCAACAACTGGGATTTCATCCAGGCAGGCCAGAACAACTACTGGGTCGTGGGCAATGCAGTCAGCAATAGCGGCTCCCAATCCCTGTATGTCACCAACGATGGCTCCACCAACAGCTATAGCGGCACGGAGTCCTATTCTTTCGCTACCCGCACCTTCAACCTGCAGCCGGGCAACTACATCTGCTCCTACGACTGGAAGTGCAACGGCGAAAGCAGCTTCGACTTTATTCGTGCCGCTCTCGTACCTGCCAGCGTCAGTATTGTTGCTGGCGGCTATTGCGGCTTCGATAACGCTTCGGCTATGCCGGCGGGATCCATAGCCCTCGACGGTGGCTACCGTCAGAACCTGCAGACCTCTTGGCAGACCCAAATTACGGAGTTCACCCTTTCTGGCGCAGGCTCTTACAACCTCGTATTCCTCTGGCGCAACGACGGCTCGGTCTACAACTTGCCGCCTGCAGCTATCGACAACGTCTCGTTGATGCTCAACACGTGCCCGATGCCTAACAACATCACCGCCAGCAACCTCACCCAGACCAGCGTCGATTTCACCTGGACCGAACCGGGCTCGGCCACACAGTGGGAATACCAGCTCGATAACGGTACTCCCATCGCCACCACTAGCAACAACTGCAGCATCACCGGCCTCACAGCCAATACCGACTACACTTTCCGTGTGCGCTCCCTCTGCGGCGCTGGCGACACCAGCTTCTGGGCTGTCTACAATTTCCGCACACCTTGCGGTTATATGACTCTGCCCTACGAGCAGGATTTCGAAACCGAACCGACAGGCTCCAGCACAACGGGCAGCACCTTCGTCAACTGCTGGACACGACTCAACAACGGTACCTCCTACGGCGGATACCCCTACGTCTCCAGCTCGTCGACCTACAACCACACCGCCGGCGGCACCAAGGGCCTCTACTGGTACAACACTACCACCACGGGCACCTATGGCGACTACCAGGGCTTCGTCCTCGCTCCCGTCGACCCAAGTGTTAGTATCGACTCGCTCCAGCTCTCCTTCTGGGCTAAAGCCTCGTCGGCTTCCTATACCAATGACTTCCAGATTGGCGTGATGACCGATCCTAACAATGTCTCTACTTTCGTCGGCATCGACACCGTCACCGTCTCAGGTACCAACTGGACTCTCGTCGAAGTACCCTTCACCGGCTATACCGGCGCAGGCCAGTACATCGCTGTCAAGAGCGACCGCGGCACTTCGGCTGTAACTATGTATATCGACGATATACTGCTCGACTACGTCCCCACCTGCCTCGTGCCGCAGAATGTCCACGCTTCCGAAGCTGGCACCACTTCGATCACTATCGACTGGACCGATGTCTCCGCTGCTTCTGAGTGGGAAATCGAATATGCTCAGCAAGATGCCGCCACGACCACTTCTATCTTCGTCACCAGCCACCCCTACACCTTCTCTAGCCTCGACTCGATGACTGCCTACACCTTCCGCGTCCGCGCCGTCTGCACCGCTGGCGATACCAGCCATTGGAGCGTCGCCGCCAACCTCAGCACCGAGATGTGCGACAACGCTGTCGTCGCCTCCACGGGTGCTGCCACAAGTACAACCTACTATACTCCTGTCAACAACTACTTTAAATACACCCTCTCCGAAACCATCATCGATAGCGCTGAGCTGGCAGGGTCTGTGGATATCTCGGCTATAGCCTACGACTATGCCTACTCCACTCCTTCTTCCTCCAAAACCGATGTCACCATCTGGCTGCAGCCTACCAACAAAACGGTATTCTCCAGCTCGAGCGACATCGAACTGCTCGACACCACCATCGCTGTCAAAGTCTACGAGGGTAACCTCAACTGCTCGCAGGGTTGGAACTATTTCACCTTCGACACCGTCTACACCTGGGATGGCCACAGCAACCTGATGGTTATCGTCGACGACAACTCGAATGCCTACAACGGCAGCTCCTATATCTTCAATAGCTCCAGCTGCTCGGGCTACAAGACGCTTGTATGGTACAGCGACACCTATCACCCCGATGTCTTCAGCTCTACCTATTCGGGCTCTAAGTATTACTATAACTATCGTGTCAGTATGAAGCTCATCAGCTGCGGCGCCGGATGCGGCAAACCCGCTAACCTCGCCGCTACCAATGTGACCTACAACAGCGCTACCCTCAACTGGAGCAGCAACGCTACCGACTTCGAGGTTTCCTGGAAGGCTAACACCGAGGCCACCTGGCCCACTCCTGTTGCCGTCAGCGGAGCTACCACCTATGCTGTCACCGGCCTTGTGCCCGAAACCGCTTACCAGTTTATGGTCCGCGCCATCTGCGACACCACCGAGGGCATCAGCTCCGACTGGGTCATCGGCACCTTCACCACTGCCGACCTGCCCTGCTTCGTGCCGACCGACCTGCAGGCCGATCCTAACTACACCGACGCTACCTTCAGCTGGACTGCCGATGCATCGCAGACCAATTGGACTCTCCGCATCTGGAACAGCGCCTTTGACCAGGAATTCGACGTCACCGCCAATCCCTACACCGCTACCGGCCTGACCCAGAACACCACCTACAACGCTGCCATCAAGGCTGTCTGCGGCGGCGGTGCTGCCGAGTCTGAATACGGCG
>JAFWXS010000106.1 GCA_017517925.1 Bacteroidaceae bacterium | reverse complement strand
CGCTTCTGAAACCAACTACGCTCCTGAAGGCGAAAATGTAAGTACTGTAAACGGCTACTTCGTTCCCAACTCTTCAAACGCTGTTAAGGCATGGTTCGACAACAGTCAGTACGTAAACGAACTCGTGTTCAACGTACAGGAGGATGGCGAGGTTAAGATTGGTCTTGCAAATACAGCAACTTCTCCCATCGGCGATTACACCAACATCGGTGCATGGACGTTGACCCGTCTCGGCGATGCTGAGGCTGATCCCGAGGAAGAAGAGCCTACTCCTGATCCCGAGGAGACTGTTGCCCTTGACATGACTCACTTGGTTGGCACAAGCAAGGAGGCCTGGAATGCTCCCGGTGGTCCTGTGAATATTGACGGTATCTCAATGCCTGAGAACTTCCAAGAGAGTGCATCTACTCTTGGTGAAGTGCTGTGGCAGCAGGTTGAAGGTCTTGAGAATGGTAAGTACACCGTAGAGCTTTGGGCAAATGCCCGTGTGGCATGGAGAGAGTCCCCAGCAACTGATGGTCAAGAGGAACTTACCTATCTTTATGCCAACAATGTGGAGATTTCTATGAAGGTGCTTCTCAATCCTAATCTCAACAACAATGCTACATATGTATTGGAAGATGTAGAGGTTACTGATGGTACCATGAAGATCGGTATGGTCAAGAAGGCCGCAGGTTCTAACTGGCACACTATCCAGATCAAGTCTCTGACCCTGCATGCAACCAACGAAGTGATTTTCAACATTGCCAAGGCTGACTTGCAGGCTGCTCTTGATGCGGCTAATGCCGTTTCGCCTGCGACCGAGGCGCTTACAACTGCAATTGCTTCCGCTCAGGCTGTATATGACAATTCAAGTGATAAGGACGAGGTGATTGCCGCTACAGCTGCATTGAAGAATGCTACCGTATTGGCAAACAACACCAACGCTGTTTCCGGCGCTTCTGAGGAGAGCCCGGTATTGACAGCCTTCGTAGTCAACGGCACCTTCGATTCAGCTGTTGCTCCTTGGAAGAGCACAACTGGCGCTACAAATCAGGGAACTGCAAGCAACCAGCAGGGCGCTTTCACAGGCAACTTCTTCGAGAACTGGAACAGTAACAACTATACAGGTAAGCTCTATCAGGTAATTGAAAATGTACCTAATGGTATCTATGAACTCTCTATCTGTGCATTTGTTGAGACATTTGATGCTTCTGCACAGTTCGTATATGCTAATGGTGATAAGGTAGCCCTCACTACAGGTGCCCCCACGGCTTATACTGTACGCACAATCGTAAAGAATAACACAATTGAGGTCGGTTTCGAGCAGACTGCAGCCGTTAACCGTTGGAGTGGTATCGACAACGTTTCATTGACCTACCTTGGCGAAGCTTCAAACGAGGCTGTGCTCAATGCAGCGAAGGAGGCCTTCACCGCTGCGTACGAGGAGTTCGGAGCAGCTTTGACAGCTTGTCAGGCTATGATGCTCAAGATGTCGTTCTACGAGATCGACGATGCTGCATACCAGTTGAACGAACAGCTCGAGACTACTACAGATGTTGACGCACTGAACGCAATGGCTGAGACCTTGGCCGAAGCTACTGCTTCTTTGAAGGAAATCAATGAGGTATATGCTGGCTACGACGTATTTGTTCAGAAGTTCAAGGCCGCATCAGAAATCTCAATGCCGACGACTCAGGAAGCAGCAGATTTGCTGGAATTCTACATGTATGGCGGTGCTGGCCTGCAGGCTACTTCTGTAGACGCTCTCAAGCAGGCTATTCAAACGGCAAAGGACGACTACCTTACATATGTTGCTGGTGCAGAACTTTTGGAAGGCAACAAGTTTGACCTCACATACTTGATCCAGAACCCCGACTTCAATTCTAACATAGATGGTTGGACTTGCGTAAATGCAGGTCATAATGGTGGCGCAGGTTACAACAATGTAGGTGGTATCGCTGAAATCGCTCTCTGGGGTGCCGAATCATGGGAGGCTAGCATTTCACAGACCTTGAACGAACTTCCCAACGGTAAGTACATCGTTAAGGCTGCTTGGATGGCTGCTTCTGGCATCGAGATGACATTCTCTGCTAACGAAGGCGAGGCATCTGTAACAGGTATCGGTGATACTGGCGGTAACATCGACAATGACGGTAACGTTGTTGAGATGGGTCAAGGTTTCCGTGGCTGGCAGTATGTAGAGGTTGAAGGTGAAGTGGTAGATGGTACACTCACTATCACAGTGAACTCTTCTTCTACAGCTCTCCACACATGGTCAAATGCCGATGCATTCGAACTCTACTATGCAGGTGCTCCTGCTCCCGCAGAACCCGAATACCTCACTGTTGTAGGTGCCAAGGTTGGTGATGTTGCTCTCGTTGAGGGTAAAGCTACTGTGGAGTCAATCTCTACCATCGACGTAATCTTTGACCGTCCTGTTGCTAAGGCCGAGAACGCTGGCTGGGCTACATTGGCCGACAGCTGGGGCCCCACTAATCTCAATGTTGAGGTTCTCGAGGCCGAGGAAGGCAGCAGCGAGTATGTTGTTCGCTTCAGTGTGTCGGATGAGTTCGGCGGTGAGTTTACTGCAGCTGGCGACTATGAATTGAATATTCCTGAGGGCTTCATCGTAGGTGCTGACGGTGCTAATTATATCAGTTCGGAGATTACCGCAACCATCACCATCGAGGCTGCTCCTGCCACTCCGCTTGCCGTTACAAGCGTAACCGTAGGTGAGGATGTAATGGAAGGCTTCACTGTTGTTGCCACACCGGCCGATATGATCAAGGTTAACTTCGATGCAGAATTCTACTTCTCAGGCATGCCTACAATCGTGAATGCTGAGGGTAACGACGCTTCAGATTATTTCACATATATAAGCGCTATGGATGCCGGTCTTGAAGGCAACTCGTATATCCTCCAGGCTCAGAACTGGGAAGGAACCGTTGCTCCTGCCGGTGTCTACACCATCACCTTGTCCAAGGCTTCGTTCATGAATATGATGCAGTGGAAGGCTCCTGCCGAGGACATCGTGCTGACAGTAGAGATTATCGTAACAGGTATCGACAACATCAATGCTGACGCCAATGCCGTAATCTACGACATCCACGGCCGCCGCGTAGAGAAGATGGAGAAGGGTATCTATATTGTTAACGGCAAGAAGGTTATCAAGAAGTAAGCTTCCCGTAATATAACTGATGGAAGGGATGCGCCTCGCGAGGCGCATCCCTTTTTTCTTCGTGCTTTGTTATCTCATGGGTTTTAACTAATTTTGCGGCATGATATGAATGAATGGTACTATGGACAACGAACAAAGAATCCTCCGCGCTGTTGAACTCTTCAAGATGGGTTACAACTGTGCACAGTCAGTGACGGCAGCGTTTGCCGATGAATATGGATACACCGAGGAGCAGGCACTGAAGATGTCGGCCTCGTTCGGCGGTGGTATAGGTCGCATGCGCGAGACTTGTGGCGCAGCGTGTGGCATGTTTATCCTTGCGGGCTTGGAAACGGGTTGCACCGATGCGGCCGACCGTGAAGGCAAGGCGGCCAACTACGCTTTCGTGCAGGAGTTGGCCGAGGAGTTCCGCCGCGAGTGCGGGTCGCTCATCTGTGCCGAGTTGCTGGGATTGCGTGAGCGCAAGCCTCAAGTCCCCGTTCCCGATGAGCGCACACAGGGGTATTATATGAAACGTCCATGTGTCAAAATGGTGGAAACTGCGGCTCGGATATGGGCAAATAGTAAGAAAAAATCTTAAAAATGGGTACAAAAGAGTAAAAATACGTGTAAAAATATGTTTAATAACATGAAAAGCAGTATCTTTGTACCCGTATTGATGAAATGAGCGAACGAAAGAAGTTTAACAATTAAAATAGGTAAAAGATTATGTTGACAGAGAAAGCTGGTGCAAACGCAGGTCTTATCTGGAATGCACTTGATGGTAAGGAAGGTTTGACCTTCAAGGAAATTAAGAAGGAAACAAAGCAGAAGAAGGAAGATTTCCTCCTTGGCTTGGGTTGGTTGCTCCGTGAGGGCAAGATCGCTGCCGTAGAGGTAGAAGAGGATGTAGTTTACTCACTGAAGTAATCTTACATTACGCAATATGGAGATGAGGCAGCGCAATCGTGCTGCCTCATCTTTTTTTGTTTTTATAGAGAATAGCATTGTCTATTCGTAGGTTTTCACTAACTTTGCCAAAAAGAGAACAATCAGCTATGAGCAACCAACGATACACCCCGGAGGAGATACAGCAGGAGCTGAACTACCTGCAACTGCTGTCGCGCACCTTCCGCAACACGGCGGAGGCGAGTACCGAGATTATCAATCTTGAGGCCATACTGGGCTTGCCCAAGAGTACCGAGCACTTCTTGGCCGACATCCACGGCGAGCACGAGGCGTTCCAGCATGTGCTGAAGAATGCATCGGGCGACATCAAGCGCAAGGTGCGCGAGGTGCTGAGCGATGAACTCAGCGACAAGGAGATACGCGCACTGTGTACGCTCATCTACTATCCGGCCGAGAAGTTGCAGCTCATCAAGGCCGAGCATGAGGGCGAGGACATGCACGACTGGTATGCAATCACCTTGCGCAGGCTCATCTCGGTGTGCCAGAACATCTCATCGAAGTATACCCGCTCGAAGGTGCGCAAGGCATTGCCCAAGGAGTTCTCCTATATCATACAGGAGCTGCTGCACGAGTCTACGGGCATGACCAACAAGAACCGCTATGTGAAGGGTATCATCGAAGCTATCATCAGCACCGACGAGGCCGACAACTTCATCGTGGCTATCTGTAACCTCATCCAACGCTTGGCGATAGACCGCCTACACATCGTGGGCGACCTCTTCGACCGCGGCACCGGCTCACACTTGGTGATGGACACGCTGTGCCAGTACCAGAACTTCGATGTGCAGTTTGGCAACCACGACGTGCTGTGGATAGGTGCTGCTGCGGGCAACCGTGCCTGCATGGCCAATGTGTTGCGTCTCTGTATGCGCTATGGCAACCTCTCGGTGCTCGAGGACGGCTACGGCATCAACCTGCTGCATTTGGCCATCTTTGCCATGGAGGTATATAAGGACGACCCCTGCGAAGAGTTCGGTCCCAAGCTCGATGACGGCGTCACCTGCAGCGAGAAGACGCGCCGCCTCATCGCACAGATGCACAAGGCGGTGAGCGTGCTGCAGTTCAAGCTCGAAGCCGAGATCATACGCCGCCATCCGGAGTACGAGATGGACGACCGCCTGCTGCTCCATAAGATTGACTACGAGAAGGGCATCTGCACCATCGGTGGCAAGCGCTACAGCATGCGCGAGTGCCATTTCCCCACCATCGACCCTGCCGACCCCTATAAGCTCAGCGTCGAGGAGAGCGAGGTGATAGAGCGCATCGCTCATTCGTTCACCACGAGCGAGAAGCTACAGCGCCACATCCGCTGCCTGATAGACCATGGCAGCATGTATCTCGTATACAACGGTAACCTGCTCTTCCACGCCTCCATCCCCATGAATGCCGACGGTACGCTCAAGGAGGTGTACCTGCATGACGGAGTGTATAAGGGTCGTGCCCTGCTCGACAAGGTGGATAGCCTCATCCGTGTGGCCTGCTCGGCCGACAGCGATGCCGAGCTTCACGCCTTTGCGGTAGATTACTTGTGGTACCTGTGGTGCGGCAAGAACGCGCCCACCTTCGACAAGGACCGCATGGCGACGTTTGAGCGATACTTCCTCAAGGACAAGGCGGTGATGAAGGAGACCAAGGGTAGCTACTATACCCTGCGCAACGAGGATGCCACCGTAGACCTCCTGCTCGAGGAGTTCGGCGTGGAGGGCGACCATCGCCACATCATCAACGGCCACATCCCCGTGAAGACGCTCAAGGGCGAGAATCCCATGAAGGCCGGTGGAAGGCTCATCGTCATCGACGGCGGGTTCTCGAAGCCCTACCAGTCGACTACGGGCATCGCAGGATACACGCTCGTGTGCCATTCGCGCGGCATGTCGCTCGTGGAGCATCAGCCCTTCACCTCAACCGAAGAGGCTATCCGTGGCGGTGCCGACATCAAGAGCACGCGTCACTTGGTGGAGAAGCACACCGAGCGCATCCACGTGAGCGATACCGACAAGGGGCGCGACATACGCCAGCGCATCGAGTCGCTGCGCAAGCTGCTCTATGCCTACCGTACGGGACTCATCCGTGAGGTGCGTTAGTGCCCTCAAAAATGGGCTCACCTGCATATAAAATAGGGTATACCTGATTCTTTCAACAGGTATACCCGTTTTTTCTCAAGGGTATACCTGTTTTTTGTGATGGGTATACCCATTTTCGGCTCGGAAAAATGCTGGTAAACTTGCTTTTTCTATAGGTTTGCACTAACTTTGTACTCTATTATAGGAATAGCAGATAAATCATAAATCACAAATCATAAATCACGATGATTCTTTTCTTCAAATCACAGGCCGGAAGTGTCATTGCTGCAGAAACCGTGCAGCAGGCCGGCGAGGAAACTATCAAGAAATTGAGTTGGTTGTTCGGCAACGCCGAACTCGTAGAGGGCGAAACGATGGAGGGATTCTTCATCGGTCCGCGTCGCGAGATGATTACCCCGTGGAGTACCAATGCTGTGGAGATCACACAGAACATGGGTGTCGAGGGCATCACCCGTATCGAGGAGTACTACCCCGTGGCAAGCGAGGAGGCCGAGTATGACCCCATGCTGCAGCGCATGTACAAGGGGCTCGACCAGAAGCTCTTCTTCGTAAACATCGAGCCCGCGCCCATCGTGTACATCGACAACTTGGCTGAGTACAACGAGAAGGAGGGTCTGGCGCTCTCTGCCGAGGAGATGGCCTACCTTGAGAAGGTAGAGAAGGACCTGGGCCGTCGCCTGACCGACTCGGAGGTGTTCGGCTTCGCACAGATCAACTCTGAACACTGCCGTCACAAAATCTTTGGCGGTACCTTCGTCATCGACGGTGAGGAGCGTCCCTCATCACTGTTCCAGATGATCAAGAAGACCACCAAGGAGAACCCCAACAAGATACTCTCGGCCTACAAGGACAACGTAGCCTTCTCAGAGGGTCCCGTAGCCGAGCAGTTTGCTCCTGCCAACCACGCTACATCTGACTACTTCGTCATCAAGGATATCAAGACCGTGCTCTCGCTCAAGGCCGAGACTCACAACTTCCCCACTACTGTGGAGCCTTTCAACGGTGCTTCAACAGGTACTGGCGGTGAGATCCGCGACCGTATGGGTGGCGGTAAGGGTTCATGGCCCATTGCCGGAACGGCGGTGTATATCACCTCATATCCCCGCAGCAACGAGAGCCACACTTGGGAGCAGAAGTATCCCGAGCGCCCTTGGCTCTACCAGACTCCCGAGCAGATTCTCATCAAGGCATCGAACGGTGCATCAGACTTCGGTAACAAGTTTGGCCAGCCGCTCATCTGCGGTTCGGTGCTGACCTTCGAGCATCAGGAGAACGAGGCCGACACCATGTATGGCTACGACAAGGTGATCATGCTCGCCGGTGGTGTGGGCTATGGTACACAGCGCGACTGCCTCAAGGGTGCGCCCGAGGCTGGCAACAAGGTGGTAGTGCTCGGTGGTGACAACTACCGCATCGGT
>JAFWXS010000105.1 GCA_017517925.1 Bacteroidaceae bacterium | reverse complement strand
GTCAACATGCACAACCGCAAGCTGCGCGACTGCCGCATTCACTTCAACGACACCAAGGGCGACCGCACCGACGAGTCGTGCATCTTCATCACCGAGGGCGACTCAGCGAGCGGCTCCATCACCAAGAGCCGCGATGTGAACACCCAGGCCGTATTCAGCCTGCGCGGTAAGCCGCTCAACTCGTTCGGCCTCACCAAGAAGGTGGTGTACGAGAACGAGGAGTTCAACCTCCTGCAGGCCGCGCTCAACATCGAGGATGGCCTCGAGGGACTCCGCTACAACAAGGTCATCGTGGCCACCGATGCCGATGTCGACGGCATGCACATCCGCCTGCTGATGATCACCTTCTTCCTGCAGTTCTTCCCCGACCTCATCAAGAAGGGTCACGTATACATCCTGCAGACGCCGCTCTTCCGTGTGCGCAACAAGAAACGCCTCATCAAGGGCTACAAGAAGGAGAACGACACCGACCGCAAGAGCGACTTCGTCACCCGCTACTGCTACTCCGAGGAGGAGCGCCTCAAAGCCATCACCGACCTCGGCCCTAACCCCGAAATCACCCGATTCAAGGGCCTCGGTGAAATCTCGCCCGACGAGTTCAAGCACTTTATCGGCGAGGAGATGCGTCTCGAGCGCGTCACCTTGAGTAAGCACGATGCCGTGATGGGACTTCTTGAGTTCTACATGGGCAAGAACACCATGGAGCGACAGAACTTTATCATCGACAATCTCGTAGTAGAAGAAGATAAGGCGGAAGAAGAATAGAAGACCTACCCTAACCCTCCCTGTGAGGGAGGGGACTCTGAGAGCATCGAAAAAAAACACTATTAAAAAGGCATATCAATATGACTTATCAGGACTATCAAGGACAGCGTAGTCAGGGCTCCCTCCCTCACAGGGAGGGGAGGGTTGGGTCTGTCGCCATTTTCCCCGGTACGTTCGATCCCTTCACTATCGGTCATGCAGCCTTGGTGCACCGTGCATTGAACATTGTGGACGAGCTGTACATCGCCATCGGCATCAATATAGAGAAGCGCACCATGCTCACCCTTGACGAGCGCCTGGACCGCATCAAAACGCTCTACAAGGACGAGCCCCGCATCCACGTAGTCAGCTATGAAGGGCTCACCACTGACTTTGCCCAATCCGTCGGTGCACAGTTCATCATCCGTGGGGTGCGCAGCACCATAGACTTCGAGTATGAACGTAACATTGCCGATATCAACCGTATGCTCACAGGCGTCGAAACCCTGTTCCTCATCAGTGAGCCTCAGTATGCAGCCATCAGCAGCAGCATGGTGCGAGAACTCGCTCACTTCGGTAAGGACGTGAATAAATATTTACCTTAAACAAGATTCCTTAATGAAACGTATCTTCCTATTTGTATCTCTTATCGCTTGCACCATTACAAGCATCTCGCAAAACAATGCCGCCGATATGGAGCAAGTGCGTAAACTTGTGATGGCACATAGTGCTATTGCCAATCTTTACGTAGATAAAGTTAACGAACCGAAGTTAGTGGAGGCAGGCATCAAGGCCATGCTTAAGGAATTGGATCCACACTCTACCTACCTCACCGCTAAGGAGGTGGAGAAGATGAACGAACCGTTGCAGGGCAACTTTGAAGGTATCGGTGTGCAGTTCAACATGGCTGATGACACGCTCTTCGTGATACAGACTGTAAGTAAGGGTCCCTCAGAGAAGGTGGGTATCTTGCCAGGAGACCGTATCGTCACTGTGAATGATACGGCTATTGCAGGTGTGAAGATGGAACGTGATGAGATTATGAAACGTTTGCGTGGTCCTAAAGGGTCGGTAGTACAGCTCGGCATCGTGCGCCGTGGCATTGATGAACAACTGGTATTCCGTGTTACACGTGACAAGATTCCCGTGCATACACTCGATGCTGCCTATATGATAGCGCCTAAAGTGGGATATGTCAAAATCAGCAGTTTCGGCGCTACTACCCACGAGGAATTCAGTACAGCACTCGCCAAACTCGATAAGGAGAAGATGCAGCACCTTATCCTCGACCTGCAGGGTAATGGCGGCGGCTACCTTAAGGCGGCTGTCGATATAGCCAGTGACTTCTTGCAGGAGGGGCAGCAGATCGTGTATACCGAGGGGGCGAAGGCTCCCCGAACAGAGTTCAAGGCCGAGGGCAAGGGGCAGTTCCGTGAGGGACGTCTGGTAGTGCTCATCGATGAATATTCGGCTTCGGCATCGGAGATTGTCACGGGTGCCGTGCAAGACTGGGATAGGGGCATCGTCGTAGGGCGTCGTTCGTTCGGCAAGGGACTGGTGCAGCGTCCTGTGCCTATGCCCGACGGCTCGATGATACGCCTTACCATTGCTCGATACCATACTCCCGCAGGACGTTGCATACAGAAGCCCTACGGAGAGGATATTGACTATCGCAAAGATCTCGTGGAACGCTTCAACAAGGGCGAACTGATGCATGCCGACAGCGTACACTTTCCCGACTCTCTGAAGTATCAGACCCGCGTGATGGGGCGCACTGTATATGGTGGCGGAGGTATTATGCCCGACTATTTCGTCCCGCTCGACACGATGAGCTATACCAGGTATCACCGCGAACTTACTGCCAAGGGAGTTATTGCGAATACCAATCTCGCGGTTATCGATCGTTACCGCAAAGAGTATGAGGCACATTATCCAGACTTCAAGGCTTACGAAAAAAAGTTCGAAGTGGATGATGCCATCCTTGAGATCCTTCTTTCTGAAGCCGAAAGGGCTGGTGTGAAATACGATGAAGAACTCTACAAAGCTTCACTCCCACTGATTAAAGTACAGTTGAAAGCTCTTATAGCCCGTGACCTTTGGGAAATGAGTCACTTTTACGAGGTGTACAATCATACTGACGAGACGGTGATGAAGGGGCTCGAAATTATACAGGGCAAGGAATTCGGGCTGAAGAAATAAGTCTTTCCTATGCGGGCGTATTCAATGTTTCGCTGCGCTCAGAATGATACAAAACCTCTCTTACTTTTTCTCCAAGAAGCAAAAGATTGGGTAGTGGTCCGATGTCTTTATGGAGCGGTCTACCGTACATTTATACGATTTGAACTGTGACGAATGCATGATGTGGTCTATGCGGTAATATAGTTTGTTGCGGTTGTAGCTGATACCGGGGCCATTTCCGCTATTTGTATATGCATCTTCAAGTTGTTCTTTCAATAGATTACAAGTATAAGAGATAGGCGAATCATTGAAATCACCGCAAACAATGATGTAGGGCGATGTTTCCTTTTCTATATCCGCTACAATGATATTTGCTTGTACAGCACGCTTGGCAGCAGAGTCACGCAATTTCTTTACTAAGTCTTTGGTATCTTTGCTTCGTATCTGCTCTTTCGGGTTAGTAAACATCTGCTCGTAGGCATTCTTGTGTTCACCGTTCAGTCCATTGGATTGCAAGTGACAATTATAAACTACAATGGTATCTCCTTCATGCAAGATACGATACTTGCTGCATCCATTAGATGAGGACTCGAATTGCAGATTCTCAACACTGAAAATCGGGTATTTCGACAGGCATCCCAAATAACGTGTTGTGGACTCACTGTCATTGGATACTAGATAGGACTTGTAGGGGTACTCATCCAATAGTTTCTTGCGTTTTTTGAGTGTAGCGAAATGAAACTCCTGTAGGCATACAATATCTGCATCAGACTCCTCAATATAGGTTATTATAGCGTTCTCCTTATTGGCGTTCGATGCATTGATGTTTGGACTCAGGATGTTGTATGACAACACCTTCAGACTATTCTCAGGGATATGCTGTCTATCGAAGTTTATCGGGAAGAATGCACGTATTTGAGCGAAACAGATAATCCCTGTGATAAGTGGTACTATAATATAGCGCGGATAAACTAACAGCCATAGTAGCAGAAAGAGTATATTGGCTACCAGTATAAAGGGAAAAGCCAATCCGGCTAAGGAGAGTAGGGGAAACTGCTCAGCTGGAAGTATGGGACTGTAAGCACAACCAATAAGGCAAACGGCTATCAAAAAATTGAGAGCCAGTATGGGTATCAATACTATTTTTAAAACTTTTCTCATTGTTTACTGGCTTCGAAGAGGCGGCGCTTCTCCTCATCGCTGAGACTGCTGTAGCCTGACTTCTTCAATTTATCCAATATCCTGTCTATCTCGTCAGACTGTGCTTTCTTGTGGGCGTTGTACTCATAGTCGGCGCTACGGTTATTATTATAGGAGTGGACTTTCATCTTCGGCTTACGTGGCTTACGCTTTTGCTTGCCGAACAGACCTCCTATGGCATCGATGCATACGTTCACCCGGTGGGTGATGTCGTGCCCTTGGCTTACTCCCCGCGCAAACCACCATCCTGCCAATGCTCCTCCAAGGTGGGCGATGTGGCCCCCGGCATTGTTTGAACCCACATACAAGGCATCAAAAAGTACGATGAAAAGGGCAAAATACTTCAACCGTACGGGACCTATGAACATGAGGTTTATGCGGTATTCTGGTTCGCGTACCGCCGTGGCTATGGCTATGGCCAGTACCGAGGCTGAAGCTCCCACGAGCGTGGCACTGTAGAGCTGGGTGCTGAATACGGGGAACAGGTTGTATGCGATGATATAGAGCAGTCCGCCTAAGAGACCTCCCACCACATAGAGCCCGCGCAGGTGCTTGGCCGAGAAGAAATAGAGGAATAGGCGACCGAACCAATACAGCCACAGCATATTTCCCAGCAGATGCCATACTCCAGCATGCATGAACATATAGGTGATGGGAGTCCAAGGACGGCGCAGTAGTTGCAGCAGGTCGGCTGGGAGGTAAAGGTCGCGCAAGAGGTCGGCGATGCTGATATTGAACAGTCCCAATACCACACTCAGCAACAGGCTGAGCACGAATACGGCCACATTGATATATATAAGGCGGATAACGATGTTGCCTTGCCGGAAAGTGCGTTTCAAATCTTCAAAAATACCTGCCATGGAGTGTCCCTTTCTTTTTCCAGTACATAATGAGTATGAAGCCGAATACCATACCGCCCAGATGGGCAAAATGGGCGATGCCGTCGTTGTTCATGATGCCCATGCCCAGTTCCAGCACGAAGTATCCGATGATGAGCCACTTGGCCTTGATGGGCATGGGTAATGGGAAGATGAATATCTCCTGATTGGGGAAGAGCATGGCAAAGGCCATCAGGATGGCATACACCGCTCCTGAGGCTCCTACGGTGGGCACACTGATATAGCGTTGGCACAAGGCAAGCCATTCGGCTGCCGTACGGGAAGTACCGTTGATGGATATAGACTCGCTGCCCGGATAGGTGGCAAACTGCGCGGCATCGTGCATCAGCGGCATGAACTCGAAGTACTGTGTCACCTCCTGCACCAATCCGGCTCCTATGCCGCAGAGGATATAGAAGAAGAGAAAGCGCTGTGGTCCCCACACCGTCTCGAGTATACGCCCAAACATCCACACTGCAAACATATTGAAGAAGATGTGCTCAAAGCCCGAGTGCATGAACATGTAGGTAAAGAGTTGGTATAGCCTGAACTTCTCTGACTCGAAGTAGTGAAGTCCCAGCATATCGTTGAGGTTTATCCCATACCGTTCGCCCACGATGGCGGCCATGAAGCAGAGTATGTTGATGGTGAGGAGGTGCTTGGTTACGGGTGGTGTATTGTTCATCATTGCCTTATGGTCTGTCTTGTTTTACAAAAACATGTAAAGGTACGCATTTTCTTATATATTCTTTCTCTTTTTTATGTTTTAGGGCATTTTTTTACGTTTTTTATCATTTGAATAGGTTAATACCCTTTTCTATTTTTTTGGCAATGTGAAGACAAACGTTTACCTTTGTACTTCTAAAATGATTATAGATTAGAAAAATAGAGAAAACAGATTGATTAAATGAAGAAGGTTTTGTCATTCTCCGCGATGCTGATGCTTGGGCTGTTGCTGTCGCAACTGTTGCCCGAAGCATTGGGCGCGAACTATGCACATACACGCGAGTGTATAGAGGTACTACTTGGCGTGTGTCTTGCTTTTATCATGATAAACGTGGGACGTGAGTTTGAGGTCGATAAATCAAATATCAAAGTCTACGTAAAAGATTACCTTGTGGCCATGCTTGCGGCTGCCTTACCGTGGATTCTTATTGCTACGTATTATATCTTTGTCCTAATGCCGGCCGAATGGCACGCGAGTGGTGCGGTATGGAAGGAAACATTATTGCTGAGCCGTTTTGCTGCGCCCACCTCAGCAGGTATCCTGTTTGCCATGCTTGCTGCTATCGGTTTGCAGAAGAGTTGGATATACAAAAAAATACAAGTATTGGCTATCTTCGATGATCTGGATACCATCCTGTTGATGATTCCATTACAAATAGCCATGATAGGCAT
The DNA here is from genome assembly GCA_017517925.1 of Bacteroidaceae bacterium. GTDB lineage: Bacteria > Bacteroidota > Bacteroidia > Bacteroidales > Bacteroidaceae > UBA1189. The sequence goes on along the minus strand of JAFWXS010000105.1, from coordinate 9,989 downwards.
GCAGTGGCAGATGGGTGTGATACTCGGTACCGTGGTACTACTGCTGTGGATAGGGTGGAAGAAGATGTCCTCGTATTCGTTCCGTACCGATTGGAAGAGCCTGCTACTCTATTCAGCCCTGACCTATGGTGCCACATATCTTATATATATACTTACCAAGCATTTCTTTGGCGAGGCAGGCAGTGTACATATCGAGGTGCTGTTGCCGGCATTTGTGCTGGGTATGGTGATGAAGCAATCACACGGCACATCTAAGGCCGATGACCGTGCAGCCACCTGCATCTCTCTGCTTTTTATGCTCTTGGTGGGTATGAGTATGCCGCTCATCAATATGGATTCCACTGCTCCTACCGAGTCGGCAAGTATGATTGCTACGCTCGCTATGCCTTCGTGGGGCACCATCGCTGTACATGTGGTGGTGGTATCGGTGCTGTCCAATGTCGGCAAGCTGGCGCCCATGTTCTTCTACCGTGACCGCTCTATCAAGGAGCGTCTGGCACTCTCTGTGGGTATGTTCACTCGTGGCGAGGTAGGTGCTGGAGTTATTTTCATAGCTCTCGGATACAATATTGGTGGTCCTATATTGCTCATCTCAGTATTGACCTTGGTACTGAACCTCATTCTCACCGGTGGATTCGTGGTCTTTGTCAAGCGTCTGGCCCTCAGCGCAGAAAAAGGGAAGTAATTTCTTACACTTACAAGAAATGTAATCGAATAAAACAGGTAAAAAGATATGGCAGAAGATATAGTGATGACCCCGATGATGAAGCAGTTCCTGGAGCTTAAGGCCAAGCATCCTGATGCTATCATGCTGTTTCGTTGTGGCGACTTCTACGAGACATACTCAACGGATGCTATTGTAGCCAGTGAGATATTGGGCATCACACTTACGAAGCGTGCCAACGGTAAGGACAAGCACCTCGAGATGGCCGGCTTCCCTTATCATGCGCTCGACACCTATCTGCCCAAGCTGGTTCGTGCAGGGCGTCGCGTGGCTATCTGCGACCAGCTCGAAGACCCCAAGTTAGCCAAGAAACTCGTGAAGCGCGGCATCACCGAATTAGTGACACCGGGTGTATCAATCAACGAAAATGTACTCAACTATAAGGAGAACAACTTCCTTGCTGCCGTACATTTTGGTCGAGGAACTTGTGGCGTGGCATTCCTCGATATCTCTACCGGTGAGTTCCTTACAGCCGAAGGACCATTCGACTACATAGATAAACTACTTGTCAACTTTGCCCCCAAGGAGGTGCTCTTCCAACATGGCTTGCGCAGTCAGTTTGAGAGCAACTTCGGTTCCAAGTACTGCACCTTCGAACTTGATGACTGGGCCTTCACCGACTCGTTTGCCCGTGAGAAACTCATCAAGCATTTTCAGGTAAAGAACCTTAAAGGCTTCGGCATAGACCACCTCAAGAGTGGTATTGTGGCTTCAGGTGCTGTACTCCACTATTTGGAGGTGACTCTTCATACTCAGATCAAGCACATCACTACACTCTCTCGTATCGAGGAGGAGCGCTATGTGCGTCTTGACCGCTACACCGTACGCAGTCTCGAGCTCATACACCCCATGAACGAAGGGGGAAAGTCACTGCTCGATGTTATCGACAAGACCATTAGCCCCATGGGTGCCCGCTTGCTCAAGCGCTGGGTGGTATTCCCCCTCAAGGAGGAGCGTGCCATCAATGAGCGTCTCGACATTGTGGAATATTTCTTCCGCCATCCCGACTTCCGCGAACTGCTCGACGATGCCCTACATCAGATTGGCGACCTCGAGCGCATCATCTCACGTGTAGCCGCAGGCCGTGTGTCGCCCCGCGAAGTGGTGCAGCTGAAGGTGGCCCTTAATGCCATCGAGCCCATCAAGGCGGCTTGCGAAGAGTCTGACAACGAGAGCATACGTCGCATAGGCGAACAACTCAACGTGTGTCGCACCATACGCGACCGCATAGCCCGCGAGATAAAGAACGACCCGCCCCTGCTCGCTGCCAAGGGAGGTGTCATTGCCGACGGCGTGAATGCCGAACTCGACGAGCTGCGCCGCATTGCCTATTCGGGCAAGGACTATCTGTTGCAAATGCAGCAGCGCGAGAGCGAGGCCACCGAGATACCCAGCCTCAAGATTGCCTTCAACAACGTCTTCGGCTACTACATCGAAGTGCGCAATACCCACAAGGACAAGGTGCCCGAGACCTGGATACGCAAGCAGACCTTAGTCAATGCCGAGCGCTACATCACCCAAGAGCTGAAAGAGTACGAAGAAAAGATACTCGGTGCCGAAGACAAGATTGCAGCCCTCGAAACCTGTCTCTACAATGACCTCGTATTTGCCCTCAACGAGTATATCCCAGCCATACAGATCAACGCCAATCAGGTAGCACGTCTCGATTGCCTGCTTTCCTTTGCCAATGCTGCAGCCCTCAACCGCTATGTGCGCCCCGTCGTTGACGACAGCACCACGCTCGACATCCGTCAGGGTCGCCATCCGGTCATCGAGCAGCAGCTTCCTGTGGGCGAAAGCTACATTGCCAACGATGTATTGCTCGATACAGAGCACCAGCAAATACTTATTATCACCGGTCCTAATATGGCCGGTAAGTCGGCTCTACTACGCCAAACAGCCCTTATCACCCTGATGGCTCAGATTGGTAGTTTCGTGCCTGCCGAGGCAGCACACGTAGGGCTGGTAGACAAGATATTCACTCGCGTAGGAGCCAGCGACAACATCTCTGTGGGTGAATCAACCTTCATGGTCGAGATGACCGAGGCTTCGGACATTCTGAACAATATCAGTCCGCGCAGCCTCGTTCTCTTCGACGAGTTGGGTCGCGGCACCTCCACTTACGACGGTATCTCCATTGCGTGGGCCATCGTAGAGTACATCCATGAGAATGCCAAGGGGCGTGCCCGTACCCTCTTTGCCACCCACTACCACGAACTCAACGAGATGGAGAAGTCCTTCTCACGCATCAAGAACTTCAACGTAGCCGTCCGTGAGGTCGACAAGAAGGTCATCTTCGTGCGTAAGCTCCAACCTGGAGGCTCCAACCACTCGTTCGGTATCCACGTGGCCAACATGGCCGGTATGCCCAAGAGCATCGTCAAGCGTGCCGAGAGTATTCTCAAGCAGATGGAAAGCAACGCCGCAGCCGAAGGCATCAGTAAGCCCACCGAGGTGATTGCCGACAGCCGTGAAGGAATGCAGATGAGCATCTTCCAACTCGATGACCCCGTGCTGTGTCAGGTGCGCGACGAGATACTGGGCATTGATGTCAACAATCTCACTCCACTTGAAGCGCTCAACAAGCTCAATGAGATAAAGAAGATTGTACGGGGCAAATAAAACGTAAAGGTAAGAAATAGGAAGAGACACTCGATGGAGTGCCTCTTCCTTTATTTAATCGATAGTCCAATTGGGATTATGCGCCTTCGTTTCGGTAGGGTCGTAGTGCAGAGACTCCGCATCGGGGATGCGTATTCTGTATGTACGGCCTGACTTGTTGTTCATCGTGTACTCGCGCAACCAGGGGTTCTCCTCCTTGAGTTGTGCCACGGTGACACCATGCTCCTTGGCAAAGGCGGAGAGGTCGTCGATTTGCTGATTGGTTGTGATAACAGTCTTTGGAGCAATGTAAGGATACAATTGCGAGCGTTTAACGATGAATCCGTAGGCTTTGGGATTTTCCAATACCATCTTGGCAGTGAGAATGCGGAACATGTAGCGCGAGGTCTCTTCCACGAGCCATAGGTCCATGGCATTGTCTACGCCCTGCTGTTCGAGGCGACGCGATATACCGTTCTGCCCGGCATTATAGCTGGCGGCTACGGTCATCCATTCGCCATACATCCCGTACGACTCCTTCAAGTAGGCACAAGCCGCGCGGGTCGCCTTCTCTATGTTGTATCGCTCGTCAATGTTGGCATTTACCTCTAAACCATATTTACGGCCCGTCTCCTGCATGAACTGCCACATGCCGGCAGCCCCGGCTGCCGACCGTGCCAGAGGGTTTAGATTGCTTTCGATGACCATGAGATATTTTAGGTCATCGGGTACACCGCACTCCTTGAGGATGGGCTCCACGATGGGGAAATAGCGGTTGGCCCGCTTTATCATGAGCAGGGTGAGTTGGTGCGAGTAGGTGAAAGCAGTGATCTCACGGTCCATACGCTCGCGCAGGTCGGCCCGGTCAAGCTTGATCATTTCATCGGCAAAGCGCACCTCATCGGGGACAGCAGGAACTACAGCCAAGGCAGCCACCTTCGATTCGGGCAGTTCCTTGTCACTCAGTTTGGTACTTGCGAGTATCAGAGGAATGCACATCCCTATACATATATAGATACATACAGGGATGGCTTTACGGATTATCTTCTTCATAGAGATCTTATGCTTGGGGCAATACTTCGAGTGCGCGGCGTGCACGGCGAAGGGTCTCCTCCTTGCCGATGAAATCGGTGAGTTCAAAGATGTGGGGGCCTACGGCTGCGCCCACGAGGGTCACACGGAAGGCGTTCATCACCTTGCCCACGGGCCACTCCTTCGAGGCAATCCATTCCATGATGAGCGGCTCGATGTCAGCGCCGGCAAATACGGGTGACTGCTCGATGAAATCGCACAATTCGCGCACATAGGTCGATGCCACGGCAGGCTCTTTCCACCACTTCTTGAGCGATTTCTCGTCGTAGGTCTCGGGGGCTACGAAGAAGTAGGAACAGGTTTCCCACAACTCATGCACGAAGTTCACACGACCTTTCATGAGTGACACTACCTTGACAATGCGGTCAAACTCCTCGTTCACGCCGTGCTCCTTCAGCATAGGCTCGAAGAGGCGGGCTATATCGGCATTATCCTTAGAGAGGATATATTCGTGGTTGAACCATACGAGTTTCTTGTAGTCGAATCGTGCGCCGGCCTTTGAGCAACGTGAGAGGTCAAAAAGCTGAATCATCTCTTCCAGTGTCATCTTCTCCTGGTCGTTACCGGGGTTCCAGCCCAGCAGGGCGAGGAAGTTGATGACAGCCTCGGGCAGATAGTCCTTCTCGCGGTAGCCCGAAGAGATGTCGCCTGTCTTGGGGTCGTGCCACTCGAGAGGGAACACGGGGAAGCCCAGACGGTCACCGTCGCGCTTGCTCAGTTTGCCGTTACCTTCGGGCTTGAGCAGCAGGGGAAGGTGGGCAAAGGTGGGCATGGTGTCTTCCCATCCGAATGCCTTGTAAAGCAACACGTGGAGCGGTGCCGAAGGCAGCCACTCTTCGCCACGGATCACGTGAGATACCTCCATTAAGTGGTCGTCCACGATGTTGGCAAGGTGATAAGTGGGCAGCTCGTCGGCCGATTTGTAGAGCACCTTATCATCGAGCACCGAGGAGTTGATGACTACGTTGCCGCGGATGATGTCGTTCACATGCACCTCTATGCCTGGCTCGATGAGGAAGCGTACCACATACTGATGTCCCGAGGCAAGCAAAGCCTCCACCTCTTCCTTGGGGAGCGACAGTGAGTTGCGCATCTGCATACGGGTAGTGGCATCGTATTGGAAGTTGGCAATCTCATTACGCTTGGCATCGAGCTCCTCGGGGGTGTCAAAAGCCATGTAAGCCTTGCCGGCATCGAGCAACTGCTGTACATACTTCTTGTAGATGTCACGACGCTCCGATTGGCGATAGGGACCATGGTCGCCACCTACGCCTACACCCTCATCGAAGGCAAGGCCGAGCCACTGGAACGACTCGATTATATACTCCTCGGCACCGGGTACGAAACGGTTTGAATCGGTGTCCTCGATACGGAAGATGAAATCACCGCCATGTTGACGGGCAAACAGATAATTGTACAAGGCGGTACGTACGCCACCGATATGCAAGGGGCCTGTGGGGCTGGGTGCAAAGCGCACCCTTACTCTTCTTTCGCTCATATATGTATATTGTATTTGTTTGGTTCTCTATTTCAATCGACAAAATTAGTGCAAGGCGAGTGAAATGCCAAATTTATTTGAGCATTTCCGAGCTGAAGCCTGATTTCAATCAGTGTGCGCACTGATTAAAGATACGATAAATTCTCATATCCGCCAAAAACAACCATCGTGAAGCGAGCAATGTGGAATATTGAAAGTCTAATACTGACTAAAATAACTGTTTTTCTTGAGAAAAAATGAATTTATGCATATTGTTTTCATAGATTATACTATCTTTGTCTATGTTTTTATAAAATATTTTGTTGTATGAAGACTCTCGAAAAAATCTATGCAGACAAACTGCTGAAAATCAAGGCTATTAAGTTGCAACCCTCTAACCCTTTCACTTGGGCATCGGGATGGAAGTCTCCTTTCTATTGCGATAATCGCAAGACACTGTCTTACCCCGGTTTGCGCGACTTCATCAAGATTGAGTTTGCACGTGTTGTGCAAGAGCGTTTTGGACAGGTAGATGCTATCGCCGGTGTTGCCACAGGCGCTATCGCAATGGGTGCTCTTGTTGCCGATTTGCTCAACCTCCCCTTCGTATACGTCCGCTCATCTCCCAAGGACCATGGTTTGGAGAATCTTATCGAGGGTGACCTTCGTCCCGGCATGAAGGTAGTGGTAGTAGAGGATCTTATCTCTACCGGTGGCAGCAGTCTCAAGGCTGTACAAGCTATTCGCAACAATGGTTGTGAGGTAATCGGTATGGTAGCATCTTACACCTATGGCTTCGATGTGGCAGAGAAGGCTTTTGCCGATGCCGATGTGGAGCTCATCACACTGACCAACTACGAGGCCGTACTCGAAGTGGCATTGGAGACAGGCTACATCACAGAGGATGAACTTCCCTTGCTCAACGATTGGCGTCGCGACCCCTCACACTGGAACCAATAATATCTTATGAACCAGTTTGAGAGCCAAGTAGTGGCTATTCCCTATAGTCAGCAGCGTGTCTATGACATGCTGTCTGACTTGTCTCATCTTGAGGCCGTAAAAGACCGCTTGCCGCAGGATAAGATTAAGGATCTCAAGTTTGACTGCGATACGGTGAGTATCAATATCGCTCCCGTGGGTGATATAGCCTTCAAGATTATCGAGCGCGAGGAACCCAAGTGTATCAAGCTGGAGGCTACCACATCGCCTATTCCTCTTACCATCTGGGTGCAAATGCTACCAACTGCAGAGGAGGCCAGCAAGATGAAGCTCACACTCCGCACCGAACTTAACCCCTTCATCAAGGGCATGGTGCAGAAACCCTTGCAAGAGGGTATAGAGAAGATGGCTCAGATGCTGGCTTCGATACAGTATTGATGCCCTGTAGGCATGCCTTCTCCTTTCTATTGGCATACGACTCGCGTCGGTAACTAACGATGTACGCCTCGGTAGTTACCGACGCATCGCTCACTAACTATCGAGGCGAATATCACTTGCAAGCGGCGCGATTCTTTTCTTTGTATAAACTGTTTCTACCTTAAAGAAAACAAAGAGTCGGGGCTAACCTAAGTTAGCCCCGACTCTTTGTTTATAATATCCCTTTCTTATTGCGGACGGCTGTAGTTGGGAGCCTCGCTGGTGATGGACACATCGTGCGGATGGCTCTCGAGCACACCGGCATTGGTGATACGCACGAATTTGGCATCGTGCAACTTGTCAATGGTGGGAGCGCCGCAGTAGCCCATACCGGCCTTGAGACCACCGGCGAGCTGGTAGATAACTTCGTAGAGCGAACCCTTGTAGGCTACACGGCCGGCAATGCCTTCGGGTACCAACTTCTTGGTGTCCTTGGTGCCTGCTTGGAAGTAGCGGTCCTTGGAGCCGTTTTCCATAGCCTCGAGTGAACCCATACCACGGTATGCCTTGAACTTACGTCCGTTGAAGATGATGGTCTCTCCAGGGCTCTCCTCAGTACCTGCTACGAGCGAACCGATCATTACGCAGTAACCGCCTGCAGCGATAGCCTTCACGATATCGCCAGAGTAGCGCAAGCCGCCGTCAGCGATGAGAGGTACACCGGTACCCTTGAGTGCCTTGGCTACGTCATAAATGGCTGAGAGCTGGGGGACACCCACACCTGCAACTACACGAGTGGTGCAGATACTACCCGGACCGATACCTACCTTTACACCGTCGGCACCAGCCTCGACGAGCATCTTGGCAGCTTCGCCCGTAGCTACGTTACCCACCACGATGTCGATGTTGGGGAACTCTCTCTTAGCTTCCTTGAGCTTCTCGATAACCCCCTTTGAATGACCATGTGCTGTATCGATAACGATAGCGTCGGCGCCAGCCTCTACGAGAGCACGCATGCGGTCGAGTGTGTCAAATGTTACACCCACACCAGCTGCTACGCGCAGACGACCCTTGCTGTCCTTGCAAGCCATGGGTTTGTCCTTGGCTTTAGTGATGTCTTTATAGGTGATGAGACCGATGAGTTTGCCATCGTTGTCCACTACGGGAAGTTTCTCGATCTTATGTTCCTGGAGTATGGCCGAAGCGGCATCCATATCGATTTGCTGGTGTGTGGTGATAAGGGGAGCCTTGGTCATTACATCCTCCACTTTGCAGTTGTGGTCGCGCTCGAAGCGGAGATCTCGGTTGGTCACAATGCCTACAAGCTTACCTTCACTGTCCACTACGGGGATACCGCCGATGTGATATTCGGCCATGAGGTCGAGTGCATCCTTTACAGTAGCCTCAGGCTTGATGGTCACGGGGTCGTAAATCATGCCGTTCTCGGCACGCTTTACGATAGCTACCTGACGTGCCTGCTCTTCGATGGACATGTTCTTGTGGATAACGCCGATACCACCCTCGCGAGCGATAGCTATAGCCATCTTGGCCTCGGTGACTGTATCCATGGCGGCAGTCACAAAAGGTATTTTCAGTTCGATGTTACGTGAGAACTTGGTCGTGAGAGACACATTGACGGGGATAACCTCGGAGTAGGACGGTACGAGAAGGACGTCATCAAACGTTAAGCCGTCCATAATGATTTTGTCTGCAACAAATGACATATAGCTATTCAATTATGGAAATTATTGCGTGCAAATTTAGTTGTTTTTCCTTGAAGTAGAAAATATTTTGCTCGAAAAGATTGCGATTAAGACAAATCGAGCAGACACAAGTGGGGGTATCGGCCGATACCCCCACTTGGCAATGTCGCTTATCGTTTTTATCAGAGTGCTACTTTGATGTGGTGCTCTCCGAATTTCACGATTACTGTGCTTCCCTCGGCCATCTGAGTGTCAATAGTTGTTGCACCATTTGCAGCTATAGCTTTAGCAATCTGCTTTCCTGCGGTGTCGTATACATTCACTACAGTACCTTTCTCCAATCCGGTGATGACAACTACGCCGTTTTGGGCTTGTACAGACGTGCCTGTGGTTGCAGCGGTTATGCCTGTGCCCTTCTCGACTGTTATCTTACAGGTTGCCGTCAATCCACTGCCATCGTTGGCAGTAGCTGTGATGGTAGCATTTCCCGCAGCAATGGTTCTCACCATACCATTTTCGTCTACTGTAGCTACAGAGGCATCGCTGCTGCTCCATGTGACGGTGTGGTTAGTGGCAAATACAGGTGCTGTCTCTACAGACAATGCGATAGAGTCGCCTTCTGTGAGCGTGGCTTGTGTCTTATCGATGGTGAGGCTTGTGAGCGGTTCATTGGTGAGACTGATGGTACGTATGCGTTGCATCAGCCATGTGGTGCTGGCGGTGTTGCTCAGCTCGGCAACCTTGGATGATGTCATGTACCAGTCTCCCTCGGCAGCCGAGATCACCAATCCGGTCTTGTCTTCATTGAGGGCGATGGTATAATCGATTGTTGTTTCAGTCTCCTTGTTGGCATAGAGCTTATTGCCTGAGGCTGTGATAGACAATCCTGTGGCATAGTTATAGATCGCATACGTGCCTTCCGCATTGCCTTCGGTGAAGTAGAACCAATAGTTGAAGTTATCCATATTGTCGAGAGCCCCGCTGGTGATGCGGCCCTTATCCGTACGTCCGGCAGATTTGTGGTATGCATACTCTC
>JAFWXS010000104.1 GCA_017517925.1 Bacteroidaceae bacterium | reverse complement strand
ATTCAAAGGTCTTCGTCCAGCCGTAGTAGGTTTGCTGGCTGCTGCTGCCCTTGTCCTGATGACCCCCGAAAACTTCGGGAGTTATCAGACGGACAAGTATCAGTTCATCGTAAGTGTCATCATCTTCTTGGTGGCCTTCATCGGCACCCGAAAATTCAAGGTCAGCCCGATATTGATGATAGTGCTATGCGGATTGGCCGGGTGGATTCTGTACTAGCCCCCCCTATTCGCAAAAAGTCCTGCCAAAGCAGGACTTTTCTTCATCACTCAGTCTCGAAGATGGCCGAATAAGTCGCATCACTCTCACCCACCGTCACGTTACGCGGATTGTCGGTCACACCATCCTCCCACTTCACGAAGCGGTAGCCCTCGTTGGCAGTTGCAATGAGCGTTGCACTTTCCCCTGGAGCAAAGGAACCCGTACCCGTTACACTACCCATCGACTCATCGTTCACCGTAGCACTGACGGTCACCTGCTTCGGAGTGCTGCCACCGGAGCCGGAGTCCGTGCCACCTCCCGAAGGATTGTCCGAACCATTGTCCGAACCGTCGTCCGGATTAGAAGGGTCGGTCGGCTCATCGTCCGAACCCGTGCCGTTCAAGTCCACCACCGTACTTCCGTTCTTGATGGCCTTCAGCATGGCTGCCTGAGCAGAACGGCTTGCCACCAGGTTGAACTCGGCATCCTTGCGCAAGTTCTTGAACTCCTTGCCGCAGTCCCACACCACATTCACGGCCGTGATGTAGTCGTCGGTAAACTTCTTGGCAGTCTCTGCACCCTTTGAACTGAGGGCTACGGAGAAATCACCCAAGTCACCCAAGCGGATTTTGCGACCCTCCAGCAACATCTCGCGCATGCAGTCCACCGCCAGGTAAAGAATGGCACTGATGTCCGCACGCGAGTACACACAACCGTGGGTAGCAATGTGACGGGCAAACTTCTCGATGGTCATCACCTCGGCATACTGAGCCACGGCAAAGGCATTCAGCACCTCCGTATTCACCAGTGCCACATCGTCGGCATTCGGAGTTTCACCCTTGGCCTGGGCAGCCTTGATACGGCTCTTGGCCTGATTGATCTCAAAAAGATTGGCATTCACGCCACGCATAGCAATCGAATAATTGATCATAGCAATACAAATTTTAGTTAGTAAATCACATCCTCCGGAAGTCCGCTTCTCTTGAGCCATTTTTTATCGTAACCTTACGCTTCGGCTTATCGTAACTTAAGACCGGCGCCTGCCTTAACTTAAGCCTCGCATTTGCCCCAAGCAAGCTTCGTCCCGACTGACACTACAAAGATACCGCTAAAACCACCTCATTCTCCGGTTTTCCTCATACCTGAAAGGGGGATTCCCTAACTTCATCACCGGTTACGGGTTACAGTTACGCGTAACCGTAACCTGTAACCGACATCGATATTCCTTATGCATGCGCGAGCGCATATATGTACGTATTCATATAATTAATGATTATTATTTATAGATATAAATCTCTCTACAAGGTCGAAGAACGGATAGGCTATGCAGGGGCGTAACCCGGTTACGGTTACGCAATATTTCAAGTCTGACATTCTTAATGCTGTGGCATTTCCTGTACAATGTTTCCCTGCAGGAGTTTTCCATTGACTCGTTTGGAACGCTTCACACCATCCTGTCCCCAAGTTCCCCATTGT
>JAFWXS010000103.1 GCA_017517925.1 Bacteroidaceae bacterium | reverse complement strand
TTGCGCAGGGTGTCCAGCTTGGAGCGGTTGTCGCCACTGAGCTGGATGATGGGCTGCAGGGTCTCGATGGCCTCGGCAGGGATGCCCTTCTCGGCCAGCTCGGCATTGACGTTGTCGAGTCCTATCTTGTCGAGCTTGTCGATAGCTACGGTGATATCCACAATCTTGTCGGCCTGACCGATAATCTCTGCTATGCCGGTGAGGATCTTGCGGTTGTTCATCTTGATGCTCACGCGGATGCCAAACTTCTGGTACACGGCATCGATCATCTGCACGAGGTCCACCTCGTTGAGCAGCGAGTCGCTACCCACCACGTCGGCATCGCACTGGTAGAACTCGCGGTAGCGGCCCTTCTGGGGACGGTCGGCACGCCACACGGGCTGTATCTGGAAACGCTTGAAGGGGAATGACAACTCGTCGCGGTGAGCCACCACGTAGCGGGCAAAGGGCACGGTAAGGTCGTAGCGGAGACCCTTCTCGCACACCTTGGCTGCAAACTTCAGCGCATTGCGCTCAAGCAGTTCATCGTCGTCAATCTTGTTGAGGCAGTCGCCCGAGTTCAGTATCTTGAACAGCAGCTTGTCGCCCTCCTCGCCATACTTGCCCATCAGCGTGGAGAAATTCTCCATGGCGGGGGTCTCAATGGGTTGGAAGCCGAAGGTGTAGAACACCTCGCGGATAGTATCGAATATGTAGTTACGCTTCGCCATTTCGGCAGGAGAGAAATCGCGCGTTCCCTTTGGTATACCAGGTTTTGTTGCCATACAGTTTTTCTATTTTTGCATTGAACTGCAAAATTAGAAAAAATAATTGATAATTGACAATTGACAATTGACAATTAAATGCATAAGACCACTAAAACAAAGAGTCGCGCCCGACAAGCGGACGCGACCCTTTATTTATACACTGTCATTTTTAACGGAGTGAAAATCTCGCTATATATTGCGCGGGATCCTTCGCTACGCTCAGGATGACAAGAGAGATTTACTTAACAAGTACCTTCTTACCGTTTACGATGTAGAGACCGGGAGCGGTGATTGCTTCGATGCGACGTCCGAAGAGGTCGAAGATGACATTTACAGCAGGAGCAGCAGTCTCGATGTTCTCAACACCCAAGAAGGGATTGTACTCGCCCTGTACCTCGTTCTTCTTCACGAGCTCAAGTGACCAGTCGTCAGCACCGAACCATGTACCTGTAAACTGGTTCTTACCCGTGTGAGCAGCATTAGCAGAGATACCGATTGCAAGGTAGCGGTTGGTAACCTCTACTTCGATTTCATGCCATGACCATCCGTAACCTTCACCATAGCCAAGTTCTGAGTTGTAGCGTGCCATGAAGTAAGGATAGTTCTCTGTCATTGCTTCTTCAGGACGGCCAGCAGCCTCCCAAGCCAAGCTATCCTCAGCCCAGATATCACCACGCCATGCGGCATAGTTCTTCACCTCAACGAACTGAGTAGACTCGTCCTTCACGTCGGGAGTAGTAGCAGCATAGAGCCATACGTTGTTACCATCAGTACGAGCGGCTACAACGAGACGGTAAGTACCATCAGGGATACCGGCAAATTCTTGATAGAAGGTTGCAGTGTTAGTACCTGCAGTGGGATGCCATGCATCGATATAGTCGTTATCGGCAACACCGCTATAGTGCTCACTTGCATTTCTTCCGCAGTTCTGAGCTCCACCCTGTACAACGATCCAGTTGCCCTCCAAGTCAGCCTCAACATCGGCATTGGCAATGAGGTATGTCACATCACCTTCTTCTATTTCATCATATTCGATGATAGAATTTTGCAACATAGCAACAGCTTTCTTCAGTTCCTCTGTCGTAGCATCACAATCCGCAGCGCTGTACAGTTTAGAAGTAAGTGCTTGCACTTGAGGATCAACGACCTCATTCTTCAGGAAGTCGATATTCTTCTGCTCGTAGCCGGCCTCGGTGTTCTTCATCTCGTTCTCGGCATCTCTCAACGCAGCTGCATAGTTGGCATAAGCATGCAACTTATCATCGAGAGTGGGGAATACTTTGCAAGTTGTGGTATCAGACTCGAGGATAGCATCAGCCAAAGCGACTACAGCATCAGCAAAGCTGTACACCATCTCGCAACCATCGTATGCATCGTACAAGCGGATTGTATCGAGTTTAGCATAGTAACCGTCATAGAAGTTCTTAGAGGCAATGATTGTGCTGTCCCAAACTGCGATAACAGGTCTCAGCGTGTTACAAGCATCAACATAATTACCTTCAGCAGCCAACGGAGTTGCCACGTTCAAAGCAGCAGCCACTTCCTTCTCCTCGTTGGGGATCAACACATCTACAGCCTCAACAGCCTGAGCCTCAAGAGCCTCCCATGCTGCCTGCAAGCGCTCAACAGAAGCCTCGCCATAGTAGTAGAGTTGGAAGTTGGTAGCCTGGAACCAAGCCTCAGAGTTAGTGCCACCCTTTGAAGATGCTGCACCGATGGTGAGTGTACCGTCGATAACTACAGCATAGTCAGTAGTGGTCAAGGTAGTCCACTCGTAGGTGTCCCAACCTTCGTATTGCAAGTTCTCCGATGTTACAGTAGCGGCACCCGTAGCATAAACATGCTGGTCGGTAGCATAGCCAGCCTGAGTAATCATCTCGGCACTTACCTTATAGAGGCCGTTGGGCAGATTGGTCAATGTCTGATGTACGTCCACTGATGTGATTCCCCAACCCCAGAGGTTAACACCCTGACGGTTGGCACCACCATCTTCCGTAGGACGGCATCCGCCATTCCACTGGTCGGTACCACCACCAACTACAGACCATGTCCACTCACCCTTCTCCTCAAAGTTAGGATTGGTCACGAAATAACAATAGTCTGCAGGAGTATCTTCAGAAGCCTCTTGTGAGCGGATATAATCGGCAATACCCTCTTCCATCTTGCCCTTCATTTCCAACATCTCCTCGTTGGTATTTTGCTCTAAATCCTCATCAAGGCAGTCATATGCTTCAAAGATAAGTTCATACAAATCATCTACACCAGGATAGTCCAAATCAAGCAAATCATTCTCGGCATAATCGAGCAATGCTTGCAATTCTGCATACAACTCCATAGCCTCCTCTACTCTTGCCCAACGAGAGTCAAGTTCGAGGATAACAGCATTAACTTCCTCCTCGGGGTAACCAGGATTAGTATACTTTCTGATTGAAGTCAAGTAGCTATTCATCGCATTTCGCTCAGCAGAGGGAATTTCGTCGTAGCGCTCAGTCATTGTCTCCTCAATCTTCTGTATCTTAGCATAGAGGTTGATACCGGGGAAGTTACCGTAGTACTCCAACTTGAACTCACGGAAAGCGCACCAAGAAGAACCGGCATGACCCTCATTGCGGAGGCCGAAGGTCAAGGTACCGTCCATCACGATTACTGACACCTCATTCTCTGTGTAATAGTATTCACCTGTCAAGGGGTTTATGGTGTTGAACGCCA
Source organism: Bacteroidaceae bacterium (assembly GCA_017517925.1). Lineage (GTDB taxonomy): Bacteria > Bacteroidota > Bacteroidia > Bacteroidales > Bacteroidaceae > UBA1189. The sequence continues at coordinate 34,365 of JAFWXS010000103.1, read as the reverse complement.
AATTGGCAGATTGTCTCATGTTGGCATAATCGTTCAACACATCAACAGTAATACCCATCTCACTTGCAGTATACTTATAGAGCGATGTCAAAGGCGCCTTATCATCATTGGCATAGAGCACAGCAGTAATCTTCTCCGTACCATTCTTGTAAGCATTACCCGAGTCATTGCCTGCAGCACGATAGTAACCCTGTACCTTCACCACATATTTACCGTTGCGAAGGCCCGTAATGGTCTGATGGAAATCAAAGTCACAGTTATAGAACTCTTGTACCTCGTGCTCCAGACCAGGCTTTGAACCTTCCCAACCCTCTGTATTCTTGCGTACTGAAGGATTGACAACATAATCTTCGGTAACGTCAAATCCGACTGTACCATCAGCAATGCTGAGGTTGTACTCGTACTTTGCTTTATTGAGTGCTTCAATCTCAGCCTTGGCCTCAGCCAAAGTCAATGCTTCATCGTCGTATTTTTCTTGAGCAGCACCGGCAGCATCATACAACATATCTACATCTCCCTTGCCCTCGTGGTCGTCGGCATAGTCGTAGATTTCATCTATCTTTGCTATCAGCTTCTCGTAGGTAGATACACATTCCTCGGCATCGGCAGCTTGTTGCTTCAAGGTTTCCCACAAAGCCCAAGCATCGTCCGTTGTCTCAATTGCAGCGAATGACTCGTTGATAGCCTCTCTCAAAGCTGCATCCATGGGGTTTTCGATGAGAAGTTCCAAATCCTCCTGCATCATCAACATCTCGCACTTTGCCCAAGAAACCTTAGCAGCCTCCTCGGTGTCGCCATTGCACTGAATAATGCGGAAGTAGTCACATGCAGTCCAGTTTACATTACAGCTTACAGCACGATAACCGATAGTCAACGTACCATCAGTAACCTTGACTAACAGAGAATACTCCTCTGCTACTGTAGACTTAATCTCCACTTGCGCATCTTCTGCATAGAAGTATACGCCCTTTGATTCAGGAGTTGTTGCTTGATTCTGCTTGATGGCATGTGCCAAAGCCTTCACTACATAGTAACCGTTGGGGACTTCCTGTGTCTGCGACCAGTCAAAGTTGCCCAAGTTACCTGAACTGGCTGTCCAAGTCTCCATAAAAGTGGTTCCTTGGTAATTGTTAGCTGCAGCAGTACCAATAGTACCAGGTTTAACTCCAGTAGAAGTCCAACCAGTGGTGCCATTGCCACCCTCGAAGTCGGTGTTGGTAAACGTGCTGGTAATGTCTATACCCGCATCCTGTGCCTTCACCACTAAAGCCATCATAAGGCTCATCGCCAATAAAGTAATTTTCTTCATGGTTTTGTGTTTTTAGTTGTTAATAATAAGTTGTTTGTATTTAAGTTATTGTATAGTCGTGTGTTTGGTTATTTCAACAAAATAACCAAACTATTCCCGGGAATAGTTTGGTTACAATTATCATTCTAATCTCTTCGACCCATGTAAATCATTACATAATATACCAAAGTGGCAAGTGAGCTGAGGGCAGCCACCACGTAGGTATAGGCTGCCGAGCGCAGGGCGCTCTCTGCATCGCGATGGGTGTAGTGTGTGGTGATGCCGGCACGGTCGAGCCATGCAAGGGCTCGCTTACTGGCGTTAATCTCTACGGGCAGTGTGATGAAGCTGAACAGGGTGGTCATGGCAAACAGAGCGATACCCAACAGCAACAAGCCGGGGAAGCTCTCTATGAAGATGATGCCTGCCAGCAATATCCACGACACCCACTTGGAGGCAAATGACACCACGGGGACGAGGGCCGAGCGCATCTTCAAGGGACCGTATGCAGTGGCATGCTGCACGGCATGACCACACTCGTGGGCTGCCACGGCAGCAGCGGCCACACTACTCGACTCGTATACCGCACGACTGAGGTTGACGGTATGGTCGGCAGGGTTATAATGGTCGGTGAGGCGCCCCTCAACGCACGTTACCTTGACGTCATAGATGCCATTGGCATGGAGCATCTTCTCGGCCACGTCACGGCCGATCATGCCGTTACCGAGCGGCTCCTTGGAATACTTCTCGAACTTGCGGTTCAGGTTGGCCTGCACGACATAGCTGACCAGGGAGATTCCTATAAATATAATCCAAATCAAACTCATATTCTCTCTATATACTATATATACAATATCCGCGTCCTATTGTTCCGGCACTCGCATCACTTGCTTCCGGCGAATGCATCACAAGCAACCGTGGCAGACCTCACTAACTATCGAGGTGCAGCGCGGTAGCTACCGCGCTATCAATCGTTATAACGCTCGATGGTCTGATCGCGGTCGGGGCCTACCGAAACAATCTTGATGGGCACCTCCAACTCTTCCTCGAGGAACGACAGGTAGTTGTTGAACTCCTCGGGGAACTCGTCCTCAGAGGTCATCTTCGTCATGTCGCACTGCCAGCCGGGAAGTTCTGCATATACGGGCTCTACCTCGCCTTCGATGGAATAGGGGAACTCTTCGGTCTCCACGCCATTGACGCGGTAGGCCACACAGGCCTTGATGGTCTCGAAGGTGTCGAGCACGTCGCTCTTCATCATGATGAGGTGGGTAACGCCGTTGACCATGATAGAGTATTTCAACGCTACAAGGTCGATCCATCCGCAACGACGCTTACGGCCGGTAACCGAGCCGAACTCATGACCGAGGGTGCAGAGCTTGTCGCCCGTCTCGTCAAAGAGCTCGGTGGGGAAGGGACCGCTGCCCACACGGGTGCAGTAGGCCTTCATGATACCGTATACGTTGCCTACCTTGTTGGGGGCTACACCGAGACCCGAGCAAGCGCCGGCACAAATGGTATTCGAAGAGGTCACGAAGGGGTATGAGCCGAAGTCGATGTCGAGCATGGTGCCCTGTGCGCCTTCGCAGAGGACGCTCTTCTCGGCTTTGAGGAGCTTGTTGATCTCGTGCTCGCTGTCTACCAAGGGGAACTGGCGGAGGTAGTCGATACCGGCCAACCACTCCTTCTCTATCTCGGTGATGTCGTACTCGTAGTTCATGCTCTTGAGGATCTCCTCGTGGCGGGCCTTGGCCTTGGCGTAGAGCTCGTCAAAGTTTTCGAGGATGTCGCCCACGCGCAAGCCGTTGCGGCTTATCTTGTCGGTGTAGGTGGGGCCGATACCCTTACCTGTGGTACCCACCTTGGCATCGCCCTTGGCGGCCTCGTAAGCCGCATCGAGCACGCGATGCGTAGGCATGATGAGGTGTGCCTTCTTGGAGATATGGAGACGCTCCTTCAAGGGATGACCCGAAGCCTCGAGTGCCTCGGCCTCGGCCTTGAAGAGTGCAGGGTCGAGCACGACACCGTTACCAATGATATTCACCTTGTCGCCCTGGAAGATACCTGAAGGGATGGAGCGAAGCACATACTTCTGTCCCTCGAACTCGAGTGTGTGACCTGCATTGGGGCCGCCCTGGAAACGGGCTACCACATCGTAGCGCGGAGTGAGTACGTCAACTACTTTACCTTTACCTTCATCGCCCCACTGGAGGCCTAACAGTACATCTACTTTCATGATTATGTTATTTATCGTTTCTTTGTTCTTTCAATTGCTCTCGCAACTTGCGTTCTTTGGCTTCCCTACGGCGCTTGGCAGCCATGCACTTGGAGCAGGTGCCATACATGTAGAGTGAGGTATGGGCAATGGAGAAGCCCTTGCTGTGGGCATTCTCAATCACCTGACGCAACTTCTCGTCGCGCACCTCGGTGACACTGCCACATGACGTACAGATACGATGAAAGTGAGTAGTCATATTGAACGACTTCTCATACTGCGAACTGTTGTCAAACTTGTGGCGGATTACCAAATGGGCGTCGGTGAGCAGCTCCATGGTATTGTAGAGCGTGGCACGGCTCACATGGAACTTGCTGGCATTCATGATGTCGAGCAGCTCCTCCATAGTGAAATGCCCCTCTATGGAGTATATAGTATCGAGGATGGCAAAACGCTCTTGCGTCTTGCGAAGGCCCTTGTTCTGCAGATACTGCTCGAAGGTGCCGCGAACGGTTTCCTTGACCTTATCTTCCATAAGAATGCATACTACACACAAAGTAGCAAGCAAAGATAAATATTTTATTTGGAATAACTCAAATAAATCACGAGATATTTATCAAGTTTCACGTTGTTTTAAGGAAATGCTACAAGGGACGTGGCGATATGAAAATCGGGTCTACCCTCCACGAATGGAGGGTAGACCCGATTTAGCTCGTGGGTTCACCCTTTTTTCTTCGAGGGTATACCCGATTTCAAGGTCAGTCTTGCCTACGCACCGCCTCGACAATCTCGCTGGGCACCTCGTTCACGCGCACAAACTTCTGCACGTCTGTGGCATCATCCTTGGCAGTCCACGTCATCGACTCTTTGTGGAGGTCGGTGATGACATACTTATGATTCCACTCGCCCTGCTCGTAGTCGTATACACCGCTGATGATGTCGCCCACGCGCCAGTCCTCTTCCAACCCATAAGTACCGGTATACAGCATGGGGTACATAGAACCCGTGTTCTGGTACATCTCGAACGTCTGTTTGCGATCGAGCACGAGATATACATAGGTACTGTCGGCAAGAGGGGATCCGTTCCACTCGGCAAGCTGCCATGTGCCGTCAAGGTTATAGGGAGTGACCTTCAAGGGAGGCACTGTGGTATCAACAGGGTCGTCACATGCAGCAAACAGAGCTACAGAGAGTATCATCAGCAGGTTGGCTATCTTCTTCATATCTTTCGTCGTTATCTTGTTTCGTTTATTTTTCAATTATCAGTTGCAACATTCGCTCCGAGGGTTTACCCCCTATCCCTTCGATGAGAAGCGAGCCGCGGACAGTGCCGTCTTGCTTCGGCAATTTATCCACATCAATGGTAATGACCAAGTCGGCCTCCTCGCCCGGAGCAATCACATCAGGCTCGGTGTGGAATGCAGCATAAGGCGGCAACAGACGCGAGGTAAGGTGCAAGGGCTTGCTACCGCTATTGGCGCAAAGCACGCGCATCGAGGTTTTGCCATGAGCAGGCAGCTCGGCAAAGCACACCTCCTTGCGTTTCACACGCAATGTACCCATCGCATGAGGCAAGTGACGCCACTCGTCGCTGTCCATCACCTCGCCATAGAGCGAGAGACGTGCCATAGGCTGGCGGTCGTCGCCCTCGACGTAGACAAAAGCATCCACATCGATGGTGCCGGGGCGGTTCTTCGGATTGTAGGTGAGCGTTATCGCTGTCTCCCCATTCGGAGCAATGGCCGTGGTATCAAATGCCGCCACAGTACATCCACACGTGGTGTGCACGCGACTGATGCGCTGTACCGCATTACTCACGTTGCGCAGGCGGAAGGTGCGACTCACAGGCTTGTCGGTCTCCTTCATCTTGCCCAAGTCACACGACAACTTATCGGCACGCAGCACCTTGTCGCCCTCGGCATGCAGCGTAGGATGCACGAGAGAGTCTATCTGTGCACGGGACAGATTGCGCACCGGCACTTGCGCACCGGCAACAGCCGAGGCCCATAGCACACAAGCCAATATGTAGGCTCTACGATTCACCTATCAGTCATGTTTATAAACTACATCCAACCATTGCCACCAGCCTTGCGTACGGTGATTGCAACGACATGCTTCGCTCCTCCATTAACGGTTATTGTAGCAGTTGTTACACCGTTCGCGATGCCAGTAACGACCAATTGGGTATCATCCACAATCTTAGCATCAGCCACCTCGGCAGCTGTATGGGCAAGTCCTACGACATAGGTCAAGTTCTCACCATTTACAAAGAACTTGGCAAGGTCGATCGTCTGCGTCTCGCCAGGTGCCACCGTAATGTTCGGTATACGCATATCGCTACCGGCCGGCTCTCTGTCAGGATTCTCCGGGTCATAAATGGCACGCAGCAATGCTCCGGCATCGATGAGTTTACCCATCTTGCCACGATAGTCATTGAGGTTCATCTGCACGGTAGAATAGCCTGCCGAAGAATGGTTGTAGTGATATATCTTCGTCTTGTTCGTGTATCGATGGTCGAGGTCACGGGCCGTAGACTTCATCAGTTCGACAAACTCCTCGGCCTTGAAGTGACGACGCAACTTGGCCGCATACGACAAGCCCAGTGCAGCCACACCCGACACGTGAGGACAGCTCATCGAAGTTCCCTCATAGTAGCCATAGCCAGCATTGCCATTGATGACAAGGGTAGAGAGAATGCCGCCATTGGGTTTCTCCCAGTCAAGTCCTTCGTTGTTTTCTCCCAAAACGCCATAGTACTCGGTATCGCCACCGGGAGCCGAGAAGTCCACCTCCACACCATAGTCGGTATATCCTGCCGGAGTATAGTCTGCCGCAATAGCAGCCACACTCACACACTTAGAGTAGGCCGAAGGGAATGCCGGCATGGCCGAATACTCGTTACCGGCAGCAAAGATGGCAATACCGCCCTCAATCACGCCATTGGGCGAACCCGCATTGTGAATGAAGTAGTCAATAGCCTCCTTCTCCAACGGATAGAGACCTCCCCACTCCTCTTCTGAAGCGGGGCCAGGAGTGAACCCCTGCATCATATTGGCCAAGGCACTATTGTAGCCCCAGCTGCACTGGATGATGACCGCGCCATTGTCGGCAGCATACTTGATGGCACGAGCCTCTTGGGCAAGCGACACCGAGTACATGCCATCAATAACCTGGCACGACATGATGCGCACACCGCTGTTGGGATACTCCTTCTTATTGCCACCGGCAACTCCGCACACACCTTTATCATTGCCATTGACGGCAGCAATAGTACCGGCCACGTGCGTGCCATGCCCTGTATCATAGGTCTCAGACCAACAGAGGATTGGGGTATCTTTCACGAAGTTATATCCGTACTTGTCACCGGCATAGCCGTTACCGTCGGCATCCTCTTTGGAACCATAAGTTTCATCCTCATTGACCCACATATTATCTTCGAGGTCGGGATGACTCCACATCACACCCTCATCAAGCACGGCCACGATGATAGAGGGGTCTCCGGCCTCAGGATAGATGTCCCACGCCTCACGGCAGTTCACATCAGCACCTGCTTCAATGGGAGCCCACTCCTGCGAGAAGTCATAGGGGGCCGTATAATTGCCTTCGTTGATGTATCCCCATTGGAATCCCAAGTGTTCGTATGATTTGATGTCAGCCAACTCGGTCACGCGTGGAGCGCCCTTAAGACGATTGCTGCCGATAGCCACAGGCTTGCGTGAAGGATTGTCTATACGCTTCAGCGTAGTATTGCACTGTATCTTGGAAATTTCGCCCAGCTGTCTGAGACTACTGATAGCCATCTTAAGATCGGTATTCTCATCGAAGCGTACGATATACCAAAGGTGCATACCGTTGGCACGGGCACGCTCCTCATGACGCGGGTCTACGGGAAATACGCGCTCCAGTTCATAGCCACCAAGGATGCGCAGCACCTCATCGGTAGAGGGAATACCACTACGAGTCATCGCAGGAGCCGATGCAGCCTCCTCGGCCATACGGTCAAGGATGTCGGTCATCTCAGGTACAAACTTGACGAGCAACTCACCTTCTGTGGCATCTTCAGGAACGAAGATATCTGTAAGTTCTGTCTCTACACCCTGCTGTACCGGCAGTTCGATGTCGTTACAAGCGGTAACAAACAGCCCAATGGATAGGGCATATATTAAGCGTCTTTTCATATCCATATCTTATTCCTCACGTTCTTCCTTTATTTCATACTTATCACGATAGCCGGGGAAGAACTCATAATAGTATTCGTAATTAGTAGGCTCGTTGTCGAACTTCACAACCTTTCCTTCAGAATCGAGACCATTCTCCTTCTGCATGAAGATAAGCGACTCAGGGAACCAATCAAGCAGACGGGGATGATAGAGTAACCAACGCGGAGCATTGCCTGTAAAGAAATTGAGGTTAAGGGACAGAAGATCCATCTTAGGCAATATCTTGGGCCAACCGACAAGTCCCCGGATTGTGTCATTACCTACCACATCTGCTTCTGTCCAAACGGGAACGCCCAATTCCGGTATGGTATCTCCCTCCTCGGTGATTGTCGTGAACGTTGGAAGCTGTCCCTCTATATAGTTGTTTGAAAGGCGTAATTCCTCAAGGGTATCCCACAAAAGCAACTGTTTCAGTCCATCGTTTTCAGCCGTATTAAAGTGCAGACCGATACCGTCATCGTGCTCTTCCCTCTTACGAAGGTCGTATACCGACCAACGGCGACAAGCCAGAATATTGAGCGACTTGAGACACTTGAACTTGTCTTTATTGTCGATAATCACAGAGGGAATCTCGGAGAAGTTGTTCGAGTTGAGGTCAAGCGTCTCAAGCGTCTCTCCCAGCTTCCAAAAGTCATCGGGCAATGATACGAGACCGAAAGCACCAATCTGAAGATGCTTCAAGTACTTCAACTCACAGATGTCGCTTCCGAGTTCTATGCTGAGGAACATGGTGTTCACATTGCTGTAGATGTTGAGTGTCTCTATATATTTGAGATAACGCACTTCTTGTGGTATGCTCTCCTTGGTATTGCACATCATGAACTTGGCCGAGCGCACACGCCCTATTGCTTTGGGATCGGGAAGATTCTTGTCGGTTGCCTCCCACAGGGTAACATTGTTCCAGTGCTGCATATTCTCGGTCACATCCCACGGGCTCATCACTTGCAAGCGGTTCATAATGGACACAACCACCAAAGAGTCACCAGTACGGTCATCAGTGATAACGGGGGCCGCCTCCTGGGTGATGGTGAGCACATCGACATGCTGCAGTACATCAGCGACATCAAGCGGCAGGAACTTGACATAGGCCACACGGTCAAGAGTGTCGGAATTGATTTTCCAGTCGAACTGTATTTCTGTAGAGCGCAAGCGTGATCCACGGTCAAGGTCGGGACGTATCTCAGTCTGCTTGGGCACGAGCCAGGTGACAGGTTCGCCAAGGCTATCGACAATGTGAAGGCGGAAATTGACATTGGCTTTCACCGTAGCCTTGAAGTTGCGGTCAGTGATGCTGTTGGATGATGCGGGGATAGTCTTAACAGAGTCTTCAACCGTAATCTGCTTGCTAAATCCGCCTTGTATAATGGTAACAATCTGCCTGTCACCCTCCATTGTCTTGAAAGTTAACTTGGCTTCACGCACTCCATTGATCAAAGTCGAATCGGCAGAAACGCAACATCTGGTATTTCCTCTACCATTGACCGGCGACACACTGACCCACGGTTCGTTCGCAGAAACAATCCATTCGGAAGAAGAAGTTACCTGCACATATTCTTTACCTCCTTCAGCGAGAAAAGAGATACTTTTACCGGCCTTCTCAACAGAAAGCCCAATGATGCCTTCCTCTTCTTCGTGACACGATGCAAAAAGGAATGCAACTGCAATAAACGATATGAATAGATGGCTAAACCTTCTCATAAGTATATACATAGCTATCGTAATTATCAGTCAAACAAATAGTCACACCCGCGGATATCTTGCGTCTTGTCGTAGATGAGCAGATTATATCCGAGTCTAATATAGTCGCATATATCGGACAAGTCAATAGAGATATTGGGATTGTCCTTAATCTCGAAGTAACGGATATAGGGCGATATGGTATCCTCAATCTTACGGAGGTCGTTGGAACCTATGTAGAAGGCACCGAGGCTGGGACATCGGTAGATACCCGTGGGCCACTCCTTCAATGTGCGGTTGCCCTGCTCGTCGCGTTGGTGACGTATACCGAAAGTTGAGATATAGGCTCCATCAAGCGGTTCGTAGGGGAAGTCCGTGAAACTGTTGTAGCTGAGGTCAATACCATAAAGGTAGGGTATGTTGTTGGAATAAAAATCCGAGGGTAGGTCGGTAAGTTTGTTGTAGCTGAGATCGAGTGTCTGCAGATAGTAAGCATATGGTCCTACCATTGAGCCTTTGGGGATGCTCTTCATGCCGTTACCCGAGAGGACAAGGGTAATCATCGGTGAACCAGTCTTGAAGAGCACGGCAGGCATGGTATCTAACTGATTGTACGAGAGCGATACTGTGGAGGCATTGATGCCACGATGGCTGTCGCCATGTTCGAAACCCACAATCTGGTTATAAGAAAAGTCTACCGATGCCATCACATTGACAGACTTGGCATTGAAGATATCGGGTACCGAGTCTATCTGATTGTGGGTGCAAGAGAAGAGTTCCACATCGTAATAACCGAAGAAGTAGTCATACCCATCGCTCTCTCTCTTACTGGGAATGTGGGTTATCTTGTTGTAATCGAGATACACTTTCGTAAGATTGACATTCTTGCCGAAGGGATGGAGGGTATGAATCTGGTTGTTGGTACAGTCGAGCATAGCCAACTTCTCCATCTTCTTCAGTTTCTCATAAGGAGGAAACTCTTCCAAATTGTTGTAGCCCATATAGAGAATCTGCAAACGGTTTCCGCTGTTACCGTCAATGATGCCAATCCAATTGTTTCTCAGCGAATCGGCGCTGATTCCGCTGTTACAGGCGATATTAAGCGACTGTAGTTCGGGCAAGCCCTCTTCACCGAACATCTCCATCGGGAGGGAGGTCAACTTTGGGCAGTTATATATCTCCACATCGGTAAGAGACTCCATATTGCTCCAACTCCACTCGGCATAATCGTCAAATCGCTCGGTATCTTTTACATCGACAAAGAAGCTGTCGGCCGTGATGGGCGAGTTGGCGATATAGAACTGCTGCAACTCGGTAAGACGCATCATAGCTTTTGAAATACCTTTGATACCGTTGGTCTGCTTGCCAAACTGCACATCCTTCATGGTGATGCGGCTATTGGGGCGAATAGCAGGCTGCACACCGTCGCGATTGACTCCCTCGCGCAGTATATCGGAGAGTTCCTCACGCACATCGCGGGCAAGGAGTTTGTCGTGATAGTCCATGCGGAAGGCTTGCTTCTGCTCCTCGGTTGTACCCACATCGACATGCTCAAAATCGTGTCCACCCAACAGCTCATCGTGTGTACCCAAAGCGAACACTGCGAGTTTGGTAAGCTGACCGATGTCATCGGGCACGAAACCATACGCTCCCATACCGGTCAACGAGAGTCCCTCTACACGACCTTCGGCATTAAGTGTTACGCCAGGCTGTTGCCCCCATAGGTCGAGGTCCTTGTTGAAGTCCCAGTTGCAGCCGGGAGCTTCGGCTTCGCCATAATAGCTCCATTGGGGGCCATGGAGGGCAAGCCATATCTCACGCAAAGCATAATAGTCCTTGATATATTCAGGCGCTTTATCATCCAATTGAATGATAATATCCACCGAGTCATTGAACCCGTTGTCGCTCACCTCAAATGGGATGGCATCCTCTACATCACCGATATGATGGAGCAGCTTCTTTGCCTTCTTGTCCGAGAAGGTGGTATAGCTGGTCACCCTATACTTACCGGCCTTGAGCCATACTACGGTATCTACAGCAAACGAAGTGGTCTGTGCATTGAACTTCTTCCCATCAGTATCCACAGCATAAAGGGTATCGATCCCGTAGTCGTGGAACCCCTCTTCGAGGGTTACGGGCACATTCTCGATCTTCACCTCCTCGCTCAACATCTCATTATACAATGTGAAGCTTACCTTTTTGATATTACCAAACAGTTTGTCATCGGCATCATCAAGGTCTTCACCCGAACGAGTCACCGGCTTCATCAAGTTCGCAGATTTGACCAGATGGAACGCGACCCTACCACGTGGTGTCACCTCTGTAGAGATATTACAATAGACCAATCCATCGGGGATAATGGTTATTTTCAACGGATTGTCATAGTCGGATGAGCGAACATCCTCGTCCAATTTATTATACAAAGTATATCCTATAAGATTGTACTCCCCTGCCAGAAGTCTTAATTTATCACTACGCATTCCATATGACGCATTCTCATCGCTATAGGAATGGAGCACAAGGGTCTGCTCTATGGCAGCGCCATTGCGCAGCATGCGTACTTTAATCTTACGGACATCGGAGAGATAATCCAAAGAATCCTTCTGAGTGGTTTCAGCTTCACTACGAGCCTTGGGGGCAGTATCGTTCTTGTAGAGCTTGAACTGTACATAACCATACTCTGCGACCAATTCATCGTCTTTTTCAGTACAGCTGTTCAAGTTCACCAATGCACACAAGGCAAGCAGAAGGGCTGTTACACTCTTGCTGAATAATGAAAATTTCATATAACGGTTCATAATCTGTTACCTTTTTATTCAAGAATCACCACCAGAGCTTTCAGATGTTCCGTGTCGTTATTGATGAAGTATATGATAAAATCCTCTTTGATGTGAACTCTCATCTCGGTCAGTTGCACAAGCATATAGTCGCCTTCCAACTCCTCCATCATGAAATGCTCCTCTTTGTAGTCTATGCCCGACTCGAATTTCTTTCCACTCTTTCCATAGATGTCCAGTCTATCCTTGTTTTCAGAGAAAGCGGTATTCCATATGCTCAAAGGAATCAGCGGTTTTATCTGGTACATATAGCCAAGTTTCATGCTGCAACGAAAAACCTTGCCTGCTGACACCCCCTTCTCTTCAGCCATCGCCAACCATTCTTGGTCGGTTTCTTTGACCACATCAACAACCTCAATGCCCTTCTTAAGCACTTTGATTGCATTTTCCTCATTTGCCTCCTGCGTGAACTTCGCAATAACAAATTGCTCGGTTTCAGCCTTTATCTCACGCAAGCCATCCACCTCCTCAAACAATCTTCTCGACAGATTGTCATGGAATGCAGCCGACTCCATTTCCAACTCTTCCACGAGAGGCAAGGGCAATGCAAACAGATAGAGTATACGTTCGTTTTCCTCGTTAGCCTTGAAGCGCACTTTGACTTTGCCTTTCGTATCATCAACGACATTGAGCCAACTGTCTTCCACCTCCATGATAGTGCAGCCCACCTTGTTGTCATAAGCAGCACACATCAGTTTGTATCCACGATAGGTGGTTATCATGGCCTCTACAGGATCGGTTGCAGCATCAAGGGTATCTCCTTTGATGGCATCGCTATAGGTCTTACCATCGGTAGCCACTCTCAAGTTCCAGCGTGTCTCAGGCGAGATGGTAATGTTCATGACACCATCCTGTGCCATTTTTACAAGACGGTATTTCAGGACATCCTCCTTTAAGTCGGTCTTGGCGGTATCCAGAAGGAAATTGGCCAAAGCAACGTCATAACCCTCTTCGCAACGTTCCAAACTATCGGTCAATGCCTGAGGCAGTGCCAGCAAATAGGCCATACGCTCATCACCGGTATTCATCTCTTCGAATGAGAGGGAGACATTACCGAGACGGTTGTCCTCCACTTCGAACCAACGTTCCTTGGGCGGCAACACTGAACACCCCTTTTCGTCGTCATAAGCTACAGATACAAGTCGGTACCCATCGTTGAGAGCACTTATTGTGAAATTCATCGGAGCAACATATTTCTTGCTTTCAGTATGGCAACGCTTGGTATTCTGCGACACGATGAGCGTCTCTTCAATGGGTTGATCCACACGGAGTTCCATAGCATCCATTCCCGCATATTGCACATGAAAACTACGCCGGAAAGTCGTGTCATTATTAAATAGAATAAGCGAATCTTCCGGTTCATCAATCATATACTTCACAGAAGACCCTACCACAGACAATCTTATCGTTCCCCCATCATGTGTCGCTTTTAGCCATTCGGGGTAGCTTATACGCAACAGATTAAGATTGAAGTTGGTCTTCACATTCAGTTGCACACTTCCCGATGTTCCCAACTTCACAGACGTGCCGGCAGCATACACACCGCTGTCACCACTAACTTCCATAAAATAGTTTTTAGCAAGACGGGTGATGTAGGCTCTTACTCGGCTTTCACCATTCATCGTAAGCATAATCTCGGCCCTATCTTCGGAAAGAAATCCATGCGCCTTGTCTGTGATGATGAAAGGCACCACATGCGATCCACTCAGGCCAGAAGCATCCATTTCGCCTTCTTCCGTTCTACACCAATCCTTATTGGACGAGAGCGTCCACGTTGAGCTGACCTTTACAGGTATCCGGATGGTATCATTGGGATTAGCAACAAAGGATAAAGTATCCATAGGAAAACCTAATGTATTGGTTCCGCCCATTGTATCGTCACATGCACTGAACAGCCATGTGGCAAATACCGCCATGCAAAGAAGTAGTCTGCCGGTCTTATTCGTCTTTATCATATATTTACTTGTCTTCTATTAGTATCCTTGTTGTTTGAGTATGCGGGCCTCATCATCGCTAATCCACTCCACGGCATTGATGAAGGTACCCACCGTGTTGTAGCCGGCCTCCATGCCGGGCACCCAGACGGTCATGTACTGGAGTATGAACTTCTCGCACGAACTGTAGTAGCTGACCATCGACGAGGGCTGGTAGATATGCAACATACCGTCGCCATAGATGGTATTGAAGGCCTCGCCCGTGGAAGCCATGGGCTGGTCGTCCATCTCGATGAGCGGATTGAGCATGTCCTTGGTGGTGAACTTGACCTTCACATCGTAACCGTCATAGAGATAGTCGTGGAGAATCACGGTCTTTCTCTCGGTATCTGTAGTATCCACCGAGGTCTCGATGAGGCGGTTGTAGCTACCCACATAGTTATAGAGGAAGGTAGAGGTCACCATGGCATAGCCTGTAAAGGCATTGACATCGAACGGACAGATCTTCTGCAACATCACCTTGGTTTCCAAGCCATCCTTCTCGTAGAGATTACAGTGTGTTTCGTCGGGAGTGATAAGGCGCAGTGTGAGCACAGGCAAGTTCTCGACATCTACCGCCAGATTCTCATAGATACCACGGATGCGGACGTTGGTGGCCAGCTCGCCGGCCTTGATGGTTACGGTGTTTGACTCGATCTCGTAGTGACGCCCCTCGATGGCACTGCTCTCCTGCTCTATCACCTCTACGGCGAAAGTGCGGTCTTTGTCAGAAGCCTTGGTGGCACCGATATGGATGTCGTGATAGGTATTGCTGTTTTCCACACCCACTACCGAGAGGGTATCGGCAAACATGATATACAGCGGCCCGTCATATACTGTATACTCCTCTTCACAGCCGGTGAAGCCGGCAAGCAAAGTGAGCGTCAGGATGGTTCCAAACAATATATTCTTATTCATACGTCATTCCTCCGATTACTTGTTACTTTCATTAGGTTCGATGTCGGCACCCGGTGATTCCAGTTCGTGCTGAGGTATGGGCCATACAAAGAGCGGATTGTCGGCCTCAACCTTAAGGCTGCTGCCGTTGGCGAGCGACTGCTCCTGCGGCTTTCGTTCGAAACCCTTGTGCCAACGCTTGAGGTCCTGCAGGCGGAAGCCCTCCATGTAGAGCTCCTTCACGCGCTCCTCCTCGATGACCTCCATCGCATTCTTCTCGGTGAGCGAGGCTGAAGCACCTGAGCTGTAGCGTGCCTTGCGCAGTTCGGCTATATCGTTGGATGCCTTGGAATAATTTTTCTGCCCTACGTATGCCTCGGCACGGATGAGGTACTGCTCGGAAAGGCGGAACACCTGAGGTTCCAACACATGGAGCAGCTGTGCCCCCTCAAACAGTTCCTGATTGCCCCAATACTTGGCAAGCAGAGGCCAAGTGAGACCGTGGCTATGACCGGTGGTCACCGAACAGAAGTTGGCATTGTAACGCATGTCATTGGCACCGTACAGTTCGAGCACCCACTGGGCCGGCACATAATCGGGTTTGTATGACTGATAGTCCCAGTTGAAGAATACCGAGCCCAAAGCACCGCCATACGATGTTGTCGTGAAGCCCACCTGCCAGATGCTCTCGGTAGAGAGGTTGTAGCGCCACATATACTCGTAATAGCTAATCTGCTTACCGGACTGCATGGAGAGATAGTCTGTCATGGTTGTGTAAGGAGTGCTTGCACTCGACAAGGCGAAGCGGTCTTTTGCATCAATCAGCAACGTAGAGTACTTGATGGCATTGTCATAGTCCTTCATATAGAGTGCTACACGCGCGCGCAACGCGTATACCGTATATATACTGAAGTAGGGACTGCTGTAGAAGGTGAGGCTGGCATCGTTCTCCTCCTCCTCGGTCAACTGCAGATAGTCTTCGGCACGCTTCAGGTCCTCGATAACGAAAGCATAGGAGTCCTTAAGTGAAGCACGTGTCAGCGAATCTGTGCTGTAATACTCCTTGCGTAGCACTACGCCCAACTCTTTTGCGGCCATTTCATCGCTGTCGTAAGCCTTACAGAAGAGCTTGATAAGCTCCGAGTAGGCCAGTGCACGGGCAAAGTAGGCTTCACCCTGATATTGTTCCAAGCGGTCGAAGTCTTCATCGCTGTAGATGTTATCGCGCACCTTATCCACGTTGTGGAGCAAGAAGTTGCATCGGCCGATGACATCGTAGAGCGCCCCATACACCGAGGTGATCTGGGTGTTGGTGGCAAGGATGTCCCAACGCCAGATGTCGCCATA
Organism: Bacteroidaceae bacterium; assembly: GCA_017517925.1. Classification (GTDB taxonomy): domain Bacteria; phylum Bacteroidota; class Bacteroidia; order Bacteroidales; family Bacteroidaceae; genus UBA1189. The sequence goes on along the minus strand of JAFWXS010000103.1, from coordinate 17,911 downwards.
CGTGTTGGTATATCCGTTGACTGCATAGGCGAGGTCGGCCTGCAGGTCGGGGAGCAAGGTCAGGTAGCCGCTATACAGTGCACCGCTGAGCCAAGCGTTGTAGATGCCTATCACAGCCTGGTTGGCCTCCTCGATGGTGGTGATGGCGCTGTCTGCGGGGATTTCATCTTGCGGATACTTGTCGAGGCAAGATGCCAGCATACACACGCTGAGTGCGATGAGCAGGTATGATTTGAGTTTCTTCATATTTCCTATAGATTAGAATGTGAGCTCCAGGCCAATGGAGAACTGGCGCGACATGGGGTACTGTGCGGCATACACGTTGCTGGTCGACTCGGGGTCTATACCGCTGAACTTGGTGAAGGTGAAGAGGTTTGTTCCCTGCATATAAATGCGTGCTCCGCCGATGCCCTTCATCTTGGCCAATGTCTTGGGCTGTAGGGTATAGCTGAGCATCAGGTTCTTCATACGGAGGAACGAGGCATCCTCAAGGAAACGTGAGTCCATCTGCGGCGTCACACCGTAACGGGGAATGTCGGTAACGTCGCCCGGCTTCTTCCAACGGTCGTAGAGCAGACGCTTTGACTGGTTGTATACGGTATAGAGACCGTTGCTCTCCTCGAAGAAGCGGTCGTTGTTGAACATCCAGCGGTCGGCAACCCAGGCAAACTGTGTGCTCAGGCTCACCCCTCTCCACGATACAGAGGTGCCGAAACCGCCTTGCCACGGTGCCATATAGGCCTTGCCTACAAGTACCTTGTCCGACTCGCGGAATTCGGTGGTGATGTTACCCTCCTTGTCATACCAAAGCGCATCGCCGTTGGCAGGGTTCACCCCGGCATAGCGGTTGATGTAGAACTCGCCCACGGGGTGGCCCACCACGAGCTTGGTCGATGTGCCCGACATCTCATATTCGTTCAGTCCGTTATAGAGTTCGGTAATCTCATTATGGTTGTATGAGGCATTGCCGTTGATGTTCCATACAAACTTTTCGGTACGGACGACATCGTAGTTGACCGACATCTCCACACCGCGGTTCACCATAGCACCCACATTGTCCCACCGCTGGCCGAAGCCGTTGTTGGCATACGACTGGGGTACGAGCATCAGCATGTCGGTGGTCTTCTTGTTATACAGCTCCACATCCACATTGAGTCGGTGCCAAAAGCCGAGGTGCAGGGCAAGGTTGCTGCTCCACAGCTGCTCCCAGCTGAGGTCGGGGTTGCCCTCGCTCGATGGAGCGATACCCGACTCACCATTATATATATAGCCGCCACCTACGAGTTCCAGGTGGTCGTAGTTGGGGATGGACGAGTTGCCCGAGGTGCCAGTGCTGAGTGCCACCTGTGCATTGGTGAGCCAGGTGTAGGGACGCATGAACTTCTCCTTAAGCATGTTCCACATCAGGCCCACTGACCAGAAGCTGGCCCAGCGACCGTTCTTACCGAAGCGTGACGAGGCATCGGTACGCAACGAGAAGTCAGCGTAGTACTTGTCCATGTAATTGTACTCGCCACGCCCGAAGAACGACAGGTAGCTATAGCTCGAGTAGCTGTTGGCCCACGAGGTAGCCATTGTTCCGTTCGACAGGGTAGTGAGGAAATCGTTGTTCTGTCCGCGTGTCACCACCTGGAAGCTCTCGGAACGGTAGTTCACACCCTCCTGTCCGAGCATGAAGTTGAAGTCGTGCACGTGGTCGATATTCAGTTTATAGTTGGCCGTGTTGGTCGCCGTGAGCTGTAGCGTATTGCCCTCGGCATTGGCTGCCGTACCTACACCGTTGTTGCCTGGGAAGCTGGGAAGCGACTTCACGTCGGTCGTGGAGAGCGAGAAGTCGATACCGAGTTGCGAGCGTAAGGTGAGGTTTTTCATCGGAGTGGCCTCGGCATATACGGTGCTCAACAACTTGTATTTCTTCATCAACTGAGGGTTGGTCTCCATCCACTCGATGGGGTTCTGTGTGGTACCCGTCCACGAACCGTCTTTTGACGAGGCGATGCTGCCGTCTTTCTTGTAAGGGTTCCAGTAGGGCAGCATGGAGCGGCTGGCCGAGATGGGGGTATAGAGTGTATAGGAGCCTTCATCGGCCTGCTGCACCTCCTCGTAGGTCATCATCGTGTTGGTACCCATCTTGAGCCATTCGCCTGTCTTCACGTCGGCATTGCTGCGCAGCGAATAGCGGCGGAAGGTAGAGCCTAAGGCGATACCATCCTGATCGTAGAAGTTGCCCGACACGAAGTAGTTCATGCGCTCCGTGGCACGGCTCACCGAGAAGTCGTAGTTCTGCAGCAGGGCACGGTTGTTGAAGATGGCCTTCTGCCAGTTTATATCGGTCAGGCGCAGGAAATCATAGTCCTTCTCATTCTTGAGGCCCAGCTCTTTCTCGAAGGCGATGCGCTCCTCGGTGTTCATCAGCGTCCACTCCTTGGAACTGGCGAGCTGTGAGATACCGAGCTGCGTGCGCAGTGTCACCTTGGGTTTCTCCATCTGCGTTCCGCGCTTAGTGGTAATCACTACCACACCGTTAGCCGCACGGGCACCATAGATGGAGGTCGATGAGGCATCCTTGAGTACCGACACCGACTCGATGTCATTGGGGCTGATGGTATTGAAGTCGGCACTCGAGATGGGCACACCGTCGAGGATAAAGAGCGGTGCCGTGCCCGAGTTGATGGAGTTGGTACCACGTATCTGGAAGGTGGCTGCCTTGGAGGGCTCGCCCGAGTTGGAGAGCACCATAAGACCCGCGCTCTGTCCCTGCAATGCCTGGTCAAAACCTGCAGCAGGTATCTCGGCAATCTTGTCGGCCTTCACCGTCGATACCGAACCGGCAATCGTACCCTTCTTTCTCGTACCGTAGGCTACTACCACCACCTCATCCATCATCTGTGCATCGGAGAGTATCTCAATGTCGAGCGTCTTTGTCTTTGCAGTCACTCTGTGCTGCTGTTCCTGCATACCGAGGTAAGTGAAACTCAATGTAGCCTCCTTACCCGTCAGTACGATGGAGTAGTTGCCATCAAAATCTGTAGTCACACCGCTTGTCGGATTCTCCAACGGACGGATAGCCACGCCAATCAGCGGTTCGCCATCCTCCTTGGAAATGACCGTACCCTTCACCGTGAAGCTCTGTGCGAGCAACGTGCCGAAGGATACCATCAATCCGAAAGCAAATGCCAATAATCTTTTTCTCATTATATCGATATAAAGTTTTATTATCCAACCAATTATACTCCACTTTTCTTTCCATTTGGGTACATTGCACTATACGCCAAATTCAAATAAGCCGCAAAATTACTAATAATTATTGAAAAAACCTAATTATCCTTATTTAACTGACTGGTATTTAACATTTGCACGGTTACAGTGCCCCCTCGCCCACATCGCACATGATGGCCGTACTGCACCGTTTGGCGATTACAAAAATTTACGCTAAATTTGCGCTATGAACAAGCGCATCATATATAGATTCTGCATACTCTCTCTTGTCTGGCTGCTGTTTGCAACTGCACAGCCCTCTCTGGCCCAATCACAGGACGAGTGGGCCACGAAGGCATATGCCTATGTAGAGCAGGACAGCCTAGCACAGGCCGAGGCATGCTTCAAGCAAGCCGTAGAGGCCGCCCCCTTGAGCAAGCAAAGCGCCATGCTGCTGTCCAACCTGGGTGCCGTGCAGCGCCGTCGCGGCAAGATGCGCGAGGCGATAGAGTCCTACACCTCGGCCTTGGAGCGTGCTCCGCTCACGGTGACCATCCTCATGGACCGCGCCACAGCCTACATGGCACTGGGCAACGATGACAAGGCATATACCGACCTCTGCAACGTGCTCGACAAGAAAACCGACCACGTCGAAGCGCTCTACTACCGTGCCTTCATCTATACCCATCGCAGGGAATATGCTGCTGCCCGTACCGACTACAAGCGCCTGCTCACCCTCGACCCCATCCATGAGAACGGCCTGCTCGGCTTGGCGCTGCTCGACCAGCGCGAAGGACGTCTGCAAGCTGCCGAGCAACAGCTGTCACAGCTCGTCGACCGCTACCCCGACAATGCCACCTACTGGCATGCACGCGCCAATGTCCTGATAGAGCAGGAACTCTACGACCTGGCGTTGCTCGACCTCGAGACGGCCATCACCCTGCAGCCCGCTGATGCCGAACTCTATGTAGCCCGTGCCGAGCTGTACCTAAAGATGAAACGCAAGTCGGCCGCCAAACTTGACCTCGATTGTGCCGTCACCCTCGGAATCCCCCGTTCGGCACTTAGCGAACTATACAAGCAATGTGACTGACAATCAATATCCTATCTAACGGTATAGCCGTGTAGTATGAATAGACAGATATTCTTACACTGCTGGCAGGCTGTTGCCATTGATCTTACGATAGAGGTCGAGAGCAAAGACATCGGTCATACCGGAGAGGTAATCAAATACGGCCTGTATCTTTCCATATAGAGTAGGAGCATACAAGTCGTACTGACTGCTCACCCTATCAATCAAAAGGCGCGAATAGGCGTTGTCGGGATGAGTGACCGCATCAATCATCAGTTCGATGAGGGTGTTGATAATACGAAAACCTGCCAATTCAATATCCAGCACGTCGCGTGAACGATAAATCTTCTGCACGGCCAACTCGGAACAATGTTTATAGGCTTGACGACAGCGTTCGTTAGTGTGCTTGATGAGGGGTTCTGTAAAAGTGCCGCAAAGTATCTCCTCCTCGTGTCGCATGAAAGCATCGGCACATTCGTCAATAAGGATTCCAATCACCTTGGAGCGCAGGTAGGCAATCTGTTCATTGTGGTCGGTCACCATATCAAGTACCTCGGCGAGATGGCCCCTCTTGTGTTCTTCAATGAAGGGAGTAAGAAGCGATATGGTCTCTTCGCGGGTGAGTATCTTCAGTTTGTAAGCGTCCTCAATATCCATCATCTGGTAGCAGATATCATCGGCAGCTTCCACAAGGAACACCAATGGATGGCGACAGTAGCGCAACGGTTCGCCTTCGGCACTAAGACGAATGAGGCCCAATTCGTCGGCTATAGAGCGGAACGTTTCGGCTTCGGTATGGAAGAATCCAAACTTGGACTTTCCACCAGCATAGTACGATGAATAGGGATATTTTACGATACTTGCCAATGTAGAATAGGTGAGCGCGAAGCCGCCACGGCGACGGCCGTTGAACTGATGGGTGAGCAGACGGAAAGCGTTGGCATTACCCTCAAAATGAATGATGTCGTCCCATTCTTCGGCAGTCAGTTGATTGCGTAGTGCCTGCCCCTTCCCCTCGGTGAAGAATGACGATATGGCACGTTCGCCCGAATGGCCAAAAGGAGGATTGCCCAAGTCATGAGCCAAGCAGGCCGCCGACACGATACCGCCAATCTCACCGATGAGCGAACCGGCCAACTCGGGATGACTCTGTATCAGAGCGCGACTCACTCTATTGCCTAACGAGCGGCCCACACATGCCACTTCGAGGCTGTGGGTCAGTCGGTTATGTACAAACACACTACCTGGAAGAGGGAACACCTGCGTCTTGTTCTGCAAACGGCGGAAGGGAGCCGAGAAGATGAGGCGGTCATAATCACGCAAAAAATCCGAGCGGTCGTCACCGCCCCCGGCATGGTATGCCTCCATACCCAACCGTTTGGCTGATATCAGTTTTCTCCAGTCCATCATAACTTTTGCCATTATTTATGCAAATGTACATCTTTTTTCGTTTCATTTGGGCATACTCGTCTATTTTTGTTACTTTTGCCTACAAAACAAACGATGATGACCAAGTGGATAAGAAGAAAGCGCAATTCGCTTGGATATGGTATACAAAGCCCCAGCGACTTCTTTTTTGTGCAGCACGTGCTACGCGAAGAATCGCCCTACTACGCCTATGCCACGCTCGGGAAGATGGAGAAGGCATACAATACTTGCATACCGTGTTACCCGGAGGCTACAAACAGATTGCTGTTCCGCTTAGCCAACCATGTACATCCCGAGACGATAGTAGAGGTAGGAGCCGGCCTCTCAATCTTCGCCATGGCTATGGCCTGTCCATCGGCCTGGAGCATAGCTATCACTCCATCCCATACGGTTGCTTGCGCCATGCAGCCCTTACTGAAGGAACATCCCCAAATCAAACTAAAAAAAGCCGATGAAATGGCGTTTTTCAATCAAAATATCCAAGACAGAGGGGCGATAGGGCTACTCCATATTGCACATACCTCATTTTATCGGGAAATAGTAGAGGCCGCCCTACCCTATACTACCGACCATACATTATTTATCATTGAAGGCATACGGGACGATAAGGAAAAGCAGAATTGGTGGAAAGAGCTACAGGAAGATTCTCTGACAGGCATCAGTTATGACCTTGGCTCCATCGGGTTGTTGTTTTTTGACCGTTCACGCCATAAGGAAACATATTGGATAAATCTTAAAGACTGAACGCACAAGTTATGAAAAAGAGTCATGTATATACTCGCGGAGGCGATAGTGGCACCACCTCACTGATTGGCGGCAACCGTGTCAAGAAAAACAGCCTACGAATCAATGCATACGGCACTATTGATGAGCTCAGTTCCCATATCGGGCTACTGGCAGCTATGATAAAAGCACATGCAGAGTATGAAACTGATAAATTGCAATGGATACAATCACGTCTGTTCGAAGTAGGGACTCATCTGGCAATGCCCTGTACAGAAGACCAAACTGCACCTTGCGCCATTACTGAATCCCACGTATTGCAGTTAGAAGAGTATATCGATTGGCTTGACGCCCAATTACCCGCACTCCGCACCTTTGTGCTTCCTGGCGGTGCCATGTCTGCTGCCCAATGTCATGTGTGCCGTACGGTGTGTAGGCGGGCCGAGCGACTCATCACAGCACTCGCCGATGAGGCGCCAATATCACCCATCCTGCTGTCATTCATAAACAGGCTGTCTGATTTCTTATTCGTATATGCCCGATTCTTGAACAAAATGGAAGGTGTAGACGAAATTTCTTGGCAGAACGATTGCATTTGAGGAAAAAAGTTATACTTTTGCAGCCTCATTCATAAAACGGTTTAAATAAAAGGAGAACAGAATATGTACTGGACACTTGAATTGGCATCTAAATTGGAGGATGCACCCTGGCCCGCAACCAAAGAAGAACTTCTCGACTATGCTATCCGTTCGGGATGTCCGATGGAAGTGGTAGAAAACTTGCAAGAGATGGAAGATGAAGGCGAGATCTACGAAAGCATCGAAGATATTTGGCCCGACTATCCCAGCAAGGAAGATTTCTTCTTCGACGAGGAGGAGTATTAAGCATCTGCCTGCCGGGAACGGCAGGCTTTACTATATAAATGGAAAAGCGATTCAAAAGAAAATTTAAGCTATTCAGTCGTTTGGACAGGTACATCATTGCGAAGTTCCTGGGCCATTATTTTTTTTCCATTGCGCTGATTATCTCCATCGCCGTGGTGTTTGACTACAATGAACATATCGACAAATTTGTAGCCAACAATGCACCGTGGGATGCTATTATTTTTGACTACTATCTCAACTTTATCCCCTACTTCTCGAACCTTTTCAGTCCGCTATTTGTATTCATTGCGGTCATTTTCTTCACATCAAAGTTAGCCGAGAACTCAGAAATCATCGCCATGTTCTCCACAGGAACGAGCCTGCACCGCTTGATGCGACCCTACATGTTCTCTGCACTGCTCATCGCCCTCCTCACCTATGGATTGGGGGCGTATGTCATCCCCAAGGGCAATGTGGTGAGACTGGAGTTTGAGAACACTTACAAAAAGAAGAAAAAGGTAGAGACTGCCCGCAACATACAGATGGAGGTAGAGCCCAATGTGATAGCCTATATCGAGCGTTTCGAAAACAGCAACAATACTGCCTACCGTTTTTCACTTGACCGCTTCGAAGGCAACTCCATGAAGTCACACTTCACGGCACGTACCTTGGTGTATACAGGTGACAAGGAAAATCCCCATCGCTGGAAGGCCCGTAACTGGCAACACCGTATCCTCACCGATACCATGGAGCATATCACCAGTGGCCTGCAACAGGACACCATCATACAGATTGAGCCCTACGACCTGCTCATCAGCAAGAACCAACAAGAGACACTAACCTCACCAGAGCTGAAGCACTATATTGACAAGCAACGTCGCCGCGGCATTGCCAATATAAAAGAGTTTGAGATTGAGTATCACAAGCGCATAGCTACCTCTTTTGCTGCCTTCATACTCACACTGATTGGCGTGGCCCTCTCGGCCAAGAAGGTCAAGGGGGGCATGGGTCTCAACCTCGGTATTGGTATCGCCCTCAGTTTTGGTTATATCGTCTTCCAAACCATATCTTCCACCTTTGCCGTCAATGGAAGCATGTCGCCCATGATAGCGGTGTGGATACCCAACATAACGTTTCTCATCATTGGTGTATTCCTTTACTGGAAAGCACCAAAATAGTTTGACACATGGACTTCTATGATCTCGACCTCAACGACGATGTGCTTGATGCACTCGATGCAATGAACTTTACCACTTGCACACCTATTCAGGAACATACGATACCTCCATTGCTTGAGGGGCGCGACCTCATCGGTGTAGCACAAACAGGTACCGGCAAGACTGCGGCTTACCTATTGCCCATCCTCAGTATGCTCAGCGATGGAGGTTATCCTGATGATGCCATCAACTGTATCATCATGTCGCCCACCCGTGAACTTGCCCAGCAAATAGACCAAGCCATGGAGGGATTCTCATACTATGTCCCCGTGAGCAGCGTGGCCGTATATGGTGGTAACGACGGCATACGTTACGAGCAGGAACGCCGTGGTCTCTCGCTCGGTGCAGATATGGTGATTGCCACACCTGGACGTCTCATCAGCCACATCTCGCTCGGCAATGTGGACCTCTCGCGCACCTCGTTCTTCATACTCGATGAGGCCGACCGTATGCTCGACATGGGGTTCTATGATGACATCATGCAGATTGTCAAGCAACTACCCGATAATCGCCAAACCATCATGTTCTCGGCTACCATGCCCGACAAGATACAGAAGCTTGCCGCCAGCATCCTGCACGACCCCGTAGAGGTGCGCCTCGCTGTGAACAAACCGGCAGAGAAAATTGTGCAGACCGCCTATGTCTGCTACGAGACACAGAAGCTCGGCATTATCAAGAGCCTCTTCAAGGACACCAAACCCGAGCGCGTCATCATCTTCTCCTCCAAGAAGACCAAGGTAAAGGAGATTGCCGCCGCCTTCAAGCGCATGAGACTCAACGTGGGCGAGATGCACAGCGACCTCGATCAGTCGCAACGCGACGTGGTGATGCGTGAGTTCAAGAGCGGACGCATCGATATTCTCGTAGCTACCGACATTGTTTCACGCGGTATCGACATAGACGATATACGCCTCGTCATCAACTACGATGCTCCGCGCGACTGCGAGGACTACGTACACCGTATAGGTCGCACAGCTCGTGCTGGTGCCGACGGCTGTGCCATTACCTTTGTAGCCGTGGATGACCAATCGCGCTTTGCCGCCATTGAAGAGTTCATCGGCCGTGAAGTACACAAGCTTCCTCTCCCCGAGGGGTTGGGCGAAGCTCCCGAGTACAATCCCCAAAAGAAAAGTGGTGGTCATGGGAAGAGTAGCCGTAGAGGTTGCAAGGGCAGCAACCATCGTGGAGGAAAAGGACATAGCAAACAGACTCGTGCTCAGGGCAAGTCGCGTGGAGGCAAGCACCATCACGGGAGCAAAAGCAAGAATAAAGATGCGGCAAAGTAATAACTTCAGGTACAACAACCCTCCTTACTTATATAGATTATGACTCCAACAAATCATAGACACGATACAAAAAGAGGATGAACTTGGGTTCATCCTCTTTTACTATTACTTCACCACAGTTTTCCGCCCGTTGATAATGTATACGCCAGGGTCAAGACCTTCGGTTGATTTCGCGTTCACTCTTACGGGACGGCCCGTCACATCATAAATCATCATCGTACTCTGGTCGCCCGTAGCTTGGTCGAGACCACTGCCTACTGCAACAACAGTAACCACGCAAACAGCAGTAAAGTCTGTAGTAGCTGCAGAGATGATTGCCTTGCCTTCGGAAACACCCTTCACCACGCGGCGACGTATCGTTGCCACCTTCGTATCCGATGAGGTCCAGGTGATGATCTTGTCGTCAGCATTATCGGGGACTACTGTTCCAGTAAGAGTCACCGACTGCCCGACCTCAAGTATAAGTTCCGTGTGGTTAAGGATAATGTCCGTCACGGGCACATAGGGTTTCTGTATCTTCACCACGCAGGTCGCCTGACGTTCGCCGGCCTTAGCGGTGATGGTCACCGTACCGGGAGCGAGAGTCTGCACCACACCATCCTCTACTGTGGCGAGGGTAGCATCAGAGGTCGCCCATGTCACCGTCTGGTCATCGGCATCTGAGGGAACAACTGTTGCCGTGAGGGTAAGCACATCACCGGCAGTAACCGTAGCACTGGTCTGGTCCAGAATAAGGCCCATAACCTCCACATAGCGTTTCTCCACTGTCACCACACAGGTTGCTTCCTTGTCGCCGGCCTTGGCGGTAATGGTGGCTGTACCCGGAGATACGGCAGTAACGACACCACGCACAACGATAGCTACGGAAGGATCTGAAGTACTCCATACCACAGAAGGGTCTGTAGCGTAGCTGGGAGCGACAGTAGCCTGCAAGGTCAGTGCCTCGCCTGCCATCAGCGTTGCGGTGCTGTGGCTGAGGGTTATCTCTTCCACCCCAACTACAGGGAACTTTGAGAGAGCTGTCTTCGGGTTAAAAGTCTTGGCTGGACGTATCACTACAGAGTTACCTCCGTCAGGAGTACCATAATCGCCAATCATCAACTTGCGTTCGCTATTTATATTGATGTAGTGCCCCGCATCGAAGTAGGCCACGAAAGTAGTGTCATAGGCACCCTTCGTGAAGTGGATGGCATCGACGGGAGTATCGGAGAGCGAACCATCCTTGTTCACAAACTTCTTCTCGGCGGCATGGAAGAGGTAGTGGGTAGCACCTTCGTCATTAGTCAGGAAAGCAAATTGTTGGGCTGCGTTGTCCTTGTCAACCGAGATGCCAAGGTCTACATTGGACTTCAAGGCACTACCGCCTTGGGCGATGGCCCATGAACTGATACCAGCAGTGTGGTAGGGCTGCGATACATAGTAGAGGCGGTCATTACTCAACTTGGAAATAGAAGGAACGGCATCGGAAGATTTTTGGTAAACCTCGACTGTTCTCTTTGTCAGAGTAAACTTCTGTATGGTCATACACGAGCTACCGCTCATATTGACCAACAGACCTATGCTCACGGTGGTCTCCTCAGTGAGCAAGAAGTTCACCGCATTGGCACTCACCGTGCCCTTGGCCTTCATCTCACTATAAGCGATAGACTGTCCTAAGTTCTCGGTTGTGGGCAAAGTGCTCCCTGCAGCTACCACGAGATACGACTCTCCACACTGTCCTTCATTGGTGCCATACTCAGCCTCGAAGTTATAATAGCCCGCAGGCAGGGTGACAATCTGGAAAACCTTGTGGTCTTTGAGTGCCGAAGCAAATCCATCCCAACCGGTGGTCACGGTGAAGCAGTTACTCTTATTGCGGTCTACGTGTGCACCGGTGATGATGTTGGCATTGATGACGGTATTCTCCATCGTCCAGTCAGAGAGTCCGAAAGTACGTTCTGAAAGGTTGGGATTGATGCATGTACCATTCTCCTTGAACGATTTTGCGTAATTAGTGAGATAGGTCGCAGTGATATCTGTGTTAGCTGTCTCATCGAAGTTGAGGCAGAAGACACCCTTCGACAATCCCCATGCGTCACCGTCAGGACCGAATCCTGAACGACGCCCCGTATTACCGTTCGAGGTGGCATCCTGCACGTCACCTCCACTCTGATTGAAACTATAGTATACCTTCAGTGCATGGCTGCTCTCGGCCTTAGAGATGTCGGTAATGGGAGCATTGGCATACGAACGCAACTGAGCCTCGGTAAGAGCGGTTCCCCATACACGGAACTCGTCGATACCTCCCCTAAAGGGGGCTTCCGAGCCTCCGATATTGAATGACTTGAGTTCGGGTATCTTGATACTGGAGGAGATAGGACGTGTGCCTACCTGTACACCATCGCGATAAAAGACTACCTTACCGTTACCGAATACCACGCCATAGTGATGCCATTCACCGGGAACGATATAGCCATCCACTGTGGTTACGTTGGTGCCACCGAGACAGAACATCATCTTGCCGCCTCCCATGGTCTTGAGCAACATGGTCGACTCGCTGTCACCTATACCGTTAGTATTGTCGACAGGCCATTCGGGATTCATCCACCAATCGATAGTGAAGGCCGACTGCCCTGCGCTGACGGGCGGTACGGCCACGCCTACCATGGAAGCGTCACTGGAGAAGAGGAGTCCATTCTTGCTGTCGGCATTGGTAACGATGAGTGCACGTTCACGTGTCAGTTCATGGTGTCCGGCATTGTTTGTTACTCTGAGTGTAGCGCTGTAGACACCGGGGTTATCTATCACAAGCGATTTGTACTGGTCATATGCGATATAGTTGGCCTTGTCGCTGGCGAGAAGCCACTGCCATTGTGTAGGTGTATAGAGCGACTCATCGGTGAGGTTTATCTCCTCGCCCTTGAGTATCACTGCCGGTGCAATGCTGAAGGCAGCCTTGGGAGCTACTTCAAGCACTTCAATCTGCTCTGTATGACTCTTTACGGTGCCATCAGGACCTGTCACGGTGAGAGTCACATTGAATGTCCCCTGCGACTGGTACGAGGCGGCAGCGTTCACCGTGTAAGCGGCTTCTACATCCGCCCCCGGCATACTCCATTCATAGAGATATCCGTCCATGGGATTTGTTGCAAGAAGAGTTACACGCTCTCCCGCAGGTACCAGGGTGGCAGTCATAGTGAACGAAGCATCGACCGCAGGTGTAGGCTCCACAATGATGGTATACGTGTCGGTTGTTGTCTGATTGTCAATAGAGGTGGCTGTCACCGTCACCATCTGTTTGCCTGTTTCGGTAAAGGTTACCGTAGGAGTTGCCACTGCAAGGTTCTCTACTCCAGCACCAGGAATGGTCCATGACAGGTGACTGACTGCATCATTGTAGGCAGCTGTAAACGTTACAGGCACACCAGCATACACGGCACCCACAGGAGCATCAATGAGCACGTCGGGTGTTCCATCCGAAAGGCCCAGAGCAGGTAAATTGGCACTCACAGCGGCATAACTGCCTTGCAGCGTGGCGTGATGGCCGCCCACACAATCGTACATCACTAGGTCACCTTCGGCATTGGTCACAAGGTCGCCCTTAAGGTAGGCGATGAGTCCCTGAGGCATGAGGTTACCAGCAAACTCTATATCCTTGCAAGCTTTAACCTGTGCAGCGGTGCGTGCGGTGTTCCAGATGCGTATTTCATCGTACACTGCATCCTGTGCATTATTCGCTCCGTTAGACGAGAATACAAGGTCACCAAATCCACCGATTCCGCTATAGAAGTAAGTGCTCACACTACCGCGGTTCACTCCGTCGAGGTATACGGTCATCTTGCCTCCATCGACAACGATAGCCACGTGTGTCCACTGTCCTACTTTAAGGGGAGTATTGGTATTGAGTCGGTCTTGAGTACTCCATCCGGCAGTGAACAGTCCACCACTGTTGGCATGGAACATGAAGTTACCCCATCCCGGCCCGCCGCTCTGATTCCAGTTGGTAAGGGTGGTGGGTTTTATCCAGTATTCAATAGTAGCCTGTTGATATTTAGTGGCAAACACACTGGGAATAGCGAATCCTGCTTGATTGAATTTGACACCCGTATTGGGCGACGAGAGGGTAATAGGCACTCGGACCGTGCTTACAGCAGACTCGTTTTCATCGGCATAAAGAGCGCTTACGCCATACTCTCCCGATGTAGCTACAGATTTCGGAGTGTAGCTGAAAGTGGTAGCGGCTACGTTGTCGATGAGCATGCCGTTCTGATAGATGCAGTATGATGCCGCCTTCATAGCCGAGCGTTGCGGGGCCTGCCACGTGAGCGTGGAACCATCAAAGGCCACGTTCTGTGGGGCATAGTAGCTGGTGCCGTACACCACTACCGAGATGATGGTACGTCCGCCCTGATTCTGTATTTCCACACCCTCACCTACACCGAATGGGGTCTCCAACCCCTGTTCGTCATAGCGGTAATCGATGATGGAGGCATCGTGGATGGTGCCCTCGCCCTCGGCCCACTCACGTGAGTCAATAATGAAGAAATACTTGAGAGGCTTGTTCATATCGTACCCCTCGGTGAGGTCGGTAAGGTCATAACCGAACTCCATGGGTTCGTCGTGCAGTTTACCGTCGGCCCAGCGGCCCAGCATGGGCACTTCGGGGGCGGGATTGCTGTTGCCATAGTTGCCATCACCGGAGTAGGTGAAGTGTACGAAGGGAACGGTCTTCTCGGGTGCGGTGGCGTTAAGGTCGGCGCTGATACCTGCGCTCAGAGCGATTTCGCTACGGCGGCTGTAGTCCATATTCAGTTTGATAGTACGCAAGGGACGGTAATCTTTGCGCACCTTGTATATCTCGGGGGTCCAAAAGTTGTTGGGAACCGAGCCATCACTGTTGAAAGCAGGCACACCGTGCGCATAGGGACAGTAGATGAATCCACCGTTCTCCCAGTTGCCCCACGAGTTGACAATAATCCATGCACCCAACTCGTCGGCTTCGGCTTCGCCGTAGATACCGTCCTTGTCGAGGTCAAACTCGATGCGGTCGTCATAGCCCACGATGGTGAGGGCATGGTCTACTTGTGTGCCCCATTGGTATACATAGCCCATACCGGTGACGCCAATGGCATCATTGGTTGCCGTCTTGGGGATGTCTTTCCACACACCACCCGAAGCCACGCCGATACCGCAGATACCTCCAGCATGGAAGTCGGTGTCACCATTATGGTTCCACAACCAATTCTTCACCGCCTCGCGTCCCTCTTCGGTGCCCACGTTTACGGGGAAGTTCGAAGGCTTGAGCATGCGGTTGTGCATGGCTTCGAACCACTTGTCATAGCCCTGCATCCATCCGAAATCGTTTTGTGCGCAGTCCTGGTTACCAAAGAGCGACGAATAGGTCTGTCCGCCATAGGTCGCAGCCGAGGGCACGCCCACATGCTGCACGAAGGCATCCTTGCCCTGATCAGTGATAAGGCTGTTCGAGTTGGTGTGCAACCACACGAAATGCGAGGGGTAGTAATTCTCGGGCTTCGAGCCATCAAGGTCGCGGTAGGCGGCCAGCTCGTAGCTGAACATGTAGCATATTCTCGATGCCGAGCCACACGAACCGCCGTCCTGATTGAATACGGGCGGGAAATAGCGTGTCTCCGCATTGTTCACATGGTCGGGGCGTCCACCGATTACGGTACGGGCGCGCAATGGTGCCCCCCCCTCACGAGAAGTCGGCATGAGCGACCAGTCGGGATTGGTCTTCTCTGAATAGTCGGGATACTTAGTACGGTCTACGTCTAAAGTCTGCGCTTGGACGGTCAGTGCAGCGCTGCTAAGAAGCAGTGTGGCAAAGAAGCCTAAATATAAAGTCTTTTTCATAATGATGTGTGATTTTTATTCTATTAGCATAGATTAAAAGGAATTAGATTAGATTAGTTTGCATAACTACGATTGGTATTAAAGTACAGTTTGCAAATATATACAATCTTATCGAAAAATCAGAGCTCTCTGATAAAATTATTAGAGCCTTTCAATAAAAAAAAAACAGAGCCCTCCGTTTTTTATAGCGGACGGCTCTGATATTGTAGTTTTCTAATTTAAAATTCTTAATAGAACCGGATAGTAGTTGTCTCACCCTTCATTACACCACCAGGGAAAGTATACTTCTTACCCGGTGTAGAGTAATCGGCACCAAGCATGAAGGCTTCGGTCTGATCGGGACACATACTCTTAAATGAGGCGATATATTGATTGATGTCATTAAGCGACGCATTATTATACTTACCCATAGTAGCCGATCCTGCGTGCTGTTGTATACATTCCTTGGCACGTTCAAGTTTATCGACACACAAGAGATATCTGTAACTATCTTTCAATTGGTCATTTGTAAATTTATTCTTTGAATACATAATAGCCAGACGATAGTATGCATTACCAAAATTAGGATTGAGGTTCACTGCACTCTTATAACGGAATGCGGCAGTCTGATTGTTTCCCTGACGCTCCATGATATTACCCCACAAATAATAGTAGTTGGCTTTCTCAATATTATCAACACCTTCCTTAAGACCCAACATGAACCTTATCTGTTCAATGGCCTCGTCGTAACGTTCGCGCTTCAGATATACGTTGACCAATAAACGACGCTTGGCAACAATATCCTCCGGATCCACATTGGTCAGGTAGGTATAGTTCTCCAAAGCCTCCAGATATACCTCCGAGTCCGGACATCCACGCATACTACGGATGACACGACTGAGGAACTTCTCATCCATAGCCTTATCCCACATTTGCGTGGCAAAAGCCTCCTCCATGGCACCGCAATCACCGGTACTGGCTGTGATATTGGTGGAGTTTTGGTCGAAAGCATCGGTATGTCCTGCATGCAAGTAATTGATATTACCTATAGCTGCAGGATTAGTCACATGCTCCAACAATAACTGCATACGAACATCAAAAGTCTCAAAGTCGGCCACATACTGTTCCTGATACTCTTTCCAGTTTCTTTTCAGACGCTGGATAGAGATACGCATGAGTTTATCCACATTAAGATAATATATTTCCTCCTGCCCCTCCGGCTCATTCAGAGCATCCATAATGTAGTCATACATCTTCACGTATTGATACTGCATCACATTCTGCTCAGTAATCTCATCAGGATACATCTCAATGTAGTCTTTTGCCTTCTCGCTCTTAATCACTGCCTTTGAATAATGCTCGTTCATACCGGCATTAATGGTGTCGGCATATTCATACCATACATCATAGAGTTCCATTAACTCATTGATATAGACTTCACGCTGAATAGAATCATTGGTGTATTCAATCAGTCCCTTAAGGATACCTATACCATCGTTGTATAAACCCACACGATGTACACTATGCGTATCGAATACAGCTTTCCAAGGATAGTATGCCATAACCAGCATGGTAGAGTCTGAACTTGGCTTCACGACATCAACTACATCTCCAATGATTCGCAATGAAGTTGCGACATATCCTTTTTCTTTGTTGTAGAATGGTAGCTCCTCCTCCAATTGCTCCATCAAGTCTACCACACCCAATGAATCCAGATTAAGATCACTGTCCAATCTGGTATTAGGATTCAAGTCCTCGATAACTTTAGTGTTGATATGCAGATTCCCAGACCACACAAGCAAGATTTTCGCTATTGCCTCAATAACCTCTTGACTGATATCATTTGCGTGTATCTTATAGGCATTGTACAACTCTGAATATATTGCCGTATTGTATACAATGGAGTCAGCTGCTTCCATAGCAGTCTGCGCCGTGCTCTTCATAGGGAAGCACAGACACAGAAAAACAATCGGACTTAGGAGAAGAAACTTAAATCTATTCATTGCTCTCAATATTTTTCATTAAAAAGTATATTTCATACCAACCAAGATGTTCATAATCGCACTGCGGCCACCACCCAACGCAGCATAGTCTCTGTTCCAGAAAGCTTGGGCACGGGGCTCCAGCGAAATACCCAAGTTTTCGGTGAGACGATACTGAACGGGGATACCTACCTGTACACCTACAGATGACTTCGCAAGCTGCTTGACGTCAGCAGCACCCGATGCTCTTGAGCTAAAGACGGGACCGGCAGCAAGGGATACATCCAGACGACGGTCAGGGGTGTAGCCC
>JAFWXS010000102.1 GCA_017517925.1 Bacteroidaceae bacterium | reverse complement strand
CGCGACATCGCTCACGCTCGGCATAGATTAAGCAAGCTTATCTCTGCTCTCGCTCAACCGCGATGTTGTCAACAGGAATTAAGGTTTGACAACCTTTTGAGCTCCTTGACACGGATGATTTGACCTCACGCAGATCACGCGAAAAACGCGAAAGCAAGGTCCTGTTGATTAGGCTCACACAGATCTCACAAATCTCACGAAGAGCACTTACTATCGCTCGTGCTTTCCTCCGGGATGTGTACACTCGGCAAAGCCGACAAGCGCGGGCCAAGCGACGCGCCATCTGTGAGATTCGTGAGATCTGTGTGAGAAAAAGAATCAGCGTGAGGGAAAAAACTTCGCGAGATTTGCGAGATTCGCGTGAGAAAGATATCAGTGGTTATCCGTGCCCATCAGTGGGAGGACTACCATCTGTACGAGAGAATGAAATGTATTTACTAACCCTTATATAGTATTTATTATGGAAAACAACTTAACAAACCAAGCTATGCCGGAATCTAATGTAAATGAGCAACCCAAGTCTTACGTCGACATGCTGCGTGAGACCCAGCAGGAGGAGTTTCCCCTGCTCAGTGAAGTCACCCAAGGGATCGTGGAAGAACCCATCACGCTGATGAACTCCATCTACGATGAGGATGGCGTGGTAGTGCCCTGCCCCCTACCCGACCCAATGTGGCAGTGCCTACCGCAGATGATGAGCGAGACACTCAGCCTCTACGATGATGCCGACATCCGCACCATGCTCCTCATGGCCATGATGCCCACATTCGGCTCGGCCATGAGCAATGTACGTGTGCGCCACGGCCAGCGACTCTACTCATTAGGCATGATGAACATCTGCGTTGGCCCCTCGGCCTCGGGCAAGGGATGCGTGGGCGATGTGGCGAGCCTTGTCGATGGCATCAATAAGATTATCTGTGAGGAAAGCGCGCAGGCCATGGCCGACCACCGCAAGCGCCACACGCGCTACAAGCGTTTAAGCAGCCAATTGAACTTTGCCGCCAAGGAGTATTACATCGACAAGGTGCGTCAAGGTGTGTTCGTGAAGACCTCAAAAACAGAAAGGAACAACTGGAAGAAACAATGTACACTTTCTGCCGCCTAATCCGCTGAGCATCATGGAGACTAAGCCCGAAAGATTTACACAAAGATTTACACTTCTTGTACACTTTTTGGATAGTTTCTTATAGCTATGAACGAGCCATCGCGGCATTTTGACCTGCACCCTGGGCGCCACATTCATCGGGCGTAGCTGGCATGCGTTGTGGTAGATGGTGGGGTTGCTGAAACAAGTTCCATACAGACTCAGACTTGCATGTTCTCTCAGTTTGCCTTACCTTTGTAGTCTAAAACAATATTCATTCAGCATGATGAACTTCTTTTCCCGCTATAGTCGGCAGATTTATGTGACGATCTTGGTCGTATCTGCTTTGTGCCTTTTGAGTGCTTATGTACCCAGTCTTTCGTGCCTCTCTGCATGGTGTACACCGCCCGTGATGCTTTTTCTGGGGCTGGCTTATGCCTTGCTGTGTGGGCAGGCCTACCCGACATTCAACCGTAAGGTGTCGAAGAGCCTGTTGCAGTACTCTGTGGTGGGATTGGGATTCGGCATGAACTTGCATGAGTCGCTCGCCTCGGGTCGCGACGGCATGCTCTTTACCATTGTCTCTGTGGTGGGTACGATGCTCATCGGCATGTGGATAGGACGTAGGCTACTTAAGGTCGACCGCGACACGGCCTATCTTATCAGCTCGGGCACGGCTATCTGTGGAGGAAGTGCCATAGCGGCGGTAGGCCCAGTCATCAAGGCGAAACCTTCAAGCATGTCGGTGGCGTTGGCCATCGTGTTTGTGCTCAATGCCATCGCGCTCTTCATCTTCCCTGTGCTGGGGCAGTGGCTGGGACTCACCCAGCAGGAGTTTGGCACCTGGGCTGCCATTGCCATTCACGACACCAGTTCGGTGGTAGGTGCAGGTGCTGCCTATGGTGAAGAGGCGTTACAGGTAGCCACCACCATCAAGCTCACCCGTGCGCTGTGGATCATTCCCCTGGCGCTGGTCACTTCGTTCATCTTCAAGAGCGACGGGCGCAAGATTACAATTCCCTGGTTTATCCTCTATTTTATCGTGGCTATTGTGCTCAATACTTATATGCTCGACGGTATTCCTGCATTGGGTGAAGCGGTGTCGGGCTTTGCCCGCAAGTGCCTTACCCTGACCATGTTCTTCATTGGTGCATCGCTCTCTACCGATGTGCTCCGTGCTGTAGGTGTCAAGCCGCTCATTCAGGGCATATTGTTGTGGATAGTCATCAGTGTGGCTTCGTTGCTCTATATACTTTGGTAAGCAGGGGCGAGCATTTCACTCGGTTTGCACTAATTTTAGCGACTTTGTCGCAGAAGATACACGGCACCTCGGATTAAAAAATAATAAATTATTTTGTTCTCCTCCCGGCTTGTTGTATCTTTGCGCGATAATACGGATATTATGAACAGACTGATTACCGACGATATGCTGCGCCAAGGCGCTGAGGAAGGTATGGACGCATTCCTCAAGGTATTTACCGATGCTTACCTTAATGTCATTGGTGGCGAGCTCACCGCCGAGACGATGCCGCGCCTCACGGGAGCTCAGCATGCGCTCTTGGGCTACCACTTCTTCCACGAGGAGATGATGGACGGTGGCTTCTGCCAGCTGATACAGAACGGCTACGGACCCTACATCTTTGACAATCCCTTTGCCAAGGCGATGCGCCTGTGGGGACTGAAGGATTTCTCCAAGATGATATACAAGGCCAAGGAGGTGTATGACGAGCATAAGGAGGACCTCACGCGCGAACGAACGGACGAGGAGTTCATGGCCATGTATGAGCTGTACCCGCAGTTCGATGACCCCGAAGACTACTTCATCGAGAACGAGGAGGAGATAACGGCCACCATCGCCTACTATGTGGACGAGCATATCGAGGAGTTCCTTATTTAATATAGGAGTTAGGAATTAGAAATTAACAATAAGCATAATTGTATATATAGACAATGAAAAAGACCCTATTCGCTTTAGCCGGTGTGCTGACATTGGCATTGACCTCTTGCTTCGAGGGCACAGGAAGCAGCTACACATCAACAATCTCACGTGTTGTGACGATAGACACCCTCAGTTCGCCCGTCAAACTCGTAGCCGACTACACAGGCGAGGAGTTCAACAAATTTACCAACCTGAGAACTCCCGAGCAGCTGGCACAGTTCGACCTTGAGGATGCCTTGCGCGCCGAGGTACTCATGCAAGTATATGTCGACGAGTCGTACACACAGACATGGACCATGCTGCAAGGAAAGAAGATTGACATCCTTCCTGTAGCGAACAAAGTCCCCACCGATTCGCTGAAGCCTATGACTGGTTGGCAACTGTATCCACTCGGTGGCACGGCATTCAATCCCCAAGTATGGATTAGCGACAGATACCTGAACGTGCTGCCCGTGATACCATCGGGCAAAGCCGGGAAGTACTACTTGATGCCCGACTCTGTGGTGAGCGACACCCTGCACTTCACTCTGAAGGCTTCGTACGACACCGACGAGTCAAAGTCGTATTATGAGGGCATCAAGTGTTTCGACTTGTCTACATTGTGTGACACCGCCAATGCCGACACCGAGATGTCCGCCAAGATGAAAAACTTGTGGAGTGCAATGGAGCAGCACCGCAACGATTCGATGACCATCGTACTGACAAGCCTGTTTGACATCCACTATTATCAAAAAGATACGATCATGGAGCAGAGTGCCATTACCAATCACTTCCGCCCCTACAAGGTGCTTGACCCCAACAAAGAATGAACTATAAGGAACTGTTCCGCCGCCTCTTCCAGCTCATCGCCTCGCCCAAGAAGGCATGGGTGGAGATATCCACCGAGTCGCCCCGACGCGATGTGACGGCCAGTTTCGTGTATCCACTCATCGCCCTGTGCGGGTTGGCCGTGCTGCTCAGCAACTTCCTCAGCGATGGACTGAAGCGCAACGTATACCAGCCCGCCTTGATGGAGATGTGTAGCTACTGCATAGCACTCTTCGGTGGTTTCTTCCTTGCAGCCTGGCTGCTCGACACGGTGAGACAGAAGGTTTTCGGACACACGCCCGACATGCCTGGCTCGCAGTTCTTCGTGGGCTATACCATGGGCGTGGTGTTTCTGGCCGATATGCTGACCATCCTGTTCCCGCAATTCTTTATCTTCAAGTGGATATTGCAGTTCTACGTGCTCTACGTGGTATGGGAGGGCAGCGATGTGCTCTTCAGCATCGAAGACGACAAGCGACTCATGTTCACAGCTCTCACCTCTGTGGCCATAGTGTTCTCGCCGGCAGTCATCCGCGCATTGTTTAATATGTTATCAAGTACCCTTGGCTGATGGAAAAGAAAAAGCCCACACCTATCAATATAAAGAACAAGAAGGCATCGTTTGACTACGAGTTCATAGACACCTACACCGCAGGCATCGTGCTCACGGGTACGGAGATAAAGTCTATCCGTCTCGGCAAGGCCAGCCTCGTGGACACCTACTGCTACTTCATCAACGGGGAGCTGTGGGTGAAGAATATGCATATCTCGGAGTACTTCTACGGCTCGTACAACAACCACACCGCCCGTCGCGAGCGCAAACTGCTGCTGAGCAAGAAGGAGCTGCGCAACCTGCAGAACGAGGAGAAGAATCCAGGCTTCACCATCGTCCCTACCCGACTCTTCATCAACGAGAAGGGCCTGGCCAAGCTGGTCATCGCCTTAGCCAAGGGTAAGAAGCAGTACGACAAGCGCCAGTCGCTCAAGGAGAAGGACGACAAGAGAGAGATGGACCGTATGTTCAAGAGGTAAGGGACCTCACCCTAACCCTCTCCCAAGGAAAGGGGATTTTCTAAGAAAACCCAAAACGATGCCCAAGCTTCCTCGTATTATCATCCGTTTGTATAAGTGTGTCCTCCGCGCCATACCCCGCTCGCTGAGCATCTGCGTATGGCTGCTCAAGGTCATGCTCCCCATCTCGCTGGCTGTACGCGTGCTACAGCATGTGGGCGTTATCGACTGGCTGGCCGGATGGCTGACTCCCGTATTCTCCTATATCGGTCTGTCAGGAGACTCAGCATTCGTGTTCCTCACCAGCATCTTCCTTCCCCTCTACCCTACTATTGCCGTGATGACCACGCTCACGCTCACCCTGCGTGAGGCTACCATTCTGGCCGTGATGTGTCTCATCTCGCACAACCTGCCTGTAGAATGCTCGGTGGCACACAAGACGGGCTCGCCCTTCGGACGTATCGTGGCATTCCGTATCTTTATGTCTTTTGCTTCAGCCATCGTGCTCAATTGGCTGCTACCACAGAGCGATATTCCCTTCAGCTTCATGAGCATGGGAGGGACCGAGGCCACCACATGGGGAATGCTCTTCACGCAATGGCTCAGTTCGTCACTCGTACTTATCGTAACCATTGTTCTCATTGTCACTGCCTTGATGATTCTTCAGCGCGTACTCGAGGAATTTGGTTGGATGCATCGGATCGCCCATATACTCTCGCCCTTGATGCGTTTGTTTGGCCTCCCCTCGGGATGTTCACTCCTCTGGCTCACGGGCAATGTAGTAGGCATGGCCTACGGCGCTGCCATAATGATTGATGAAGTAGAGAACGGCCGCCTCACACGTAACGAGGCCAACTTGGTGAACCATCACCTCGGCGTGTCGCACTCCTTATTGGAAGACACCATGCTCTTCGTCGCCATGGGCATCAGCTTCTGGTGGATATTCCTCACCCGACTCATATTGGCCATGGTGGCAGTGTGGACGATGAGAGGGATAAAGAGGTTGAATGTTTAGCGTTTAGCGTTTAGAGCGAAGAGCTGGGCGATGCAGCAGCCGAAGTTTAGAGTTTAGCATTTAGTGTTTAGAGTCTATAGGCCAAGACTAACTAAAAAAGCACTGTCCCCTCTTCAAGGGGGGACAGTGCTTTTTAATTAGTTCATTCCCTACGACAAAAACTAAAGCATAAATCAACAGCAGCGAACCTGAAAAAGGCTCGCTGCTGTTGTGTCATATCTTTTTAGAGGATTACTTCCACCAGTCCTTCTTGTGATGGAAGATGCGGCTATCGCCCTTACGCAGGCTCTTCTTGAGGAAGGGTATCTGGTAGCCCACACCGAACTCTACGTATTCTGCAATATGTAAGTGAGTCTTGCAGGTAGCCTGCAAATAAAGGTTGTCCCATACACGAGTCTTCACACCGAAACGGATGTAGTGGAAAGCCTCGTCAGTACCTGCACCATCATTCTTGTAAAACAAGGGACGCTTACCATAACCATAGATGGGATGATCGTTATCATAATAGTGGCGCGAGGGATTGTAGAAGTATACACCCCAGTCGGCAATGGCAGTCACACGACCAAACTGGAACTCATTGTTCCATGCAAGACCGGCACGGAACTTCTCAGCTGTGGTATATACATGATCTTTTCGGTATAGGGAACGGTCAGTCTCGGAGGTGATGGCACCATTGTAGAACACATCCAAACCGACACCTACACCATACCAGTTGGTAGCCTGATAGATAGCACCTGTATGGAAGCTTCCGGTAAGGAACTTATGATCGTCTTTGATGGCAGCCTGATGAGGTCCTGCGGCTCCTGTGATATTGAGGCTCCACTTGTAGGGTTTGACAGGGAACTGGATTGGTTCCTTCTCTGTCTGGTCATTAAAGGTAGTGATAACGCCCAAACCGCCATAGATGACATTGGCACCCAAGTTGGGCATGAAGGTACGTCCGTTACTCATGTGCGAGTAACCGAACTCAGCGTTAATCTTCACATTGCGAGTCAGTATGAGGTTGAGGTTAGCACCTGCGGTGAGGTATGCATTGAGATAGCATCCGAAGATGGGGTCGTTGATCGGACCATTTTCGTAGTTTCCGTAGAGGTCAGGGTCCTGATTCTCTTGGGTGTACCAATGCTCAGTCACCACACCCAAGCCCGGTGCCAACTTGATATTAAACTCCATGAAGCTGCAACGGATAAGCGGAAGCATAATGTAGGGATACATGGCTATCATATGACCCACCATGTCATTCTCAAAGTTCATGTGCGTAAGACCCACACCAAAAGTGGGGTTGTTCAAGTACTGCTGCCAAGGGCGTTGCTGCATAGCAGGAAACTCGATACCAAGGTTCAAACCACTATTCTCGTCCAAACCGAGTCCCTTGAAGTGGTGGTTCTTGTCGAGATACGACCCCTTGAATGTCTGTACCTTGATGGCAAACTTCGTTTTGTCATTTTCACTTTGTGCCGATGCCAATGTTGTAAACAACACCGCAGTCAGCAAGAATGATAAAAAGCGTTTCATCGTGTATGATTAAAAATTCAACATGTTA
This sequence comes from Bacteroidaceae bacterium, assembly GCA_017517925.1. Classification (GTDB taxonomy): domain Bacteria; phylum Bacteroidota; class Bacteroidia; order Bacteroidales; family Bacteroidaceae; genus UBA1189. The sequence goes on along the minus strand of JAFWXS010000102.1, from coordinate 756 downwards.
TACTTTCCTCTCTGCTTTGCAGCCTTCTGTAAAGCGGGGGCAAAGTTACCGCTATTTATAGGGGGGAACAAAGTTTTTGACTTTTTTTACCCCTCATTTTATGATTTTATCACTAAATGATGGCCCCAACGGAGATTTCAGCACCAATTTGCAATATGGGCTAACCAAATGGGCCAACCCATACTGCCGTTCGATTACCCCGTTCATTTACAGCAAAAGTCGAGAGCAATTTTACCCTGTTTACAACCCATTATCCTTTATTTCCTATATCCATTTTATTTACCGCCGCCCAACGTACACGTGTATGCTCGCCACCATTCGCGCGGATGCTGGGCAGCATGTGCGCGTATGGTGGCGAGCAATCAATAAATCAGACAAAGAGAAAATCAGGCTTTCGTACCTCCGCTCTCCCAATGGAAGGGCTCGAACGTGGTTGATGGATCTTTCCACGAGGGCTTGCGCAGGGCGTAGATGATGAGTGGGGCTACTACGACCACGATGCATCCGATGACAAGCACGGCATACCACATGGTCTTGCTGCCCACGGCAATCTGACCGGGAGGAATGAAGCTGAGGATAAAGGCCAAGAGCGAACCGAGGAAGCCTACACCACCGACAATCCACATCAGACCGTTGCCCTTCGAACCGATGCGGAAAGGACGGTTGGCTTTCTTCATGCTGTAGCGCAGATAGATGGCGGCGGCAAACATCAGCAGGTACATGATGAGGTAGAGCAGCACGGTCAGCTGCGAGAGT
>JAFWXS010000007.1 GCA_017517925.1 Bacteroidaceae bacterium | reverse complement strand
TGTCCGTAAGGTTTCTCCAAGGGCCTTGGAGCAATGCTCCGGGAGCCTTGTAGTAGTTCTCCAGAGCTGCTGTAAGGTTGCTCCAAGGCCCTTGGAGAAAGTTTACGGTCTGTAGTTTAACGATTTTAGTTGACTACTTTTAGTCTTGTTTGTAGTTTTGGTTGACTTTGGTTAATATTTAATTTTAATCTCAGTTGTTGTTTGTTGTACTTATTAATGATTAAAGTTTACAGTGTGTCCTTGTGAGTCACACCCCGGGTTGTGTCCCAAAGTCTTCTGCAAAGCTAATGATTTGTTGTTAAGCAGCCAAGGCTTTGATGGCTTTTTCCCTGTAGCTGGTCCACTTTTTCCTCAATTCCCCCGTACAGAGTGCTGCCTCAGCCGGTGTTTTCCAGTCGAGGCTCATGTGCGGGCGCTCGTTGTTGTAGAAGTCGACAGCCACCTTCAACGCCTTCCTGACTTCCTCTATGGAGCCAAAGGACATGTCCTTGAGCAGCTCGTTCTTGACGATGCCGTTGACACGCTCGGCCACGGCGTTGTCCTTGGGGTCTCCGCACTCGGTCATGCTGATCCTGATGCCGTTTGCCTTGAGGATGCCTGTATAGGCATAGCTGGCATACTGTACGCCGCGGTCGGAGTGATGGATCAGGTCCGGGGCCGGATTGCCTTCAAGGCGGTCCAGGGCCATCTTCAGGGCTTCGACGGCAAACCTGGTCTCAAGCGTCTGGCCGACGCACCAGCCTATAATCTCCTTGGTGTAGTAGTCGGTGACAAGAGAAAGGTAGCAGAAGGTGTATTCGTCCGTCTGGCCATTGGGACAGACGGCCATATAGGTGATGTCGCTCACCCACAGCTGGTTGGGGCGTACCGGGATGAGTTCCCTGACCAGGTTGGGGTACAGGGGAAGGTCGTGGCTGGAGTCTGTCGTCCTGGCGCGGCGGCGCCGCCTGCGGACCTTGAGGCCGTACTTGTCTATGATGTCGTAGAAGCGGTTGTAGCCCACGCTGTGTTCTTCGCCGAACGAGGCACGGTACATACGCCACAGCTTGCCGCCGCCGATGCCGCGGTCCTTCTGACGGATGCGCCTGATATACTCCACACAGAACGCCTCCTCGGCAAGCTTGCGCATGGCTGTGTCGCCATGCTTGTAGTAGGCCTGGGTAGACACACCAAGCAGCCTACACAGCGACGTGACACTGTATTGCTTCACGTCGCGAGTGTATAGCCTACTTACTACTTGGTGCCAGCTTTTTTTAAGTCCATGCCGTAGACCTCCTCGCCGAACTTGACCATCTCCTCAAAGAAGTCGGCACGCAATCGCTCATGTTTAAGCTCGCCGCGGAGACGCGCTATCTCTTCCTGTAACTTCTTGTAATCCTCGGGGGTTACATCCTTACGTTTCTTCATCTGAACTGTCAATTCCTGGTTTCCTGCCTCAAAGGTACGGAGATAGTTGTAAATAGTACTATGTCCGAGACCGGTTCTTTTCATCACTTCACTCAAGCGAAGGTTCTCTACACGGTATAGACGGTATACCTCTTGCTGCAAACGGCAACGATCCAGACTGGAACGAAGATAATCCTTACTTGTTTTCATCTCTTTTGGTAATTTAGGTATCAACCTTATTTACAAAAAGACAAAGCGATGTAATGTGGTGACAGCAAGGCTGTTGCGCAGGCAAAGCTGCTCGCCCGGCAAAAGCTGCTGCT
>JAFWXS010000101.1 GCA_017517925.1 Bacteroidaceae bacterium | reverse complement strand
GATGATAACTGCGTTGTAGGGATCCCACTCGCAAACCAAATCACCCTTCTTTACCATTGCACCATCAGCCATATAAAGCGTTGATGCGTAAGGCAGTGCGTGAGTATAGAGTACAATCTCGGTCTTGGGATCTACGATGCGGAACTCCGACTGACGTGAGATAACGATATCCACTGCATCGCCAGCAGAATTCTTACCCTTGATGGTACGCAACTCGTCGATCTCCAGGCGACCCTCATACTTCGAAACTACATTGGTCTCAACGGATGAACCACCCGCAACACCACCGACGTGGAACGTACGCAGTGTCAGCTGGGTACCCGGCTCACCGATTGACTGTGCGGCGATAACGCCGACAACTTCACCCTTCTGTACCATACGGGCTGTTGCGAGGTTACGGCCGTAACACTTCGCACATACACCGTGGCGTGCCTCACAGGTAAGAACCGAACGGATCTCGACAGACTCCAGCGGTGACTCGTCGATTGCCTTGGCGATATCCTCGGTAATCTCCTCACCAGCCTTGCAAATCACCTCGCCCGTGATGGGGTGAATAACATCGTTCAGAGCCGTACGGCCGAGGATGCGATCGTAGAGCGTCTGCACAACGTCGTCGTTACGCTTGATAGCCGTAGCGGTCAAACCACGCAACGTGCCGCAGTCGTCCTCGTTGATGATAACATCCTGTGCTACATCGACCAAACGACGTGTCAGGTAACCTGCATCGGCAGTCTTCAACGCGGTATCGGCCAAACCCTTACGAGCACCGTGAGTAGAGATAAAGTACTCCAGCACCGAAAGACCCTCCTTAAAGTTAGAGAGGATCGGGTTCTCGATAACCTGCTGACCACCCTCAACACCAGACTTCTGGGGCTTAGCCATCAATCCACGCATACCCGAGAGCTGACGAATCTGCTCCTTCGAACCACGCGCTCCTGAGTCAAGCATCATATATACGGGGTTGAAACCGTCCTGATCCTTGATAAGGGTGTCGATTACCTGCTTGGTAAGCTTATTATTAATATTTGTCCAGACGTCAATGATCTGGTTGTAACGCTCGTTATTGGTGATAAGACCCATATTATAGTCATCCATGATGGCGTCAGCCTTGGCATAACCCTCCTGCACCAGCTCCTGCTTTGACTCAGGAATAACCACTGCATCGAGGTTAAACGACAGACCACCCTGGAATGCCATACGGTAACCCATATTCTTGATGTCGTCCAAGAACTTGGCAACCTTATCAGCACCCGCCTTCTTCAAGACTACGGCGATGATATCACGCAATGACTTCTTGGTAAGTACGGTATTGATGTAACCTACCTCCTCGGGAACAACCTGGTTGAAGAGGATACGACCGATGGTTGTCTCCTTCAACTCATAGTATTCGTTACCCTGAGCATCCACATCGCGTACTACGCACTTAACCTCAGCATGCAAGTCGGCACGCTTCTCGTTATAGGCGATGATTGCCTCCTCGGGACCATAGAAACGAAGACCCTCACCCTTAGCACCCTTACGAGGCTTGGTGATATAGTAAAGTCCCAAGACCATATCCTGTGAAGGCACGGTAATAGGCGCACCATTCGCCGGATTCAAGACATTGTGCGAACCCAACATCAAAAGCTGAGCCTCCAAGATTGCGGCGTTGCCCAAAGGCAAGTGTACCGCCATCTGGTCACCATCGAAGTCGGCGTTGAACGCCGTACATGCCAATGGGTGGAGCTGCATTGCCTTACCCTCG
>JAFWXS010000100.1 GCA_017517925.1 Bacteroidaceae bacterium | reverse complement strand
TTTTATTGGAACACAGAGACACGGAGACACAGAGATTATATATCAGTGACGAGCTACAAGCTACGAGTACTGACTGATAACTTGTAGCTTGAATTTGTCTCCTGTAAAGTAAAAAAACTCTGTGTTTTTGTGTCTCTGTGTACTATAAAACAGGAAGGGATTCCCTTTAGGAAATCAATCCTCAAACAATTCAAGGATGAGGGTAAGGCTTTCTCGGGAGGTCCAATCAAAACCGGGCATCTGTAGGTAGAAGTCGAACCGCGAATGTTTATCCTTTGGCAACATGCGGCGGAGGGTGCGTTCGTCCACCTTGACTACTTTACCATCAATCTCTACATAGAAGTGGCTTATCAAGGGGTATTGCACGTCACTATCAGGTAGTTCGCGACTACTTACGGCATTGATCATATCCCACTCCAGGTGGATGTTGGAGATGAGACGTTCGTTGATTTTCAATTGCGAATAGGCCTCGAGGTCGATGGTGGTAGTGCAGAGTATGCGGCTGCTCCCTATGGTATCCACTACCATGGCCAAGGTGGTGTCGATACTGACAAAGTGCCGGTCGGCAAAGCGGACGGAGCGCACTTGCGCCATATTGGCCTCCATGTCGTGGCGACCACTCTTGAACAACAGGCGTCCGTTGCGCAGAAAGATGTTGGCCTCCTTCTGTTGGATTACCTGACCGTTGTAGAGGGTGATTTCTGCAGGTTGGTAAGTTTCGTACAGGGTGGTACGCTTAGTGTATCCTGCAAATTGCTGAGCTGGAAGAAGGGTACTCAGTACGGCAAAAATAAGGGTAAAGAAGAGTTTACGCATAACGTATGTTTTTTATATCCGTGGCAAATGTAGTGATTTTTTCGATAACACGTATATAATAACAATCTTTTTTCTATAGCCCACGGCTATAAAGAAAAACTGTCCCCCGACATCACGTCGGAGAACAGCCAAAACACAAACACAAAATAAAACACGACAAAACTACTATGCAATCTTTAAACAAGCCTGCTTTCGCTATCCATCGCCCCATATTCACATACATTGCGCGGACTTGGGCTTGTCTGCATATAACAACATTTTATCAATATATGTTGTTCACATAACCTTTCGTTTTTTATTGAATTCCATCTTCACGCAACTTCTGTTGCCATCTCCAGGCACTGCGCAAGGTGTCTTCGATGGAAGTCTCGGCCTTCCAGCCAAGCACATTGTTGGCCTTGTCGGGATTGGCCCACACCTGTTCGATGTCACCGGCACGACGGCCCACAATCTGATAGTTGAGCTTCACACCGGTAGACTCTTCGAAGGCTTGAATCAGTTCGAGCACTGAAAGTCCGCGGCCTGTACCGATGTTGAACACCTCGACCTGCTCGTTCTGCTTGTCCTGCAAAATGCGGTCGATAGCCACCACGTGAGCCTTGGCAAGGTCAACCACATTGATGTAGTCGCGGATACATGAGCCATCAGGGGTGTTGTAGTCGTCACCGAATACGCTCAACTTCTCGCGGATGCCGATAGCCGTTTGGGTAAGGAAGGGGATGAGGTTTTGAGGTACTCCGTTGGGCATTTCACCGATGATAGCCGTTGGGTGTGCACCGATGGGATTGAAATAGCGGAGCAGGATGGCTTGGATGGGCGAACCGCTCTTTACAGTATCATAAATGATTTCCTCGTTGATTTGCTTGGTGTTTCCGTAAGGTGATTCAGCCTTCTTGATGGGTGCGTCTTCGGTCACGGGCAACACGTCGGGTTGGCCATAAACGGTACAGCTGGATGAGAAGACAATACCCTTTACGTTGTACTTGGGCATCAGCTCCAACAGGTTGATGAGCGACACAAGGTTGTTGCGGTAATACATAAGCGGTTTCTGCACACTCTCGCCTACGGCCTTGCTGGCAGCAAAGTGGATGATAGACTTGATGTTGCCGTACTTGGCAAACACTTTTTCCAACCCTTCGAAATCAAGACAATCGAGTTGCTCGAAGTCGGGACGGATGCCTGTAATCTTCTCGATTCCATCCACCACATCGGCCGAGCTGTTCGACAAGTTATCAACGATAACCACCTCATAACCGCTATTCTGCAGTTCTACTACGGTGTGGCTTCCGATAAATCCGGTACCTCCGGTCACTAATATTCTTTCTTTCATCGATTGATGATTTATGATTTATGATTTATGATTCCCCCGTCAACTTTTCAACTCAATCCTTGTCATCCATTGAACAACCGCGCCGGATAATGTCCATTACGGATAAGTTCGTTGATTTTCAGTATGGTCTGAATCTTGTCATCGGGGCTTACTACACCCATCCACACGGCCTGAGTCTCGTGAGTCATCACTTTCCCATCGCCTTGGGCTATCATCCCATTGATGAAGTCGGGTATGGTGAAGAATGCCTTCAAATCGCGCCCCGACCTGTTGACAAATGCCTCGAAATCCTTGCGGATATGGGGGAATATGGAAGGTGCAAATCCCCACATGTTCATGGACACAGGGGCATCTTCGTCCAGCTGGACCCACTTGTTCAACTCGTCCAGATACATCGGATAACCGCTGATGCGCTCCACCCCCGGACGGTCGGTGACAGAGATGAGCATCCCTTCGTCGTCTATCTCGCAGATTCCACGGTTGGCCCCCCCACTCTCGGGCACCACATTGCCCAAGCGGTAACTGATAAGGATGTGTCTGTTCTCCTCCGCACGCAGGTGTTGCAGGTGCGTATAGAGCAGTTCAAAACTCTCGCGTTGATAGAAGTTCACTGCATTGATGACACCAAAAGGTTCCTTTATCACCCCCTCGCCCATCAGCACCGCCTGTGCAGAACCCCACAAATGCGTGCGCTTGGGATTGCGCTTCTCTTCGGGCACCAAATCCACATCCTGATACACATATTCCACATCCACCATACCAGCGTATTTGGACGCAATCTTCTCCTTGAACTCCTCTTCAAAGAATCGGCTGATAACGAATATCACCTTATTGAATCCGGCTTGCACCGCATCGTATATGGAATAATCGAGTACTGTTTCACCATTCGGGCCTATGCCTTCAGGAATTTTCAATCCCCCGTACCGATTGCCCATCGTGGCAGCTAACACTAACAATGTTGTCGTCATTTATCTCTTCAATGTTTGCTTTCTGCGTGCAAAGGTAGTGCAAGCTGAGCGGAATACAAAATAAATTAAGATTTATTTTTATTCCCGAGGCGACGAGTAACTATTCAGCGATAATACAAACGCTCAATTTATTGGGAAGAACACAAAGGCACGGAGACACAGAGATAACATATTTGTCACTACAAAAGAAAAAACTCTGCGTCTCTGCGTCTCTGTGTTCTAATAATAGTATAGCACCACCAGTCACTCGTAGCTCTTTCACTTCCCGAACGCCAGCGTCCACCCCTTCTCGATGCTCCACCTGTCCACCTCAGCGGGTCGGATGCCACATTCGACGCACGTCATTGCGGCAATGATTTTGGCAAACACCCTGTGCCCCTCCTTCGTCGAGGGCGATGGCAAGGGCTGACGCCCTGCCACCTTGTAGTCGAGGAGACGGATCACCGTGCGGAGGTACTCGCGCGTGTCGTTCCCGTCCTCGGGCGGTGCCCACCGGTGGATGATGTTCTCCAGCGTGTAGCTCTCGCCCGCCTGCCTCAGTCGGATGCGGTAGGTGTCCATCAGTTTCCATGCCGCGCGGTAGCCGAAGGGCATGGAGGTGAACTCTTCAAATTCCTTGTCCGTCACTATCTCTCTTCGCCCCACCCACCGGCTTGTGCCGCGACGGATGTTGAGGGGGTTGTTGTTGCGGATTCCTCGTGTCATGATTTCACTTTTTGGTAACTGTTATCTGTGATTTGTGATACATATTTGCGCGATTTCCACATGGCCAGCATGTGTCGTGCCTCCCTTTCGCCCCCGCCGATGCCAGCCATGCGTCGCACGTCCAGTGCCTCTTTCAGGGTGAAGGTGTCGGGCAGCATTTCCAGCAAGTTCCGTGGTCCGGGTTTGCGTCGGGCAGCTTCTCCCTCGCTCATGCTCTCCTCGATGTCCGCGCCGAAGAACTCCATCTTGCACCACAGGTCGTACTCCAGGCTCCAGCGCACAAACTCCTCGATGGCCTTCGACCACTTGCACCCGTGTGCCACGTAGAGCACACATGCCTTCAGGTAGGCAATCACGTTGGCACGGAACGAGAGGTTCTCGTACACGCGGCTCTGCGTCAACCGTGCCCGGTCGGCACATTCCTCCTTCAGCTTCATGGCCAGGCGGTACGCTTCGGGACACTCCACCTCGCCTGTGGCCTTGGTGAGGCGTTCGATGTAGGGGCGCAGCTCTTCGGCAAAGGCCTCGTCGTAGGTGCCATAGACGGGCATTTCCGAGCCTATCTCCCGTTCGGGGATGGTGCAGAAGTTGATGCGCGAGACGGGTCCGTCGGTCAGCACCGGGCGGAAGTACCGCCTGCCCTTCTGGATGGTGGTCGAGGCATTCCAGTTGAATCGGATGGTCACCTTCTCCGTCACCGACCCCGCCCCCACGCGCGTCTGTCCGTAGCGGTTCCCCGGGTCGAAGGCCAGGCACATGATCTGGAACTGTTGCCCCCCTCGTCCGCTTCCGCGCAAGGCATCGAACTGGTCAATCTCGTTCATCTTCGTGTAGAGGAAGTGCCCGTCGGCCTCGGCCGTACGCATCACAAAGGCGGGATTGGTCATGTCTGCATCAATCTCTTGAATGACAAGCCCTTCGGGGCGTTTGCGTTTGTCCTTGTTCGCCCCTTTGGAGTTCACCTCGTTCTTCCACTCCCGTTCGCGTCTGAGGTTCTCCTCGTCGCGCAGGCGTATGTCGGCCATGATGTAGTTGATGGGCTGGCTGATGCAGTCCTTGCCCGCGCCCGTGCCCGCCATCAGCACGTTCATCAGTGTAGCCTCGTGCGCCACGTTGTCGATGTAGCGGAAGGTCACCCGGTGCAGATGCGCCCCCAGCGGGGGAAACACCGCGTGCGCCACGGCAGGCTTGTAGAGGTCAGGCGTACGGCTCAGCAAGAGTTCGATGAGGGGAGGAAGTTTTTGGGGCATGGGGGGGAAAGCCCCACCTGAATCCTCCCTGTGAGGGGGGACTTGAGAATGCTCTGCCTTCAGTGCTTGCAACACCTTTGTCAACTTCATGGGCATGTACTTCCGTGGCTCGCGCAGGGCATTGTCGATGCACTGCATCTTCTCCTCCTGCGGAAATCCTTCGTAGTTGGGGATGGCACGGTTCAACAGCTCCCTGTCGAAATTGAAGATGTGGCGGAGTGAACACGCGAGGTCAAATATTTTCGTATTCCTGTCGCCTTGCGTAGGTGGCTGGCCATCGCCCGTCAGCTCCCAGTATTTGGCGACGATTTCGCTACTGTCCAAACCGTGGTATTCTAATTTTTCAGACGCAGATGACGCGGATTTTTTTTCTTGAACACAGAGACACGGAGACACAGAGGATTTTCCCTTCAAGTCCTGAACTCCTGAAAAACTATCGGCCTTTATCTCCCCAAGAGCGGAGCGATATCTCCCTTTATCTCCCTTTATCTCCTCAGAAAAACTCCTAAAAAGAAAGGGTGACACCCACAACACATACCCCCGTGGCACCGCAAACGAGCACCGTGCATAGTCCTTCACGCAGGCGTCATACTCCTTGTCGCCCAGTTGGCGGGCCATCCATGCCTGCGCCTCGGGCAGGGTCATTCCTTGGGGGATGACGAACACCAGCCGGAGGCCCTCCGTCGAGGGCGACACGTGGGCAAGCACGATGCCCAGCTCCCCCTTGCGAGGCTCCATCTCCGCCCATCGTCCGCGTGGGTCGGGGATGTGGTCAAGGTCGTAGATGGCGAGTCCGCTCGGCACGGCATCGTCGTTCTTCCTCCGTCCGCCCGGGAAGGTGGCGTGGAAGGTGAAGACGGGCAGGCGCTTCTTCAGTTCCGCCTTCTTCGCCTCGAACTCCTCTTTCTGCATCACTCCGCGGGCCACCATTTCGCGTGCGTCCGCTATCTCGGCACACACCATCCGCACTACGGGCGCGTCCAGTGTCGCGTCGAACATTTCGGGGGTGCACTCGCGCACCACCCTACTGCGTACATTGTTACTTATTCCGAATTTCATAAATAATTCATAATATTTCGTTAGCAATTCATATTTATTCCCTATCTTTGTCCCCAAATCATCAAATCTATAATTGATAACCGTTATGCCAACCTCTATGCAAATCGGCTCGTTGAACGCCGAAATACTTCACAACCTCAGCACCATTGCCGACGATGCAGATATGCTCAATCGTGTGGCCAAATACCTGCGCCGACTCGTGAAGAAGCGCGAAGACGAGACTTTGATGACCCGCGAAGAATTCCTCGGCAAGCTCGACGAAGCGGAAGAGGACATTGCGCAAGGTCGCGGACGTACATTCTCCAACATTGAAGATATGAACCGTTGGCTCAACTCGCTATGATGAATCAGACCTATTCCATCACCTTCTCTCCCGAAGCAGAAAGAGGGTTGAGCAAACTGAAGCGGAGCGAACCGTCGAGTTTCAAGAAAGCGGTGAAGCTCTTGGGGGAACTCGCCCTTCATCCGAAGGTTGGTACCGGCCATCCCGAACCCCTCAAGGGGCAACCCGAAGGGCGGTGGAGCCGGCAGATTACCAAGAAACACCGGCTCGTGTACCGCATCTTCGAAACGGAGGTTCATGTTGACGTCCTCTCCACTTGGGGACATTACGATGACAAGTGAAAATCAATACTTGTCAAACATCACATCCACAAAGTCACTGGCCCGTCCGCTCTCGTCGAGGATGATTTGCGAGGGCACGATGCCCGCCTCGTCCACGTTGATGCTTATTCTCATCCGCACATCCTCGTCCGTCACCGTGACGCGTCCGTGAGGCAATCGCATGTACTTCGTGCCCGGCTTCTGTCGCCACGTCTTGCGGTGTTCGTGGAAGTTTCCCTCCGTAGGGTTCACCAGAGCCAGTGTGCCCTGAATACGCTTTGTTCCGTTCAATAATGATGCATATACGGCATCGCTGATTTGAATATTTACTGTCATAATCTTTTTACGTTTTGCGAGAGAAAGCATATTGGGAAGGTGGCCACCTTTTCCGAAGAAATCTTGCAAGAGTTCCCTCGCGCTTCCGTCTCAGATTAATAAATGTTTGTCCTGACTTTTAGTTATTTAAGTTTCGCAAGTGCCCCCCTTATGCTCCAGCATCCTGACGGTCTCTGTCATCCTGAACGCAGTGAAGGATCTGTAAACGTAAGCAAAGTAACTGTGCTGACGTATTCAGATTCTTCGTCCTATCGTCCTCAGAATGACATAGACAGCATAGAAAAGCTACTTGTGAAAGTTGCATTAGTTGATTAAATTTATTCTAATTTTTTACTTGTTGATTTTTACAATATCACTGACCACAATGTCCTGATAATTTTGTCCGTTATACTCGCGCACCGTGAAGCGTAGCGAGGCAAACACAAGGTCGCCAGCATAAAACCGTAGCGTGGCATCCTTGCCCAGCATCGTCGCCATCAGGGTGTCGGCATACCGTCCGTTAATCTCCTGTAGCACGATGCTACACTTCGCCATTTGTCCCCCTTCGGCCCTTTGGCTCTGTACCGAGGTGGGTTCCGTTTGCGATACGACTCTGAAAAATCGTTTCATGCGTTTTGTCTTGATTTTTAATTATTAAAAAGTTGATAAACAAACTCCCTTCCGCGCTCCGTCCACACGAGTGACGAGGTGGTGTGCACCGCACCGAACATGTCGTGATATGAGTGTATGCGGTTCGTGGCAAGTCCCTGTCGGGCATAGGGCGCATAGAGCATGTATTGCCCGCTCTGCCCGTACTGGATGCCGTGCAGGCAGAGCAGGCGGTTCAGCTCCTGTGCCGTCATGCCCATGCCCTTGGCCAGTTGCGTGGTGGTGAAGCACGACACCGAGTCGAGCACCCGGTCGGCATACTCCGCGCGTGGTTGCAGGCGGGCAATCTGCTCCTCCTTGCGTTGGAGGGTGGCGTGCATAATCTGCAAAGCACGCGCGAGAATCACCTCTTCGCTCTCGTCCGCACGCGCCACCATGTACCCACCCTGCCGACGGATGGCGGGGAGCACTTCACCCGTCACCCAATGCTTGAACTCGCGTGCCTTGGGAAGTTTTGACGAGAGGATGAGGGCGTAGAGACCGCTTTCGTTGATGAAGGTCACAAGTTGCGTTCGCCCCATTGAATCGATGGTGTCGCGTTTTGCGACGTCATCCCTTTCCACATGTTTGTGGAGTGCATCACGTGTGTTTTTGTACCCCAATGCCTCCGCCACATCCTTGGCACAGAAGAGCGGTTCGCCCTTCTCGTCCTGCATCGTCCGGATGGTGCCGAACGCTGCGTTTTGAAATACTTTTATTTCCATAAATACAAATTTTTATACTGGCTCCTCCTTGCGAGCCAGTGTATTGTGAATGAATAAATTAATTTTGTTTTCCAACTTGTAGCAACATGTCAAAGAGCACCGTCAAGAGCGTGGTTGATTGCTCATTGACGATGCAAAGTTAGGGCACAAAAAAGCCGACAGGAAAAGAAATCCTATCGGCGTAGAGTTTTCGGGAGTTTTGTGTAGAGAAGTGATGTTTTCGGGGAGTTTTGCGGAAACGGGGGGCAGATTCCCGTAGAGTTTTCGGGAGTTTTGGGGAGTTTTGTCTTATTCCTCCAGCAGCATTCTAATCTCTTCTTCCAAAAGAGGCAGGTGGTTTACCACTATACTCCAAAGGATGTCTGCTGAAAGGCTGTCATAGCCATGAATGATGTAGTTGCGGGCATCGACAATCTTGCGGGCATTGGTAATGGCAATCTCGGGATGCACTTTCAAAATCCGGTTGGTTGCTTCTCCCATTATTTCAACGTCACGTTCGATGGCCCGACGCAAGCGGATGTCGCGGAAGAATTCGTCAAAACGCTTGGGGGTGTCTTCAAAATAACCGTTTACTTCGGTTATAGCATCTAAAATGTCTTGCAGATGTTTCTTTGTCTGATTATCCATATACCAATGTCTTTGATGCGTCGATACTCTGTTTCAAATAGGGGTTTCTGATGGTTTGCTCTTCCACCAAATCGACATTGCGTCCGAACAGGTTTTGCAAAGCATACTTCAAGTCGAAGAAGTTCGTGAAATAATCTTCCACCTCGGCCTTGTTGAAGTCAACCAATAAATCCACATCGCTATCGTCGTTGAAACGATTGGTCAGGATGGAACCGAAGACAAACATTCTCTGTACCTTATGCTTCTTGCACAAGGCACTGATGGCTTTTATGTTCTGTTCTATCAGTTTCATATCACAACGCTATTTGACTTTGCGAAAATACTACTTTTTATTGACACAACCATATTTATTGCAAAAAAGTTTGTAGAAAGGGGCCGTCTTGGACTTCTTTCGCATTGCAAAATGCAAATGGACGGAACCATACATTCCTTATCTCAGCGCCTCCATTGCCAAGCGTGCAATGCGCAGGTATTCGTCGAACCGGCTACCGCTCACGGGCGCATCATTCCTGTCCCATAGGGGGACTGGTTTGCGGAAACTCTGCACGGACAACCGGCGCAGTTCCGAGGCCGAGGGCAGATGGCCATGCCCGGGCAACAGGCGGGCCACCGTGTCGCAAAAGTCGGTGTAGGCCCCATCCATGTACGCCCCCTTGTCCACCAGTGCGCGATAGACGGCATACCATTGCCGGGCGTTCTTCACCTCCGTGGCCATGCGCCCGATGGCGCGTTCCACCTTTGCCTGCAAGGGGCGTCCCTTCCCCTGCTGCTCCCTGACGCGTCTGATGCTCTTCACGCACTCGTTGTACGAGGTGCGCGGAGCGCTCTTCACGATGCCCGTCACCACGCCCACGATGCGCACCTGCATCTCCTCGGTGAGGCGGATGGGGCGGTAGGCCTCGTTGCTGGGCACCAGCCAGTGGTCGCCCTGCTCGTCGGTGAAGAAGTTCTTCACGGTGCACTCCCCGTCCACCTCGGCCACCACGATGTCGCCATCGTTGACGCTGGGGGTGAGGAGCACCTCTATGCGGTCGTGGGTCGTGATGCCCGCATCGCGCATGGAGTCGCCCCGCACGTTCAGCACCATGGTGGGGCTCATCCCCGCCAGCGAGGCAGGCAGCATCAGGTATTCGCCCTTCACGGCATCGCCCAGCTCCGTGGGGATGCCCGCAGGCACATTCACATCGAAATAGGGCACGGGCGTGTCGCACCACATGGGGTTCATGCCCGCGCGTTCGAGCAGTTGGAAGATTTCCTCCAGTTCTTCAGGATTGAATTTGCACATAATCTATTTTTTTCGGATAACAAAACTATATTTTCGGTGCAAAGATACGCGGAGCTTGTCCCAAATCGTGGGACATGCTGGAGAAATTTTGCAAACGTGTGCAAAAAATCTTGCCTCCCCGTATCACAGTTATCACAGATAACAGATAACAGTTACAAAAATGAGAAAACAACAATGCAACAATGGGAATGTAAAACTTGTAAATAATATTTTATATTATAATATATATATA
>JAFWXS010000099.1 GCA_017517925.1 Bacteroidaceae bacterium | reverse complement strand
TCGCTGCTCGACACCTTCAGCTGCTTTGCCCAAGGACTCATCCCCTATGGTGCCCAGCTCCTCATGGCTGCCGGCCTCGCAGCCATCACGCCGTTCGATATCATCGGGTATCTCTACTATCCCATCATCCTCGGAGTGGTAGCCCTGCTCGGCATTTTCTTCCGCTTCCCCCGCAAGTATGCGTAGGGTGGTTTTTGGGGGGGATAGAATGTAGGGGTAATGCGCTTTGCGTGGTTAATCGTGGCAAAACAGGAATAACCCAACCAATCGGAGCCGTCCGTCAAGATTATCAGAGCCGTCCAATAAAAGTGCCAGAGCTGTCCGTTGGAAAAATCGGACGGCTCTGATTGATGATGGTGAAGTGTCAATAATTGAGTCCGAACCACCATAGCGGAAGGATGTTTCCCGATGAGAACTCAATATCATCCTTTACTACGAAGCCTTGTTCCACACCCTGTATCTGACGTCTTCCCTTGGATTTCCCACCCACTTCAAAGATGCGCTCTCCTATCTTGAAGTCCCCGACTGATGATGTCGTGATGGGGTTGTTCACGCGCATTTGGTTGAAAAAGAATGTCTCGCGTAGGTTGCCTACGTCAGCGCTGTCCTTGCCCAATGAATAGACAGTAAAGATAGCGGTGAAACTCTGTTGAAGTCTCACGCAACAGTTTTTTGTATATACGTATCAAGCTGTCCATAATGCTTTTTTTACTGATTACGCCACAAAGATACAACTATCTTCATGGTTTACCATAAAGAAACAACATTTTTGCACTCGCCAAGTGCAAAAATAAAGATAGTTTGCACTCGCCAAGTGCAAAAACCGCTCCTTGTCTACCGCTTTTCTGTCTGTGTGAAGCCAACAATCAGCGATGCAAAACAGTGCAATCAGTGCAATCAGTTGACAATAAAATAATCAACACGATGGCGCGGATGAAACAGATACGAGTGCAAATCTGTACGATATTGTCTATTGAATAGCCTATAGTAATAGCCGTTTTTCCAACTTTTATATGTCATTTTTTGCTGTTTAGGAACTTTTGCATATATTTGCATGATTTATGACCTCTTGTGCGCGTGCGAACGAGACACAAGCTGAGGGTAATAGAGAAAATAACAAACTAATAAAAACAAACAATACTCATGAAAAAGAGGTTTACTATGCTATTGACGTTGGCTTTTTGCTTGTTCACGTCAAGTGTAATGGCTCAGACTTATTATACGCCAGGGGCGCGTACTACAACTCTGAAGGCAGGAGAGAAGTATTTCATTTCGGCTGCGACATTTTATAATAGCGCACGGCCCAATCTGTTGTACAACAACAAGGGAGCATTGGCTTACTCTGATTTGTTGCCCAATGTGACGATTACTGATGAATCTTATTTGTTCACTGTAGAGGAGGTCGGCGAAAACAATGTCTACTATGTCAAAAACAATGAAGGTAAGTACTTGCAGGCTAATACGTTGACTTCTACGGATACAAAGACGGGTATGAATATCGTCTCCTATCACACAGTGAAGGGGTCAATCTCTTGTGGTTCCGATGTGCAAGCGTGCGATGCACAAGGAACGAAAATAGAGTATAATGATATTACAGCGGAAACTCCTGTCGTTTGCGTTTATTATGATAATGCTACAGGATGGAGGCATATCAGTGGCCTACAAACCGGGAAATCTACCCCGTTTGCATTTTATGAAGTCATAGAGAATGATGCACCGTTTGAGGTTACTACCGATGTTGACAGCCCTATCTATTACACCATCAAGAATATACGTGGCAATGTCTATGCGCGATATGATGGCGTCGGTCAGTCGATTAAGTTGAGAGATGCAATTGAAAGTGTTGCATGCCTCTTCTATTTTACTGCCGGTGAAACAGCAGGGACGTACAAAATCCATAATGCTGTGACTGGCAAGAAATGTGCTGCTACCAATTCGTGGACTGATGATGGTATAGACTGGTATATAAAGAAATCAGGGAATACCTCCTACAGTGGACTCGCGATTGCCAATCAGGAAACATTGACAGATGGCGGAAAAACTAACGAGGCATGGAATGATTCAGGGAACGCGCATACCTCTGTCGCTGGTTATGGCGGAAATGATGCAGGCTCTGTGTGGGCTATAGATAAGTATGAAGGGGATCTCCCTGCCATCAAACTTTCAACAGAGGGTAATATTGTATTGCACTATATTCGTTCTAACAGAAGGACCTCTTATGTGAATTTTGATGGGCATAACTCTACCTTCAAAGAAGGTGGTTTAGGTCTGAGCTCATATTGGTACTTCGTGCAGGATGAAGAGGCGCAAGCCACTGCGCCCGAGGGCTTCATTGCCTGCCGTATCTTTAATGCTGCTCATGCAACAGGTGTCGAAAATCACTCTTCAGGGTTTATGGGTACTGACGCATGGCCGGCACGAGTATATTATATCGGTGCTAAAGAGATTAATAATTATGGTTATATCATCCGTCGTACAGATGTTGAGAGCAACGGTTGGCATGACTATGGTGGCACGTCTGTCGGTGATTATAGTTTGGGTGATGATGGTTCTCTTTGGAGAATTTATCCTGCTGGTAAGACTACAACTGATTTGATGCAAGAAGCCGCTACGGCCAAAGCCGATGCGTTGGCTTATATCGCAGATGCGGAGATGGCAGATTATTTTACTTATGCAGATGAGGCTATAGCAACAGCAAAAGAGGTCGTTGAAGCGGTAAATACTGATGATTTGGTTTCAGCGGTCTCTGGCCATATCGCAATCAATGCAGCAATGGCTACGCTTAAAGCTTCTGAGCGTGGTACTGCTGTGCCTGTTGCCGGTGAATATATCCAGTTGAAGAACAAAAGCTACGGGACATACCTTGAAGCGAACGGGAGTGGACTGAAC
Organism: Bacteroidaceae bacterium; assembly: GCA_017517925.1. Taxonomy (GTDB): domain Bacteria; phylum Bacteroidota; class Bacteroidia; order Bacteroidales; family Bacteroidaceae; genus UBA1189. The sequence continues at coordinate 12,241 of JAFWXS010000099.1, read as the reverse complement.
GGTACTGATAAGGACGGCTTGTCTACATTCTGGGCTGTTGAAGCGGGAGATGATGCCAATGTGAAGCTTAGAAATCTGTCTACGGGTCAGTATATAGGCGAAATCCGACAGAGCACTGCAGTAAGCATGGTTGATGGTGGAAGTGAGAAGCAATTTGCTTGGAAAAATCAGACAGATGTTTATGGGGTATTTAAGGAGACTACCGGTGGAAATTATGCTTATGGTCATATCAATGGTAGCAATGTGCTTGTTGGTTGGGAACCTGGTGCTAGTGCTACACAATGGGTCGTTGCCCGTGCATATCCTCTGACTGTAAAATATGAATTTAAGGGGAAAGAACTCGAAAACTGCCGTGTCGATACATATGTCCGTTCCGGAGGAACTTATACCGTAATGAATCCCTATCCCTATAAATATGTCACTGTCGGGTCATGTATGGTGGGTGAAACCCCGCTTGGGGCGGTAGATGGCAATTGGACGGTAACGGTGACCGAACCTACCACCGTAACTGTGACGCTTGAAGAAATCCTGCCTTTCAAGACATCTACAGACGAGAATTTCTTGATCTGGCATTATCTGCAGGTCAATAGCAGCAGTTGGAAGTATGTGACGAAGACAGACGGTGGAACAAGCTCTACAACATCGGTTGAACAACTGGCCGATAAGGCTCAGTGGGCTTTCGTCGGTGATGCCATCAATGGCTTCAAGATTCTGAATAAGGATACAGACTATCTGAACTATTCTTTGAGTGTAGATGCCACTACAAATGGTACCGCAGCCTACATGAAGCAGGAAGAGAAAACCTGGCAGATTGAGCGGGGTAATGGTGGCTTCGTGATTCGTCAAGGAGAAACGGAGTGCTTGAATGATTTTGGCAGCGCTGGAGTACTGAAAGTTTGGAATAATGCGGATGCTCCTGCCGGGAACGGTTCGGCCTTTAGAGCGTTGGAGTTTGGCGTGGCCGATCTGTCCGAGTTGGTAAACCCTATGGGTATGAGCGTCTATGCGTTGCAGGCCGAGCGTTCGCCCTTGATGTATAGCACCATGGAGACGACGAAGCTCAGTTCTGGATTGTTCGAACAATTGAGTGAAAACGCGAACGACGTCAATCAGCAGTTTGTCATCTTGCGCACGCAAGCTACTCCTGAAGGCTATTTCTATCTCTACAGCGTAGGCGCAAAGAAGTTTGTGGACGAGAACCTGAACTTTACCGATTATCCCTCTCCCGTGCTTTCGTTTGAGTCGTCTAACCATAAGGTGTATCCTTGGTGGGTGAAGATCGATGAAAAGTATGTGATACCGGCGAATACCGGTACTGATGGTAATAAACTCTATCATATTGAGGGTGGAGCTGACGATGATGGCAAGCGCTACCGAATCGTATATGTAGGTAGTTATAGCGATTACAGTCTGCTGGCAGACATTGAGCAGGCTGAGGATATGATAAAGGATGCAAGCGAACTGAGCAACGAGAAGGTTTATACCGTATCGACCTACGAACGTGGCTATTGGTGCCACAATGACGAAAAAACTGCATTGTGGTCAACAGTAAATGCTGGTAAGGAACCCGCCTCGAATGATCCGGATCAGCAGTTTGCATTCCTCACCGTGGCAGACCATACCTATTTATATAGTATCGGTGCGCAGAAGTTCGTGGTGATGTCTGAGCCCGATGCAAAAGGACAGACTTATACCACCTACTCAGAAGTGCCTACCCAAGGTGTTGAACTCTTGGCTGCTACAGGAAATCGATTCTATCCGTTTGTGGCTGCCTTCGTGAATGGCGAAAGCAGACATCATATCGGTATTAGTAACAGCTATGAACCTCCTGTGATCTCATTCTACAATGACTTGGGAGATGGTGGTAACAAGGTCAAAATTCGTGAGGTCACCGCTGGCTATATGGCCGATGGTGCTGCCGAGCTCTTGGCCAATGCGGTAGCCACTATCGACAGCTACTTGGTTGATCATGAACTGAAACCCGAGTTGTTGGCACTTATCAATAGAGCTAATGAACTGTTGGGATTAGGTTATCTCGATGCCGAAGACACGGGAGCTCTAACAAACGCCAAGACAACAGCCCAAGGTGTCTATGACAATGATGCTGCTACGTCAGGGCAGTTGACAGAGCAAGTGGAGCTCCTTACCGAGGCAATCACTGCTGTCACCTACGTAAGAGAGGTAGCGGACTTCAAGAATGCGTATGTATATACATTCGTATCTAAGCGTGGTTGGATGGGTGCTGATGGAACTGATGGCGTAATCTCAGGAACGGGTGCAGCAGACAATACCAACTACCAGTGGGCTGTTTACAAGTCTGAAAGAGGATACAGTTATCTCTACAATATTGGTAAGGCTCAGTTTATGGGTGTAGAAACCCGGAACAATACCCAGATGCCCTTTAGCGCAACTCCTCAGACAACAGGTCTCACCTTCAAGAAGAGTGCTTGGACAGATTATCCTATCATGTTCTCTATGGACAATCAATATGTGGTGAATAACAATAAGGCGGGACAAATGATATGTTGGACTGGCGGATGGAATAATCTTGAGGACGATGGTAGCAACCATCAGGTGGCTATCGTTGGTGCACTCGCAGAAGAAACTCTTACAACCATTGCTGAGGCTGTAAATCGCTATGAGGCTATCCAAGCACTCGAAACGGCTATCGCTGCTGCCCAAGCAAAGGTAGATGAAATGAGCGATGCCATCGGTTACTACTCAAGTAGCATTGACAATGTGGATACAAAACTTGAGGCTATCGTTGCATTCAAGGAGGGTATAACGGAGTCTACTACTGTCCCCGAGATTGAAGAGCAGACTGTTGCTGCTGAGGAAATCGCAGCCTCGTTCTCACTCAACCTCCCCGAAGCGGGTAAGTTCTATCGTTTCAGCTATGATTATGGTGGTGAGGCTGGCGTGAAGTATGTGCAGGCTGTGGCTTCTGGTGTAAAAGACAAAGAGAATTCTATGCTTATGACTGACGAACAGGGAGCCGCTTCAATCTTCTATTATGATGGCAGTAAACTGCTCTCATACTCTGCAGGTCGGTATGTACGCGATGAAGGTGGCAACAGAGGCCTTCAGGCGGTAGGGGCGACTGCTGGTGCTGCAAGTTTTACCGCAGGTTCTGTGGCTGGAAAGCTATATATTACAGTAGGCCACTCTTTGCATGCCAATATCTCTGGTAGTGGCGATGAGGCAATCTATTTCGTTGACCATTGTAGCTCACCTCATGCTCCTGAGCATAACTTCACTGTCGAGGAGGTGACCGAACTCCCCGTGACGGTAAGCGCAGTGGGCTATGCTACCTTCTATACTCCTGTGGCGGTGACGATTCCTGGAACGGTGACGGCTTATGTCATCTCAGAGACTGCGACCAACAGTGTGGTGCTCAAGGAGGTTAGAGGTGTGGTGCCTGCAGGTACCGGACTTATCCTCGAAGGCGAAGAGGGTGTTCATACGTTTGCTATTGCTACAGAGGGAATACCGGCAGAGTTTGACAAGGGGCTCCTCCAGGGTTCTACAGCCAAGACCTATGTGACTGCCGTTGCCAATACCACATACTATGTGTTGGCTAAGCCTGCTGGCGCTGCCGATGTCGGCCTCTACAAGGCAAAACTCGACAAGAACGCATTCCTCAACGGTGCCAACAAGGTATACCTCCCCGTTGAAGTCGCAGCTCAGGCTGCTCCTGCCATGTTCAGCTTCCGCCGTGGTGAGGGTACTACCGGCATAGGCGAGTTGGAGTCAACAGCCAACGGTCAACAGCCAACAGCCGTCTACGACCTCGCCGGTCGCCGTGTGCTGAATCCCACCAAGGGAATGTATATCGTGAATGGTAAGAAAGTAGTGATTAAGTGAGCCCTCCCCACAACCTCCTCCCGAAGAGGGGGCTTGCGGACCTCGCTGAAAAGTAAATAATAGTATAAGAATTATAAACCTCTCACCTGACCCCTCCGCGATGTCGGAAAGCCCCTCTTCGGAAGGGGGTGGGGAGGCTTCCTTAAAGTTATGGAAAAGAAAACATATATCAAACCGGAAATTGAAGTGATAGAAACCGAGCTGACAGAGATGCTCGCCATGAGCTTCTTTGAAGAAGAGGTGGAAACCGAGACAGAGCAGCTTGTGATCGTATACAAACGCCGCGGCAAGTGGGGTGACCTCTGGTATGTAGAGGAGGAAGAGTAAGCAGCAGAGCTGCTGGTTAATAGGAAGAGGGAGTATCGTAGGATACTCCCTCTTGTCGTTTTGGGGTCTATGCCTGAAGGGGATAGCTTGTGCTCGAATGGGTTTTAGTGTGCCTACAACAGGGATTCAGAGCCCCTTCTCCTTGGCCTCGTCCCACAGGGCATCCATCTCCTCGAGGGTCATGTCCTTGAGGTTGAGACCTTGGGCGATGGCACCTTCCTCTACGTAGTTGAAGCGGCGGATAAACTTCTGGTTCGTGCGCTCCAGGGCATTGTCGGGGCTGAGACCGTTCATGCGGGCCACGTTGATGGTGGCAAAGAGCAGGTCGCCCAACTCGGCCTCGGCAAGGTCGTGGTTGCCACGGTCCAACTCGGCTTTCAGCTCGTCTATCTCCTCGAGCAGTTTCTCCCAAGCACCGGAGGCATCGTCCCACTCGAAGCCCACGTTGCGGGCCTTCTCCTGTATGCGGTAGGCCTTTACGATGGAGGGCAGTCCCGAGGGCACACCGCTCAGCACACGCTTGTTGCCGCCCTTCTCGCGCAGCTTCAGCTGTTCCCAGTTCTCAGATACTTGTTCGGCATTTTCCGCTTTCATCCTTCCGCTTTCATTTTGTGGAAACACGTGTGGATGGCGGAAGATAAGTTTCTCGCAGAGGCGGTCGCATACGTCCTTCATGTCGAAGGTTCCCTTCTCCGAGGCTATCTTGGCATAGAAGGCTACATGGAGCAGCACATCGCCCAGCTCCTTGCAGATGTTGGTGTCGTCCTCGTTGATGAGGGCATCGCACAGTTCGTATACCTCCTCTATGGTGTTGGGGCGCAGGCTCTCGTTGGTCTGCTTGCGGTCCCACGGACATTTCTCGCGTAGTTCGTCCAATACGTCGAGGAATCGGCCAAAGGCCTCCATTTGTTGTTGTCTTGTACTCATGTTTCTTGTCTTCATTATTAGTGGTCAACCACGGATTTCACGGATTAACTCGGATTATTCCTTCTATTCAACGCGATGGCACTGATTTCACCGATTCTTGTACGCGCTTCGCTTGTACCCATCCGGATGGCTTGTGCGAGTGAAGGATGCACACAATCAGTGTAATCTGTTTCATCGCGTTGATATTAAAATCGCGTTAGCTAAGTAATCCGTGTAATCGGTGTAATCCGTGGTTTTCATCTTCGCCTGTTGTCTGTTGTCACCGTTCCACTTTGACTTCAGCCCCTACGGACGTCGACCTTCGGTTCACCTTTCCACTTATTCAATCCTTCCGTCGCGTAGACGTATCGTGCGGTCGGTGGTAGCGGCCAGTTGCTCATCGTGGGTGACGATGATGAAGGTCTGGCCCAGCTGGTCGCGAAGGTCGAAGAAGAGCTGGTGCAGCTCCTCCTTGTTCTGGGTGTCGAGGCTGCCCGATGGCTCGTCGGCAAGGATTACCTGCGGGCGGTTGACGAGGGCGCGGGCCACGGCCACACGTTGCTTCTCGCCGCCGGAGAGCTCGGCGGGCTTATGGCTGGCACGGTCGGTAAGGCGTAGGTAGTCGAGCATCTCCATGGCACGGCTACGGGCATCGCCCATGCTGGCACCGCTGATGAGGGCGGGCATCATCACGTTCTCTACTGCGGTAAACTCGGGCAGCAGCTGGTGAAACTGGAACACGAAGCCGATGTGGCGGTTGCGGAAGGCCGAGAGTTGCTTCTCCTTGTACTGCGACACGTCGATGCCGTCAAACAGCACATGTCCGCTGTCGGGACGGTCGAGCGTGCCGAGTATCTGTAGCAGCGTGGTCTTGCCGGCGCCGCTGGGGCCTACGATGCTCACCACCTCGCCCTTGCCTATAGTGAGGTCGATGCCTTTGAGCACTTCAAGCGTGCCGAAGCTCTTGTGGATGTTGTGGAGTTGTATCATCGTGCTTGTTTAGAGTGTAGTGTTTAGTGTTTAGTGTTTAGGGTGAGAGCTTAACGTTTAAGGTTTAACGTTTAGGGTTTAAGGGTTAGGGGTTAAGGTGTTGTGCCGACGAGAAATGAGCTTCATCTTCGTTAATCGTTCTTCGTTAATCGTTAATCGTTAAACGTTCATCGTTCATCGTTATTTTCCGTATCACATATTCGGCAAGGTAGCAGCCAAACACGGCGGGCATGTAGCTGATGGTGCCGGTGGTGGATTTCTTGTTCTGTTCGCCCTCGATGGTGATGACGGCACGGCGGTCGGCCTGTTCGGTGGAGAACACCACGGGCACGGGCTGGCGTATGCCCGCCTTCTTCAGTCGGGTGCGCACGGCCTTGGCCAGGCCGCAGTGGTAGGTGTCCCACAGGTCGGCAAAGCGTATCTGGGTGATGTCGCTCTTGGCTCCCGCTCCCATGCTGCTCACGATGGGTATGCGGCGGCGCAGGGCCTCGGTGATGAGGGCACACTTGGGGGCGATGGTGTCGATGGCATCGACGATGAAGTCTATTCTGTTTGAGGAGTTCGGGAGTTCGGGAGTTATCGCTTCGCTCAGGAGTACAGAGGATAGCTCTTCCGCCCGATTGTCATTGGCAGCAGTCATAACATTTGTCTGCACTCCCGCACTCCTGCACTCCTGCACTCCTGAATTTGCATTTGTCTGCACTCCTGCACTCCTGCACTCCTGCACTCCTGAAAGTAGAGGGGCCGCATCCTCTTCCGTCAGGTATGCCGGCAACACATGCAGCTTGATGTCGGGGTTGATGTCGCGGAAGCGTTCGGCGAGGACCTCCACCTTGGGGCGGCCGAGGGTGGCGTGTGTGGCGGGCAGCTGGCGGTTGATGTTGGTGGGCTGCACGGTGTCGGCATCTACGATAGTCATCTCTCCTATGCCCGCACGGCACAGCATCTCGGCAGCGTAGGCACCCACGCCGCCTGTGCCTACCACGAGCACGTGGGCATCGCGCAGGCGCTGCATCTTATCGCTGCCCAGCAGCAGCTCGGTACGGTCGGTCCAATGCTCTTCCATCTTGTCTATCGTCATTCTGTATGCTCTCTGTTTCTTGTCTTCATCATTAGGTTTCAACCACGGATTTCGCGGATTAACTCGGATTATTCCTTCTATTCAACGCGATGGCACTGATTTCACCGATTCTTGTACGCGCGTCGCTTGTACCCGTCCGGATGGCTTGTGCGAGTGAAGCGATGCACACAATCAGTGTAATCTGTTTCATCGCGTTGATATTAAAATCGCGTTAGCAAAGTAATCCGTGTAATCTGTGTAATCCGTGGTTCTCATCTTCGTCCGTTGTCTGTTGTCCGTTGTCATCTTTCCACTTATTTCACCGTCGGCAAGGGCTGTGCGAAGGAGAGTTCGTGAGCCTGTCCGAACTGTTCGGGGTAGATAATCATGAGGCTGTTGTTCGAGAAGTGGCGCACCAGCTGCGTAGGCAGGTTGTCGAAGGAGGGTTGCCACGATATGCCGCCGCGTCGTGCGCTGACGAGCACGAAGAGGTGGTCGTAGGAGAGGTGCTGCGTCACGATGAGCAGGTCGTTCCAGTCGTCAAGTGCGGTGTATGAGGTGCGTGTGCTCGGGTGGTTGGCCCCGATGTAGTTTTGCAGGAGGGGTATGGTGTCGGTGTGTGCATGGAAGTCGATACGGCAGCCCAGCTGTTCGCCCATGCAGCTCACCTGCTCTACCCATTGGTAGAAGCCCACCTCCTTCTCGGCCCACTCGGGCACGGCCACGATGATGCGGTGCACCACGTTGACGGGCATCAGGTAGTTGACGATGATGACCTGGCGGTTGGTGCGGTTGAGCAGTTCGGTGGCTACGGTGCCGAGGTACGAGTCGCCCATGCGTCGCTTGTGGTGCAGGCCGAGGAGCAGCTCCGAGGCCTCGAACTCCTTCATCGAGTGCACGATGCTGCCCACCACGTTCACGCCCACACGGTTGTAGGTGGCGAGGTGCACATCGGCCGCTGCCGCGGCCTTGGCGGCACGCTCGAGGTTCTGCTTGCCCAACTTAAACTGTTGCTCCACATGCTCGTTGTCGAGACATACCTGCAGGGCTACCATCTCCTTTTTCGACTTGGGGCTGCGCATCATAATGGCCGTGTCGATGAGTGCTTCCACGGTCTCGGGATTGTTGAGCGCGACTATAACCTTCTTGTTGGTGTCTTCCGAGCCTGTAGGCGTGGAGGTGTCGGCAAGGGCTATCTCGCGTGCAGCGCGGTCGGTCATCAGGGAGCTGATGATGCAGCTCACGAGAATCACCAGTACCACACCGTTGATGATGTCGTCACCGATGAGGTATTGCCCCGACGCCACCTCGAGCTGTGTGCCCACCATGATCATGGCCAGGGCACCGGCGGCATGGGCGTTGCTGAGTCCGAAGAGCATACGTCGCTCGGCTGCCTTCATGTGCAGCACCAGCTGGGTGACCCATGCCCCGAGCCACTTGGTGACGGTGGCTGTCACCACCATGACGAGCACCACGAAGATGGCTTCGCGATGGTCGAAGAGGCTCTTCATGTTGACGAGCATGCCCACGCTGATGAGGAAGTAGGGAATGAAGAGCGCGTTGCCCACAAACTCGATGCGGTTCATCAGGGGCGACACGCGCGGTATGTAGCGGTTGAGCACGAGGCCTGCGAGGAACGCTCCGAAGAGTCCTTCGAGCCCGGCCAGCTCCGACAGGGCGGCACTCAGCACGAGCAGCACCAGCACGAAGGTGAACTGGGTGACGTTGTCGCTATAGTGCTTGAAGAAGTAGCGCGTGATGCGCGGATAGACGAAGAAGATGAGGAGGCAGTAGAGGGCACACTTCAGGAGGAAGGTTACCCAGAAGCGTGCGCTCACGTCGCCCTCGGCGCTGGCCGATATGCCGGCTAAGGTGAACAGCGCCAGCAGCAGGGCTATCATGGTGCCAAGGGTGGCCACGGTGACGCAGTCGTGGCGGCTCAGTCCGTAGCGGCCCACGATGGGGTAGGCGATGAGCGTGTGTGAGGCGATGATGCATGAGAACAGCAGCGAGGCTTCCCACCGCAGGTGCAGCAGCCAGTGGCCGGCAGCATAGCCCAATACCGCGGGTATGAGGAAGGTGATGAGCCCGAATGTGATACCGCGCGTACGGTTCTTCTTCAGCCCCTCCATGTCCATCTCCAAGCTGGCGAGGAACATGATATAGTAGAGCCCCACCTTGCCGAAGAGCTCGAAGCTGCTGTCGCGTGCGAGGATGTTGAGCCCGTGCTCGCCCACCAATACGCCGGCCAGTATCATACCCACGATATGGGGTATACGGATGCGGTTGAACAGCAGCGGTGCCAGCAGGATGATGACCAGCACCACGAGGAATATCCACGTGGGGTTGGTGATGGGGAAGAGGTGGGCTATGTCGGCAAACACATTCATGTTGCAAAGATACGGCAAAATTTCGTTTAAGCGAAGACAATGAAAGTTTTACTTGCATTGTTGAGCGAAAGAAATTTAGTTTAGCCGAGAGAAAAGCCAAATTTATTTAGGCTTTTCCGAGGCGCAGCGTATCTTCTGCGACGCTGTTCCGTCACGGCGATGTCCCCATCCGCCGCATTTGAGTGTCAGCACCCTGTGCCATCGAGACTACACGAGGCCCCTTCTGTTACCGTGGGAGTGCCTTCGGTGAAGTGCCCTGCATCGAAGTGCTTGAGCGAGATGGCTACGGAGCCGTCTTCGCGCACGAAACAGGGGATGCCTATGTTGCCGCGCTCGCGCACTTTCGTGAAGCCGGGGTGGTGGTCACGCAGGGCGAGAAACTCCTTCAGGCTGCGTGCCTGGCGGCCTATGTCGATGAGTTCATACTCAGGGTTGCCGTTGTATAAAGCCTTGGCCTCGGTGCAGTCGGGGCAGCTTTCCATTACGTAGATTTTAATCATGGTATCCTTGTTTTTAGGTGTTTGCTGCGAAGATACGAAAGTTTGTAGTTCATTACAAATATTTGGGGGTTAATATAGATGTGTAGGCTAAAAACAAATGCTGTGCTTGCACGTTTCAGCAAAAAGCAGTAATTTCGTGCCTCCTAACAGTACAGTATGGAACAAGCTAAAGACAACAATAAAGATAAGGACCCGAAGAAGCGGACGGACAATAAGTATGTGCGCCGTCTTACCGAGGAGAAATATAAATACGGCTTCACCACCGATGTGCACACGGAAGTGATTCCTGTGGGCCTGAACGAAGAGGTGGTGCGCCTCATCTCGGCCAAGAAGGGCGAGCCCGAGTGGCTGCTCGACTTCCGCCTCAAGGCATACAACTATTGGCTGGGACTGGAGATGCCCAATTGGGCGCATCTGCAGATTCCCGAAATTGACTACCAGGCCATCTCGTACTATGCCGACCCCACGAAGAAGAAGGAGGGGCCGAAGAGCCTCGACGAGATAGACCCCGAGGTGATGAAGACCTTTGACAAGCTGGGCATACCCCTCGAGGAACGCTTGGCGCTGAGCGGTGGCATGGCCGTGGATGCTGTGATGGACTCAGTGAGCGTGAAGACCACCTTCAAGGAGAAGCTGCTCGAGAAGGGCATCATCTTCTGCTCCATCAGCGAAGCTGTGCGCGAATACCCCGACTTGGTGAAGCAGTACCTTGGTTCTGTGGTGAGCTACCGCGACAATTACTTTGCCGCGCTCAACTCGGCCGTGTTCAGTGACGGCTCGTTCGTATATATCCCCAAGGGCGTGCGCTGCCCTATGGAGCTAAGCACCTACTTCCGCATCAATGCGGCCAACACGGGACAGTTTGAGCGTACGCTCATCGTGGCCGACGACGACAGCTATGTGTCGTACCTCGAGGGCTGCACGGCCCCCATGCGTGATGAGAACCAGTTGCATGCCGCCATCGTGGAGATAGTAGTGATGGAGCGTGCCGAGGTGAAGTACAGCACCGTGCAGAACTGGTACCCCGGCGATGCCGAGGGCCGTGGCGGTGTGTACAACTTCGTCACCAAGCGCGGTCACTGCCGTGGTGCCAACAGCAAGTTGTCGTGGACACAGGTTGAGACCGGCTCGGCCATCACATGGAAATACCCCTCGTGCATCCTCTCGGGAGACAACTCGCAGGGCGAGTTCTACTCCGTAGCCGTGACCAACAACTACCAGCAAGCCGACACGGGCACCAAGATGATACACCTCGGTCGCAACACCAAGAGCACCATCATCAGCAAGGGTATCTCGGCCGGACGGAGCGAGAACTCCTACCGCGGACTTGTGAAGGTGGGTGAGCGTGCCGATGGTGCACGCAACTACAGCCAGTGCGACTCGCTCCTGCTGGGTAGCCACTGCGGAGCACACACCTTCCCCTATATGGACATCAAGAACGAGACGGCCGTAGTGGAGCACGAGGCCACCACCTCGAAGATCAGCGAGGACCAGCTCTTCTACTGCAACCAGCGTGGCATCAAGACCGAAGATGCCATCGGCCTCATCGTCAACGGCTATGCCAAGGAGGTTATCAACAAGCTGCCTATGGAGTTTGCCGTGGAGGCGCAGAAGCTGCTCTCGGTATCGCTGGAGGGAAGTGTGGGATAGGGACCTCCTCTAACTCCCCCTCTATGGGGAGAACTCGGGCATCGCGGAAGTTATAAAATAATTAATATATAATATATATGAGTATTGAAAATCAACATATCGGACAATCTGTTCTCCCCTCCATAGAGGGAGGGGCTGGGGGTGGGTCCTCGATGCTTTCTGTAAGCAACCTGCATGCCAGCATCAATGGCAAAGAGATATTGAAGGGGATAGACCTTGAGGTGCGCCCCGGTGAGGTACATGCCATCATGGGCCCGAATGGTTCGGGCAAGAGTACCCTGAGCAACGTGCTTGTGGGACATCCCTCGTATGAGGTGATTGAGGGCACCGTAGAGTTTAACGGAAAGAACCTACTGGAGCTGTCGCCCGAAGACCGTAGCCACGAGGGATTGTTCCTCTCGTTCCAGTACCCCGTAGAGATACCGGGCGTGAGCATGGTCAACTTCATGCGTGCCGCCATCAACGAGCAGCGCAAGTATCGCGGCCTTGCTCCCTTGGCCGCCAATGAGTTCCTCAAGCTCATGCGCGAGAAGCGTGCTCTCGTGGAGCTCGAC
>JAFWXS010000098.1 GCA_017517925.1 Bacteroidaceae bacterium | reverse complement strand
GAGTATATCCTCCACCGTATCTTCCATTATATGGCCACTTCGGTTTTTGCGAGCATTAGAATCAAGTCCCGTCTCTATTCCGAAAACATAGTCCACTAAATCCTTTATACGATTGCTTTGGAAAAGGCTAGTCAAACCAGTCTCATTAAGGAATTCAATTACACCCTCAGGTGATGTGAACAGATTTTTCAGTAGTACACATTCACCCAATGAATCAATGACTTTCTTCTTCCCGTCGTCTCGCACTGCAATCAATATATCCATAACATTGAATGCAGTCTTGTCTCTTTGCCAAATATCTCTTACGGCTTCCTCAATATTGGGTTTGCCTATAAGATAGTTTAGCATATTGAGGCTAATTTCAATATTCTTTACGTTTTGAGAGATTTTGTCAAAGTCACAGAAGAAACCCAATGTTTGGTTGGTCTCTTTCAGTTGTGACATGAAGGTATTAAATTCCTGTTCCGTATGTGCACTCATAATCTGCTACTCTTGGGGTTGGTTGTTCGTGTAATAAATATGCTTTCTCTTGTCGGCTTCCTATGCCATAGTTATGTACAAGAATTTCGGTAAGTTTACCCCTTTTTGATGCTATTGCATTGATGTTTCTTGATGCCCACACTCTGTTTATAGTGTATTCTGCGAACAAATCATCAAAGAAGCGGTCTTGTCCATCCTTACCCAAGCAATCCGAATTGCTGAGCATAAACTGATAACCTTGTTCGTTTACTCTGTCGCAGAAGAGTTTCAATCGGCGTTGAGCATCATCGTTGAAAGCCTCTTTAGTGTAATCGTTGAAACTCGATGTCGAACTTAGCGGACGATATGGAGGGTCAAAGTAGAATAACGTATCTCCCTTGGCATATTTGATTGTCTCCTCAAAGTCACCGCAAAGAATTTCTACGTTCTGTAAAACTTCGCTATCTGCATAAATGGTAGAAGCATCACATATCGTAGGAGTCGCATACTTACCGAAAGGCACGTTAAACTTGTTGCTTTTATTCACCCGGTACAAACCATTGAAGCAAGTGCGATTTAGGAAGAAAAACAATGTAGTGTTTTCGATATCGCCCAATGCCTTGGTGTTGTATCTGTCACGTACTTGCATGAACATCGCTTTGCGTTCCTCTTCACTACCCAAAGCATAATATTCTTTCTGTATTTCAGAAAGCGATGCTACGAGTTCTGTAGGATTATCTCTAACTACGCGATAACACGTAATCAGGTCGCTGTTTATGTCATTTATTACGGCTGACTTTATATTAGGATGCGCCTGCAACATATAGAAGAGCATTGCTCCTCCCCCCACAAAAGGCTCTATGTAGGTAACGTTCTCCCTTTTATCAAAGTCAGCTGGAAGCAATGCTTCGAGTTGTTCAATGAGCTGGCCTTTGCCACCAACCCATTTGACGAAAGGTTTTGCTTTAGCCATAGTGTAATATATTTATGTTACAAAGATACACTTTTTTGAATACAAAATGGTAAAAGCAAACATTCAATTGTGTTTTTTATTTTGACCAACTTTGTCTAAAAAAATTTCCACCATCTTTTTTTGCAACGACAAAGGTTATGGCGGGATTTTTTTAGATTAGAATCATTCCTTTTCTATGATTTTCGGCTCAATTACAATTTCGGGGGCTTTAAGTATTTCATATGGTTCCTGTAGAATTATTTGCTCTCTCTCTTCGTATATTGGTTCAACTTTTATGACGATAGTTCCTTCCTTGTTATAATCTCGTGATTTGAAATCCCATTGTAATTCAATTTTTTCAGCGTTACTTTTTGGCTTTAACCCAATTTTAAAACTTCGAGAGTCAGTCTGTACAAGTATTTTTTCTGTTGGGATGATTACAAAATCGCAACAATCACTATATTTAATGACTTCCCTATTTTGAATTATACGATTCCACAATGTTGTTCTAGCAGCATCGTTCATTCCCCAATTCATAGGAAGATGGAATAAATCACTGGTATCTTCGATATTGGTATCCACAAAATTTAGATAAAGTTTGTAATCTGAAATTACCGTATTACCAATATTTTGAACTCTAATATATACATATATCCAGCTATAATCTTCCTTACTAGGGGGATTAATAATTGGAGGAGGAATCATTCGAGAGTTAAGTGTAATATATGGGTTAGCCGGAGAATGTTTGTATATCTTAGTCGTACGATAGTATTGAGGACGAATTGTATATTCCATTTCTCCTTCTATAGTTACAGACACATCAGAAGAATCTTTGTATTGGCAATTGTTAATATACCAATTGTAGGTGTTCCTTTGTTCTTCAAGCAAATCAACGATATCTTCCCAACAAGATATACAAATTTCAAAAGAGCCCTCTTCTAGGCTTTCGATATTCTTTTTTCTTATATAAGTTTCTATTGCCGCATCCTTATTTGCAGTTGTTGCAAAAACAAAACGTTTTAAGGGTGGCTCAAAAGTTTTAGCCTTGGCTATTTCTCTATCAATTTCTTTTTCAGTAAGTTGACTGTGGGTGTATTCATCCTTTCCTTTGCATTGTATCCCGTAATAAACATTTAAACCTTGGGGAATCCCGTAAACATCAACACCATGTTGGTTCTGCCCATTTCTACCATTCCGTTGGATTGTATCAGAACATTTCCATATTTCCCCCCATAACTTTTTGCAGAGTTTTTCAAAGTCTTGCCAATTCTCAGGCTTCCGTATTTGAACAGATGCAACCATATAATTCTCCATTTATCTAGAACAACTCAGTTTAAATATACTTCTAGTATACTTTCTATCTGCAAATTTAATGATTATCTTCGGATAAGCCTATTAAATTGTACCATAATTACATTCGTTTTTGCTAGATTAGATCTAACGTTTCTTAAATCGATCTAACTAGATCTAAATTCTTTTGCAATGTTAAAATCTCTACTGACCTTTGCCGAAAAAAGATGAAAGAATTGGACAAGAAAAGATGGGTGAAAACGGTGGACGTAGTCGAGTTCCTAAAGAGTGACCCCGACCGTGAGCATGAGTTTAGTCGTTATCTCGGAGGTATGTTGCGTTCCACCTATTGGATGAAGTACAAATCCGATAAGAATATGTTTGCGCTTTCGCGTGATTGGATTCGTCCCGACTACTACACTGAAGAGGAACTTCTCGAATGCTATGAGGGGTATTGGTGGAATCTCACCTGTTAGGTGAGGATACGATGGCATTATACCATTTGTCCAAAGCAATTAAAAAAATCTAATACCCTCGGACAAATGTTCAAATTCTTTCGCAATAGGAGTCAAAAAACCTGCCAGGGGGCCTTGGCAGGTTTTTAGGAATTGGAAATTGAGAATGGAGAATTGAAAATTAAGTTTTCGCTTTTTTTCTTCTAATAACGAGCGCATTACATTCGCCACAGGGACGAACATATCATAGGAATCGGGCGCTCGGGCGGTTATACGGAATTACTTTTTTGCCGCTTGGCAGGTGCGAAGCTTCGCAACGTTGACGTTAACTATGCAGCAAGCTGTGGATTAATGCGCCATTGGTGCGAGTAGTTGGTGCAAGGAGATAGGGTACTTTATTGCCTTAGAGTGGGAATTTTCTCTAAGGATTTATGTTTATTGACGGCGAGCATCCGCGTGGATGGTCGCGTACAACTGCGCGTTTGGTGGCGAGCATACGCGCGTATGCTCGCCACCAAACAAAGAAAATTCTTTGTGGGAAATAGTAAAAGAGTTATGCGATTTCATACCATCTGCAGGTCATTATTATCTGAAGGTCAAGACATCCGACACATGGGATTAGAACAGGTGCACCGCGAGATAAGAGGTGTTTTGTAGCGAGATTAAAGTATAGTGTTTAGAGTTAACAACTTTGT
Source organism: Bacteroidaceae bacterium (assembly GCA_017517925.1). Classification (GTDB taxonomy): domain Bacteria; phylum Bacteroidota; class Bacteroidia; order Bacteroidales; family Bacteroidaceae; genus UBA1189. The sequence goes on along the minus strand of JAFWXS010000098.1, from coordinate 19,108 downwards.
TGTTGAGCTTCGGCTGAACTTTCAATTTTCAATTCGATAAACCTGCCAGGCGGCAAAAATGTAATTGCATAGGGTCCGAGGCATGACTTTATGGTGTATTTTTGTACGGAAGAAAAAATGTAAGGCATTGATATTTAGCGTTAATTGATTGTAGCTGATTACCAAGTATGTATCATTAAAAGTAAAACCTGCCAGAGGTACCTGGCAGGTTTTACTTTATGCGTTCTCCTCAAACATGAGATAGTGGCTCTCGTGCATCCCGAGGCGACGGTAGACCTCCTGGGCAGGGCGGTTGGTCTTGTCGACATAGAGGCGCACCTGCGACACGCCGCTCTCTCGTGCGGCCTCCTTCACCTTCTGATACATCGCCTTATAGATTGTCGCCTGTGCTCGGGTGTCACGTAGACGCTCTGAATCCACCAATACCACTGGTTGTTCCAGTCGCTCCATTCGCGGGTGAGCATCAGGCTTCCGACAGGCATCTCCCCTATCCTGGCCACCCAATAGATACGAGACCAAAAGTCCCGCATTAATTTTGTCTATAACTATTTCCTATTATATCTTTGGGGCAACATCTATATCGTTGCCTATTTTTTAGGGAAAAGGAAGTAGCGGGCATCCGAATCAGGAGTTATGATATGGGCCTCGGTAGCAGAGTCGTCATTGGCGTCAAGACACTTGTAAACAAGAACTTTGCCGTTTGAGAGCCAGAATCCATATTCCTCACCAAGGATAGATGGTGCGAGCAGGGAAATGTATGTATGTTCCGTTTTGTGCATAAAGGCCATACTCACTTCACCATTTAACGTGTTGGTAACACGCACAAGATTGCAGTTATCCAAAAGCCACTGGGCTTGCGCCTCTGAAGGATTGCACCACAGGTGACCGTAATGCACAGTTGAAAGATCTATGCCTTCCACCCAAGGGAAAAGAGCATCTCCATACACAAAACTATTTGCCCAAGTATCACCGTCCGCAAATGGTTTTTTCCCAGAATCCATAGTACCGTACTCTCCGGAAATCTCATACAGAGGCGTGAGAGATGACTCGTCCCTGCTCACCATAGATATTCCCCATTGCTGATTCTCTATATCCAAATCGGAATAAGTATCGGCCGATGTGTCAAAGATGGAGAACATAAGCTCCTTGCCACCTACACCGTCAACGCTCATTGTCATCATTTCATAGTTGCCATAGCAGATGTCTTCCCCAATATAGGTGTTGCCATTGTAGCGGACAGTGCAACCATAAGTGATTGGTGCATCAAAACGGATGGTTCTTGCCTTGGTGTCTAAAGTGTAGCCCGTCGTGCGGTATGCTCCGCTTGGGAATACTACCGTGACCTTGCCATCGGCGAAGTGGAATTCTGCAGTTATGTGATTGCCATCGACATCATCGTATTGCATTCGTCCTATTTCCTGCTGGCCGTAAGGTCCTTTTAGGCCGCTCACGGCAAATGTTTGTCCTTCAAGTTCAAAGTCCTCTTTCTTAATGTCCAAACCGAATGGGTTTTCAAGGCCATTACATGCAGTAAGCAAAAGCGCTAACAGAAGTATGTTAATAATAGTTCGCTTCATATTGCAAAGATAACGTTTTTTTACTTTAATGAGATTTTGGTAGGCGTCGCGTCTGTTAGTGGGCGTTAGAGTGCAACTATCACTTTCCGATGCAGAAGTGCTTGAAGATGTTTTGAAGCACAGAGTCGGTGGATACCTCGCCTACGATGTCCGATAGGTGGTGGATGCACTCGCGGAGGTCTTGCGAGACGAAGTCGCCGGAGAGTTGCATGGCGAGGCCGTCTTGCACGCGGTGGATGGAGTCGAGGGCGTGGGTGAGGGCTTCGTAGTGGCGGGCGTTGGTGACGATGACATCGCTCTGCGAGATGTCGGGCAGGGCGGCGGTGTCTACTAATATGCGTTCCAACTCTTCAAGGCCAGTGCGCTCTTTGGCGGAGATGAAGAACTTGGGAGCGTCGATTTCGGCAAAGGCTTGGAGTAGGGCTTCGCGCTGCTCGGCGGTTATCTTATCGGCCATGTTGAAGAGGAGGAGGAGGGGCTTGGAAGACCCACCTAAATCCTCCCTGTGAGGGAGGACTTGAGGGCATCGCGGAAAAATTATTTCCTCAAACGCTTTAGGGAATTTGGCTCTAAAATTCACGTCGTTAGGTTCCCCTCCCTCATAGGGAGGGATAGGGTGGGTCTCTTGTGTGGCGTCAATCATCCAAAGGATGATGTCGGCTTGGAACATCTTCTGGTAGGTGCGTTCGATGCCGATGCTTTCCACCACGTCAGTGGTTTGGCGTATGCCAGCGGTGTCGATGAAGCGGAAAGTGATGCCACGGAGGTTGACGGTGTCTTCGATGACGTCGCGTGTGGTGCCGTGGATGTCGCTCACGATGGCGCGTTCCTCACCCACCAGGGCGTTGAGGAGGGTGGACTTTCCCACGTTGGTCTCACCGATGATGGCTACGGGAACGCCGTTCTTGATGGCATTGCCTACGCTAAAGGAATGGACGAGGCGCGATACGGTGCGTTCGATGTCGGAGGCTATCTGGGAGAGTTCGCTGCGGTCGGCAAACTCGAGCTCCTCGTGGTCGCTGAAGTCGAGCTCCAACTCCATGAGTGAGGTGAGGTGGAGCAGCTTGTCGCGTAGTGTGGACAGTTCTTTGCTGAAGCCACCACGCATCTGATTCATGGCCAAGCGATGGGTGGCAGCGGAGGTGGAGGCGATAAGGTCGGCCACGGCCTCGGCTTGGCTGAGGTCCATCTTGCCATTGAGGAAGGCACGCTGGGTGTATTCGCCCGGTGCGGCAAGACGGCATCCATTCGAGGTGAGCAGGCGCATCACCTGCTGTAATATATAGGATGAGCCGTGGCATGAGATCTCTACCGAGTCTTCGCCCGTATAAGAGTGGGGACCGCAGAAGTGAGTCACCAGTACCTCGTCGACAATCTCGCCCTGCACTCCGATGATGTGGCCAAACACGGCAGTGCGTGGCTTGCGCTCGGTGAGCGGTGCTCCGCTCATGGGACGGAAGATGCGGTCGGTGGCGGCAATGGCTTCGGAGCCGCTGACACGGATGACGCCGATGGCTCCGCCCTGTGCGGTGGAGATGGCGCAGATGGTATCGGTAGAAATCATAAATACCTTTTGTATTTATAAAATTTAAACAAACTCGTACAAAAATAGCAATAAATATAAAGAAGTAACATAGAAACGAGATATTTTTTTGTATTTTTGCACAGTTTATATCACAAAACATGAATATAATGAAAAAACATGTCGTTCTTTCCCTATTTTTATTTGCAATGGCAATTACAACACAAGGTCAGACCAATGACTATGTGGAATATATCAACCAATATAAAGATATCGCCATCGAGCAGATGAACAAATATCACATACCGGCCAGCATTACCTTGGCACAAGGTTTATTAGAGTCTGGAGCAGGAAAGAGTGAATTGGCACAAAAGGCCAACAACCATTTTGGCATCAAATGTCATTCATGGGACGGCAAACGTATCTATCATGATGATGACAAAAAGGGAGAATGTTTCCGCGTATATAAAAGCGTAAGAGACTCGTACGAAGACCATTCCATTTTCCTATCCACAGGAAGTCGGTATGCTTTCTTGTTCAAGTATGCCCAAACAGATTATGAGAACTGGGCTCGTGGACTCAAGCGTGCAGGATATGCTACCAGTCCTACATATGCAAACAAATTGATAGAAATTATCGAGCGCTATGACCTCGACCGTTTTGACCGTGCGCAGAGCAATAAATCAAAGAATCTCACTCCCCATACACCTTATATGGCCAATGATATAGTCTATATCATAGCTCGACAAGGGGATACCATGCAGTCCATTGCCGAAGAATTTGGAATACCCAAGCGAAAACTCATCTGTTACAACGATCTATACCGAAAATATGTACCAGTCAAAGGAGATATAATCTATCTACACCGCAAACATCGTAAGGCACAGAAGCCCCACGTACAACATACGGTAAGAGATGGAGAAAGTATGTACATGATATCACAGAAATATGGTATACGCTTGAATCGATTATATAAGATGAACAAGGCTACCTACGACACTTATTCTCCAATGCCGGGTGATGTAGTAAGACTACGATAAGATTTGGGAAAGTCATTCTATGCCGGAGTCAACACATCCTTTATACTATGACTTTGCCTCTTTTCTGGCAAAACATTTTGAAGGGAAGGTACAAAAAATCTCTATCCACGCAGGATTCACGTGTCCCAATCGCGACGGGACAAAAGGCACAGGAGGCTGTTCCTATTGCAACAACCAAACATTCAACCCTGAATACTGCGACCCGAAGTTCGGTATACGCAAGCAGTTGGAAGATGGTATCAGGTTCTTCTCCCGCAAGTACCCCACGATGCATTATTTGGCTTATTTTCAAGCCTATACCAATACATATGGTGAGATAGAACAGTTGAAAGCTATGTACGAAGAAGCTCTATCCGTAGAGGGTATAGTAGGCCTTGTCATTGGTACACGTCCAGACTGCATATCCCCTACCCTACTTGATTATATAGAGCAATTAAGCCACAAGACTTTCGTCATGGTAGAGTATGGCATAGAAAGTGCCAATGATATAACACTGCAGCGCATCAATCGCGGACACGACTTCACCACAGCCATAGAAGCAATATTGAAGACAAACGAGAGAGGCATATTAGTGGGCGGACACCTTATCCTTGGGCTCCCAGGCGAAGACCACGACGAACTCATGAGACAAGCCGATGCTATCGCATCGCTCCCCCTTGACATGATTAAGTTACATCAGCTTCAGTTAATTAAGGGGACACGCATGGCTCGAGAATATGAGCAGTACCCCGAACAATTCCACCTTTATACAGTAAACGAATATATTGATTTAGCTATAGACTATATAGAGCACTTGCCATCAACAATGGTCGTAGAACGATTTATCTCACAATCACCTCGTTCATTGCTCATAGCTCCTGATTGGGGAATAAAAAACTTCCAATTTGTAGAGCACCTGAAACATCGCATGCAAGAACGCGACACATGGCAAGGAAGACTCTATAAAAAGGTTTGAGTTTCTATTCTTACTTTACAATAGTTCTTTGGGAGTTTAAGCGATCGTAGTGTATGGCTCCGTCTTTGATGTATACGTTGCGTATGGCATAGTTGGCTATATCTTGCTCATGGGTGATGAGAATGATGGTGTTGCCCTCTTGATGTAGTTCGTCGAAGAGGCGCATAATCTCGATGCCAGTCTTGGAGTCAAGGGCTCCGGTGGGCTCGTCGGCGAGGAGGATGCCAGGGTTGGTGACGAGGGCACGGGCAATGGCTACACGCTGGCGCTGACCTCCAGAGAGCTCACTGGGACGGTGGTGCATGCGGTCGGCAAGCTTTACGCGCTCGAGGGATCGCACGGCTCGCTCACGGCGCTCGGCTGCGGGTACGCCGGCATAGGCCAAGGGGAGCTCAACATTCTGGGCAGCATCGAGCTTGGGCAGAAGGTTAAAGTTCTGGAACACGAAGCCTATCTCTCTATTGCGCATGGCGGAGAGCTCATCGTCGTTGAGGTGACTGACATCGACACCGCGAAACTTGTACTCACCCGTGGTGGGGGTGTCAAGACAACCGAGAATGTTCATGAAGGTGCTCTTGCCAGAGCCTGAGGGGCCCATGATGCTGAGGTACTCGCCTTGACGGATGGTGAGGCTTACGTCTTGGAGGGCCATGACAACGTTGTCGCCCATCTCGTAGCGTTTGGTGATGTGATTGATTTCTATCAGGTTACTCATATCGTATCGAATCTACAGGTTTGAGGTTGGCGGCATTCTTCGCGGGGAGGTAGCCGAAAACGACTCCTACAATGACGGAGAAGGCGAAAGCGATGATGACGCTATAGAGGCGTATGTAGGTGCTAACATCGGTGAACACCGAGACGAGGAGCGAGAGCGATACACCAAGGACAACACCGATGAGTCCGCCGGCGATACTGATGACGACAGCCTCGGTGACAAACTGGCCCATGATGTCGCTCTTACGTGCTCCAATGGCGCGGCGGATACCGATTTCACGGGTGCGCTCCATGACAGTAGCGAGCATGATGTTCATGATGCCTATGCCGCCCACGATGAGCGAGATGGCGGCGATGGCGCCGAGGAGGAAGTTATAGATTTGGCGCTCCTTCTCCTCTTGCTTGAGAAGTTCGAGGGGGATGACGATGCCGTAGTCTTCGTTGCCAAAGTGGTGGCGACGGATAATCTCGTCGATGAGCGTAGAGGTCTCCATCAAGCGGTCGGAGTTGTCTACCTGAATGGTGAGCTGTTGCAGCTCACTGGCGAGGACGTTGCCCCGCGAAAAACGATCGAGAAACATACTGAGGGGTACGTAGACGTCGGTATTGAGGTCACGGGCGGCAAGTTCGCCTACGGTCTCGGTGAAGAGAGCTTTGTTTTCGAGGATGCCTACGACCTCGAGCCATTGGTCTTCGATCTTGACCATCTTTCCCAGGGGGGCTTCTTTCTGGAACAGAGCGTAGGCGATACCAGAACCGAGGACGCATACCTTGTGCTTGGCGTCGTAGTGGATGGGAGTGATGAACTCGCCTTCCTTGATCTGGTAGTTGAGGATGTCGTAGAACTCGGGGGTGACACCGATGACGGAGGACTTGACGGACTGGCTGGCATACTTGACCTCGGCATTGACCTCGGCCTGCGCTGCGATGCGGCTCACTCCGGGTACGATATCGCGAATGACCTCGGCATCGCGCAGCGAGAGGCCTGGGGAGAACTTGGTGCGCACCTCTTCGAGCTCGGCGGCACTCATGTCTTTCTCTCGGACTATGATGTTATTGACGCCCAAATCCTGATACTTGGCGATGGCTTCGCGCTTGGCCCCTTCACCTATCGAGAGCATAGCAATCACCGAGGCAACACCGAAGATGATGCCGAGCATGGTGAGAAACGATCGGAATTTATGGTCGGTGAGGCCCTGTAGGGCTACTTTGATGTTTTCGCTGTATTCCACGTCTTATAAATTGAAAATTGAAAATTAAGACCATCTAACAGAAATCCATATCATTCGTTTTCGGATGGGATAAATTCGCAGCTGACGGTCATACCGGGCTTGAGGCGCTCGTCGATGACCAGGAGACGCACCTCTACGTCAAAAATCTTGTAGCGAGGGTTGCTCCAGTCCTTGGGGTGGCAGAAGAGGCCGATGTCGGAGATTTCGCCTTCGAAGGCTACCTCGGGTAGGGCGTCAAGGCGTACAAGCACCTTGTCGCCCTCATGGATGCGCAGGAAGTCGTTCTCGTTGATTTGGGTTTTTACCTTCATCCAAGTGAGGTTGGGCACGTAGGCCATAGTGTTGGCGTGGCCTACCTCGTCGCCTATCTGGTAGAGCTGGCGGGTGCGGCGGTTCCAAGCTATCTGGAAAATGCCCGACATGGTGCTGCGCACGGTGAGCTGGGGGATAATGTCGTAAGCGTTGCGAATGTCCTTCTGTATCTGGCTGACACGTATCTGCTGTATCTTGAGGTCATTTTCATTGATGATGTCATTGAGTTCGAGGCGGCGCTTGGCAAGGTTGAGCTGAATGGTGGCCTGTTGGAACTCAAGTTCCTTAATCTTCTTGGTACGCTCCGACTCAAATTGAGCAGCCTCGTAGCTGAGGCGACGCAGTTCGTAGGTGGCTAACTCGGACTTGATGGTCGACTCGGCCTGGCTGTCGCGGTTGTCTTGATTGACAAGCATCTTCTCTAACGAGGCAAGCTGCGACTCGAGAGCGGTCTCACGATCAATGATGTACTTGGTAACGTCGGTGGGGTCGAGCTGTATCACCGAATCGCCCTCGTGGATAACCTTACCATGCTCGGCGATGCCGATAATGCGGAACGAGCCGAAACGACCGAAGCGGGGAAGCACGAAAGCCTTGGTGGTGACGGCACTGAGCTCGCCCGTCTCCACGATAGTACGCTCGGCCACCTCAGGGGTTCTGTCGCCACCATGAATGCCGCCCTGACAAGCTGTGAGCAGGGTGGCAAGCAGTAGATATGGGATAATGTGTCTCATCACTTGTCCTCCTTTTCTTTCTCGTCATCCTTGGCCAGCACGGTGGGGTCAATGAGGGCCACACGGTCGCCTCGTTCAAGACCCGACTCGATGATGACATAGTCAGAGTTGGTGCGGTCGATAGTGACCTCTACCCTATCATATCCGCCCGTCGAGCGCTTGTATACATAGCTCTTGTCGCCCTCTACGTGGAGTGCCTCGAGAGGGATGTAGAGGACATCGGGAACTTCGTCCACTATGATGCGACAACTCACGGTGAGGCCGGGGAGGAGGTTCTTGTTGTACTCGTTGATGACAATCTCTACGGGGAATACCTTGATATTAGAGTTGTTGTCCTTGTTCTGCGCAAGGTTGGCCACCGTGGCTACGTAGCCTGTGAAAGTGCTGTCGGAAAAGGCATCGGGGCGCACCTGTACTTTGAGGCCACGGGTAATCTTGGAGATGTCCACCTCGTTGATATTGACCTTAGCCTTCACCTGAGAGAGGTCTGGGAGCTGGATGAGCTGTTGATTCGACCAGCACTGGTCGCCTATCTGAAACTTGGCATTGGTACCCCAGTTGTGTGAGATGATGGCGATGCCGGGGGCAGGAGCAATGACTGATAGCTTGGCAAGCGTGCGGTGGGCCTCCTCGAGGCGTTCTTCGTCTTGGCGTATATTGAGGCGCTTCTGCTTCACCTCCTCAATCTGTATCTTGCGGCGGTTCTCAATCTGTTCCTTAGCACGCTGCAGGGAGATATCGGCCTTGTCGAGGTTGACCTTGATCTCACGGCGCTTGATGTCGCTCTCGTGAGCTGCCGACTCGAGCTGCATACGGGTGATCTCGTGTGATATGCGGGTAACTTCGTAGTCGGCATTTAGTTCTTCCATCTCAAGCTCGTGCTGAGCAAGCATCTTCTCCAGCTCAGCATTGCTCACCACGAGGCGGTCTTCGTTGTCGAGTATGGCCTTGCGCACCTCGGAGGGATCGAAGGTGATGAGGGTGTCGCCTGCACATACCTCGGTGCCATCGATGACGATGTCGGCAATTTTCAAGTTGCCGAAACGCCAGGGAATATTGGGTGAGGAGACGTTGATGGAGTTGATGGCCTCAATCTCGCCCTCCTCGTAAAGATCGATGTAGAAAGTACCCTGTTCTACCTTGGCCTCGGGTACCTGTTGTGCAGCCTTATTACCGCAAGAGTCCAACAGGCCTGTCAGCAGAAAAAGGGACAGTGTCTTGATGATACGTGTGTGTTTCATATCGTATATTGGTGTTTTGCGTTAATGGTTATTCCTCCCTGGTCGTATCAGCGCTATCTGTTCCCCTTCGTGGAGGCCATGGGCGATAATGGTCATTTTGGTAGAGCCAGTGCCGAGGGTCACCAGACGCTCCTCGTACTTGCGACCCTGCTTGACATAGACAACCTTGAGCGAATCTTTGTCGAATATGGCTATCGTGGGAACCACAATGGTGTCGGGGATATGCCTGAGGTAGATATGGCACTGTGTACTCAATCGAGGCTCGGCAGGCATCAGCAGAGAGTCTACCGAAGCCTCTATCTCGAAGGTCTTCACCTGAGAGCCCTCAATGCGGGTCTGCCCTACCGAGGCCATCTTGGTGATGCGCCCCCAAGCACGGTTCCCGGGTAAGGCATCAAAGGTATACATCACTGAGTCACCCAGCTGCAGGCGCTTGTACTCGGTTTCGGGGAGATAGAAGAGCACTTTGAGTTGGTCGAAGTCGGGCAAGGTGACCAATATGCGTCCATTGTCTACATGGTCGCCCACTTTCCAGCGTTCATCACTCCAGGGGAATCGGCGAGCACGTACGGCAAGGCCGTCCTGCGGAGCGTGTAGGGTGAGCGACTCCATCTTCTTGCGTTCGCCTTCGAGGCGGCGCTTGAGACGCTCGATGCGCTTCTCTACACGCACTACATCGATTTCTTGTATCCCCTTGATGGCCTCGAGCTTCTTGAGCAAACGAACACGTTCGATACCGGCACGCTCGAGTTCCAAGGCCTTAGTACGGCGCTCGGTAGGGCTCATATAGAGCATCTGCAACGAATCGGACGAGGCAAGAATAGTCTCGGCTTCATTGTTCTTCACCTGAGCTTCAAGCAGGGCATACTCAAGATGCTGCGAGGCGTGCAGCTTGTCAATCTCGGCTAAAGCCGCCTCGAGGTCAAGTGTGAGGCGCTCATATTCTTGGGCAAGATTGTCATCCTCGATAACGCATATCACATCGCCTTTCTTTACTTCTGTGCCACTTTCTACGATATGAACGATGGTTCCACCCACGTTGGGAGGACAATGGATGTTGATAGAATTGACCGACTCGGTGTGACCTTCCATGACGAGCACATCCTCATAGGCCATACGGATGACGGGATAGGTAGGCAGTGCATCGCCCCTACCCGAGGTGCACGATACAAGCAATTCCAACGCTATCATACACGAAAGCATCAACTCTCTGTAGCCCGACATCGGTAAACTCAACTTAATATTTATACCATCTTATTTTAGATACTCCTGCAAATACTTGGCAGTGTAGCTTTCCTCGTTGCACACAATCTCTTCGGGCGTACCTGCTTGGAGCAGTCGCCCACCGCCACGACCGCCCTCGGGCCCCATATCGATAATATAGTCGGCCATCTTGATAACATCGAGGTTGTGCTCGATGACAATGACCGTATTGCCCTTGTCGACGAGACGCTGCAACACGCCCATAAGCACGCGGATGTCTTCAAAGTGGAGGCCTGTGGTGGGTTCGTCCAATATATATAAGGTGTTGCCCGTGTCGCGCTTGGAGAGTTCGGTAGCGAGCTTCACGCGCTGACTCTCACCGCCCGAGAGCGTGGTGGAGGGTTGCCCCAACTTGATGTAGCCGAGACCTACTTCTTGTAGCACCTTTATCTTATTAAGAATCGTGGGCACATTCTCGAAGAACTCGACAGCGCGGTTGATGGTCATGTCGAGCACGTCGGCGATGGACTTGCCCTTGAAGCGCACCTCGAGGGTCTCGTGGTTATAACGCTTGCCGCGGCACACCTCACAGGGGACGAGCACATTGGGCAGGAAGTTCATCTCCACGCTCTTGTAACCATTGCCACCACAAGCCTCGCAGCGGCCTCCGCTCACGTTGAACGAGAAGCGACCGGGCTTGTATCCGCGTATCTTGGCTTCGGGGAGTGAAACGAAGAGGTTACGTATGTCGCTGAACACCCCGGTATAAGTAGCAGGATTGGAGCGCGGCGTGCGGCCTAAGGGAGACTGGTCTACAGTGACTACCTTGTCGATATGCTCCAAGCCCTTGATGCTACCGTAAGGCAGAGGCTCGCGCAACGAGCGGTAGAAATGCTTGGAGAGGATGGGCTGCAGGGTATCGTTGATGAGCGACGACTTGCCCGAGCCGCTGACACCGGTGACACAGATGAGCGTGCCGAGGGGAAAGTCCACGTCGACGCCCTTGAGGTTGTTGCCCGTAGCTCCGGTGAGGCGCAGCACGTGGCCGTTGCCCTTGCGGCGCTCTGAGGGGACCTCAATCTTCATCTCACCATTGAGGTATTGCGAGGTGAGGGTATGCGTGCGCAGCATCTCCTCGGGGGTGCCCATGAAGACCACCTCCCCACCCTTACGTCCGGCGTGGGGGCCGAGGTCGATGATATGGTCGGCAGCCATCATCATATCCTTGTCGTGCTCTACGACGATGACGGTGTTGCCTATGTCGCGCAGTGACTTGAGCGAGTCGATGAGTCGCTGGTTGTCACGCTGGTGGAGGCCGATGCTGGGCTCGTCGAGGATGTAGAGTACGTTGACAAGCTGTGAACCTATCTGTGTGGCGAGGCGTATGCGCTGGCTCTCACCGCCCGAGAGGGTCATCGAGGAGCGCGACAGCGACAGGTAGTCAAGGCCTACGTCGAGGAGGAAGCGAAGGCGCGTGTTGATTTCCTTGAGTATCTCGAAAGCAATCTTCTGCTGGTTACCCGTGAGAGTGTCGATGGCCTCAGTGGTCCACTCATAGAGCTCACTGATGTCCATCGAGGAGAGTTCGTGGATATTCCTACCGAGGATACGGTAATGGAGTGCCTCGCGGTTGAGACGCGCACCGTGACATTCGGGACACACGGTGGTGGCCGAGAACTGCTCTATCCACTTCTGCTGTGCCGCGGTAGGCTCGGCATCATGCTCGCTGAGGAAGTGCTTTACCAAGCCATCATAGGAGAGAAACATATCAGACTCCTCAAGGATGGTGGTCTTCACCTTGATGCGCTCAGTGCAGCCGTAGAATATCTCTTCGATGACACTCTCGTCCATCTCTTCGACGGGCGTCTTCAACGTATATTCGTAGCGGGCAAGCAGAGCCTCTATCTGACGGAAGATGAGGGTATTCTTATAGTTGCCAAGGGGTACGATGGCTCCCTTATGGATAGATAAGGTCTTGTCGGGGATGAGCTTGTCTATGTCGAGCTGTGTCACGTGTCCCAATCCTTTACACTTGGGACAAGCACCTTGCGGCGAGTTGAAGGAGAAGTTATGGGGTGCAGGCTCCTTGTAGGCCAGCCCCGTGACAGGACACATGAGGCGCTTGCTGTAGTGGCGCACCTCACCGCTCTCCTTGTCGAGAATCATGATGAGTCCGTCGCCCTGTACCATGGCATTAGCTACGCTTTCGCGCAAGCGGCGGTCATCTTTGGCGTCGACCTTGAGTTTGTCTACCACCACCTCGATGTCGTGGTTCCTATAGCGGTCGAGACGCATGCCATGCATGACTTCCAGTACCTCTCCATCGACACGTACATAGAGAAATCCCTTGCGGCGCACCTGCTCAAAGAGCTCGCGGTAGTGTCCCTTACGACCCTTCACCAAGGGGGCAAGGATGAAGATGGGCTTGCCTGAATACTCCCTTAATATAAGGTCGATAATCTGCTCCTCGGTATACTTCACCATCTTCTCGCCCGACGCATAGGAGTAGGCATCACCGGCACGGGCAAAAAGAAGGCGAAGGTAGTCATATACCTCGGTGATAGTGCCCACGGTAGAGCGTGGATTCTTGTTGGTAGTCTTCTGCTCGATGGAGATGACGGGCGAGAGCCCGGTCACCTTGTCCACATCGGGACGCTGCATACCACCGAGAAAGTTGCGGGCGTAGGCCGAGAAGGTCTCTATATAGCGGCGCTGCCCCTCGGCAAAGAGAGTATCGAAAGCAAGCGATGACTTACCGCTTCCGCTCAGGCCGGTAATCACCGTGAGCGAACCGTGAGGAATGGTGGCATCGATATTCTTCAGATTATGTTCGCGGGCGCCATAGACATCAATACGGCCTTGTGTCTCTTGATTCATCTTGCTCATGGATTACCCTCCTTTCGTGAACGTGTAAGTATATTGATATCGCCACGGCGCACATACTTGATGCCATCAGCCCCCTCGGCTTCGATGAGGATGAAGTATACACCATCCTCTACCCTGCTGCCGTGATAGGTACCATCCCAGCATACATAATAGGTGTAGTTATCCTGATACTCTGCAGTGAGCGTGGTGTGGTCGCCCGAGACAATCTCCTGCCCCCAACGGTTGAATATCTTCATGCGGAATGATAGCAGCGATTGTGTCTTCACTCGATAGACATCATTGGTGCCATCGCCATTGGGCGAGAAGGCATTATACATCTCCAATGATGAGCCACGAAGGACAAAAGTAATCGGCGAGGCCTCTCCCTCACCTTCAATGCCAGTCTCACGATGGCGATAGGTAATGGCTAAAGATATGCGATAACTCACATCGACACCACCCTTATTGAAGGTATACACTGTAGTCTCCTCATTACGTTTAGCCAGCAGGGTGGTCACATTGTCTTTTACCTGTTCGATTGTCCATTCATACAATACTTCGTAGCCTATGGTATCCACAGGATTGGCTGCAAAAGTAACCGTGAGCGGAGCGTCATAAGTACCTCCAACCTCTATCTGCTCTTCTTCGCCATCATGATTGATGAACGTTGCCGTAGCTTCATCCACCGTAGGATACCTGTCGGGAATTGCACTTGCATATATTGGGAACAATGCCAACAATGACAGATATAATAGCTGCAAAAACTTTTGTTTCATTTTCACTATGATATATAATAGGCAAAAATAGTATTTTTTTCCGATTTTGCGAAGACTATATAAGTTTTTAAGTTTCCTTTTAAAAAAGAATATATATCAGAAAGAGTATCTCTGCGTCCAAAACAAAAAAACACGTGTAGATTTTGGCATCATCTTTCTTTTCACTATCTTCGCACAGATAAACCATCTTACTAATTCTCTCACATACAACTATGAGCCATACTATTGAAAAAACCTCTATACTACTAATTTACACAGGCGGTACGATAGGTATGATGAAGAACCCCGTGACAGGAGCATTGGAGAACTTCAACTTCGACCAACTACTCAAGTATGTGCCCGAAATCGAGGGATTCAACCTCAACATATACTCCATAGCTTTCGAACCTCCCATAGACTCGTCAGACATCTCGCCCGAGTCGTGGAGTGAATTGGTAAGAATCATCTACTCAAACTATGAGAAGTACGACGGTTTCGTGATACTGCACGGTACCGATACAATGGCCTTCACCGCCTCGGCACTTAGCTTCATGCTTGAGGAACTGACGAAACCTGTCATCCTTACTGGAAGCCAATTGCCTATAGGTGCATTGCGTACCGACGGGAAAGAGAACCTCTTGACTGCCATAGAGATTGCAGCAGCTAAACATGAGGACGGTACGCCCGTTGTCCCCGAGGTGTGCGTATTCTTCCACGAAAAACTGATGCGAGGAAACCGCACTACAAAAATCAGTGCCGAGAACTTCGATGCCTTCGAGTCGAACAACTATCCCCTGTTGGCACACTCGGGTATAGAATTACAGTTCTACGAGCAGAACATCCTTCCTTATCGCTCCGATGCAGTGCTGACCCCACACTACGCGATGGATCCCAACATCATCATTTTCTCGCTATTCCCTGGCATGCAGCCTGATATCGTAAAAAAAATATTGCGAGACAAGAAGTTGCGTGGAGTAATATTCCGTACCTTCGGCAGTGGAAATGCACCTCAGCAGCAATGGTTGATAGACGGATTGACACGCGCCACACAATCGGGAAAAACCATTGTGAACATCACGCAGTGTAGCACGGGCAGCGTAAAGATGAGTCTTTACGAGACAGGGCGCCAACTACTCGAATCGGGCATTATCAGCGGACACGACTCTACGGTAGAAGCTGCACTCACGAAGTTGATGTTCCTCTTGGGACAGGGACTCAATGCAGAGGAAATACGCAACAGTATGAATAGTTCACTTGCAGGAGAAATCACACTGTAGTCCTTTCCTTCTCTTCTATTCACACGTCATCATCCAACGAACTATCTCCGACAGCCAAAATATCGGCCGACTGGTCGGCAGGGAGTTCCTGTACCCCACGCAGCCTGCGCTCTATGGCCCGGGTGCGCTTGCCGATGACCTCGTCAAGTTGCAAACCAGCCGTCTCGAGGTTCTTCTGCACCTTTTGCAGCATACCACCAAACTTTCCGAACTCGGTCTTCACGGCTGCGAGCACTGTCCACACCTCGCTTGAGCGCTTCTCGATAGCGAGTGTACGGAAGCCCATCTGCAAGCTGTTAAGGATGGCGCCCAATGTCGTAGGGCCGGTGACGATAACGCGGAACTCGCGCTGCAACTGCTCCACCAATGCCGTACGGCGAATAACCTCGGCATAAATATTCTCGAAGGGTAGGAACATGATGCCAAAGTCTGTAGTATAAGGAGGATCGAGATACTTGTCGCGGATATCACGTGCCATCTTCTTCACAATCAGTTCGAGTTGTCGTGAAGTAGCGTTGATCTGTTCCACATTGCCTGACTCATAGGCATCGAGGTAATGTTCGTAAGCATCTTTGGGGAACTTGGCATCGATAGGAAGATACACGCGCTCCAAACCTTCCTCCTTGCCAGGCAATTTGACGGCAAACTCCACAAACTCCGTTCCCTTCTTCTTGGTCTTCACATTGGCCTCGTATTGTTCAGGGCTGAGCATCTGTTCCAATAGGGCGGCAAGCTGCACTTCCCCAAAGGTTCCGCGGGTCTTCACATTAGTGAGCACGCGCTTCAGCCCACCCACATCCTGTGCCAGATTCTTCATCTCGCCCAATCCTTGCTGCACATTCTCAAGCTGGGTACGTACCAGCTCGAACGACTGCCCTATGCGCTCATTCAGCGTCTTCTGCAGCTTCTCCTCTACCATGAGGCGCATATCGTCGAGGTGCTTCTCGGTAGACTTCACCAACTGCTCTTGCTGACGTGTCATCGCCTCCAGTTTCTCGCGCTGCAGCTCGTTGGTCGTGAGGAGGTTACGATTGAGTATCTCCTGTATCTGCTGCAGTTGCATGGCTTGATTGCCGGCAATCTCCTTGCGCAGTTCCTCTACCCTACTACTCAACTCCATACGATTCTCGGCAAGCTGCTCACGCAGCGTACGTGCCAGTTCCTCGCGCACCATCTGCACTTGGCGTACCGTTTCAGCCGCCTGCGCAGAGAACATACGGTGCAACGCCACGTCCTCATCCTTCGCGTCAAAGGTCTTGCTCCGCTTGACCCGAAAAACCAACATAGCGATAATACATACAGCTATACTTATCAATAACACTACACTAAGCCATTCCATACCTTTCTCTGTCCTTTATTATTAAGCAAAAGTACATAGAATTATACAAAACTCCCATTCTTCATAACATAAACTTATACTAATAAAAACAAGGGGGCGGAATCCGTCCCCTTGTTTTTATTAGTATCCATGAAACAGAGAATCAATACCCCATCAACTTCTCAATTTCCTTGAGTTCTTTCCCCATATTCAAGATGTAATAGCAATTATACAAACCCGAAGTCCATGCCGTTTTTCTTTCGGGGTCTGTGCCATCATCCAATGTTCTGAGTTTTTCATACACTGGTAAGGCCAATCTATAGTACTCCTTCATCTTCTCCTGAGAAGCCTTATAGGCCTTGCTTCGGAAATTCAGCGTTGTAGAAGCATCGCTCACCTGCTGCGCCAGGTCGCAATAACACTTTCCAAGGTTTGTATAAGCACCGGCATGGGTTGGATCCTGTTCAATAACAATCTTGTACTCTTCGATAGCCTTGTCATAGTCCTTCTGCATGTCTTGATAGATATAGCCTTTAACATAATGGAATTGAGGAAGAGGATTTTTGGCCAGCATTTCATCCACAAAAGCACTCAACTCATCGTAATAATCCTTACCCTTACCAACATAATAAGAGAGGAGGTTACTATAGTAGTACTGATCCTCGGGAGCTCTCTCCACACCGGCCTTGAGGAGGTCAATCCATTTGGCAGAGTCACCCATATTCAAGTAAGTCTGAGCCTCTAATCGATAGATACTTGAAGCCATCGCAGGGTCTTTCGACTGCTTGGCGAGGTCTATATTGGTCATCGCCAAAGCATAGTCTTCAGCCTGCATTCCAGCCTGCACAGAATAGTAGGCTGCAATATCGGTCATATACTCATCGTTCTCGGGAGTGATGTTGTACTCAGCAAGGATAGGCGCCGATGCTGTAGAGATGTACTGTGAGAAAAGGTTGTGCGCCTCCTTGAACTGCCCCTTATTATAGTAAAAGATACCTCCATTCAAGAGATTCGGACGGTTTGTCTTAATCTGCTCCTTGTTGGCTGGACGGTATTTCATTACCACAGCACCTTTTGCGTTAGGCAGTTGCTCCAACTCGTCACACTTCACAAAATACTCACACATCTTGGACAAACTACCATAAAAGGCTACTGTATCATAGGGCTGACCGAGATACAACTTCTCTGCCTCCTTCATGTAGAAGCGGTTCTGAATCTGTCCCGCCACATTCCAAGTGTCAGGATTGTCTTTGGTATGAACGTTCACCATAGCCTGCTGTATGAGACTGTTGGCATGGTTGATATCACCGCTCTCGGGAACATTGAGAATCCCCTGCGCCTCACGGAGCACCTTGTTTGCTGCCTTGATTTCTGCTTTTAACGCTTTTGCCGCAACTTTGGCTGCCTTGGCTGCTGCCTTAACATCGTCCTGTGCGAAGGTGATTGACACCGACATCACAGCTGCTGCCACTAATAATAATACTTTTTTCATAATGTGAATGATTTTAGTGATTATTGGTTACGTTTGTTTAACTTTATTTATCTCTTATTGTTCAACGTTTTCGTTCGTTTCAACATTATCGGTGAGTTCGGGTACCGATACCTCGGGAGCATCCATCACTACCTCTGCCTCTTCGGCCTCGGGGGTCTCGGTCTCGGTAGTCACCTTACATACCGAGCTGATCTGGTCGTTGCGCTTACCGAGGTTGATGAGTCGTACGCCCTGAGTAGCACGGCCCTGGATACGCACGTCAGCCACTTTCAGACGGATTACCACGCCCGACTTGTTGATAATCATCAAGTCATTGTCGTCGGTCACGGTCTTGATAGCCACAAGCTTACCGGTCTTCTCGGTGATGTCGAGTGTCTTCACACCCTTACCACCACGGTTGGTTATGCGATACTCTTCCACATCGCTGCGCTTACCATAGCCTTGCTCAGATACCACCATGATGTTCTCGTACTCGGCATCGTTGATTACAATCATGCCTACTACCTCGTCTTGACCATCCTCATCGAGTGTCATACCGCGAACACCGGTTGCCGTACGGCCCATCTCACGCACCACGCCTTCATGGAAGCGGATGGCGCGACCATTCTTGTTGGCCAATACGATTTCGTTGTCACCGTTGGTCATTGCTACCTCAATCACGCGGTCGTCTTCACGGATGGTGATGGCATTCACACCATTGGTACGATGACGTGAGTATGCCTCAAGGCAGGTCTTCTTCACCACGCCGTTCTTGGTACAGAACATCAGGTAGTGTGAGTTCACGAAGTCCTTGTCGGCAAGGTTCTTCACATGTACGAATGCGTTCACCTTATCGTCGGCATCAATGTTGAGCATGTTCTGGATGGCACGT
>JAFWXS010000097.1 GCA_017517925.1 Bacteroidaceae bacterium | reverse complement strand
TATATATATCCAAATTTTTTTGGCAAAAAGTGATAAGTTTTTTTAAATATTTGCATTAAACGATGACACCACATTTTGTGGACTTCCTTCAACGAAGGCACGGAGGTTCTCTTCACAAATTTTGAGCAACCGTGTGCGAGCCTCGAGCGTAGCCCATGCGATGTGGGGCGTGACGAAGCAGTGGCGGGCCGAGAGCAGGGGCGATCCGGCAAGAGGAGGCTCCTCGCACAGAACGTCGATGCCGGCGGCATAGAGCGCACCGCTGTTGAGGGCATTGGCCAAGGCCTGCTCGTCGATGATGGGGCCACGAGCGGTGTTGATGAGTATGGCCGTGGGCTTCATTAGGGCTAAACGCTCGGCATTGACCAGGTGTTGTGTGGCAGGGGTGAGGGGGCAGTGGAGGCTCACTACATCGGAGGTGGCGAAGAGCATGTCGAGTCCCATCTTCTCTACTCCTTTGGGCAAGGCACTTTGCGATTTCGAGGTGTAGGCGGCCACCTTCATTCCGAAAGCTTGTGAGAGGCGTGCCACAGCACAGCCCGTACGGCCGAAGCCTACGATGCCCATCTGCTTGCCGGCAAGCTCGATGAGCGGGTTGTCCCAGTAGCAGAAGTCGGGACTGCCTATCCAGCGTCCTGCGCGGTTCTCGCGGGCATAGTAGTCTACGCTTTGGGTGATGTTGAGCAGGTGTGCCATCACCATCTGTGCCACCGAGTCGGTGCTATAGGCGGGGATGTTGGTGACGGTGATGCCATGCTCTCGAGCCGCCTCCACATCGATGACGTTGTAGCCCGTGGCCTGTACACCGATATAGCGCAGGCGGGGCAGCCTGGCAAACTCCTGCTCGCCCAGCACGACCTTGTTTGTCAATAGCGCATCGGCATCTTGGGCACGCGCAATGAGTTCTTCGGGTGTGGTACGGTCATATACCGTGAGTTCGCCAAACTGGCGCAAGCAGTCGTAGGAGAGGTCGCCTGGATTGAGGGCGTAGCCGTCGAGGATAACAATCTTCATAATCAATATCTGTCTTTCCAAAGGAATTTCATTCTCTCCTTGAGTTTCTCTTCTGCGGCATTAGGCTGCGGGGTCCATAGTTGTGTGCCGGTAATCTCGTCGGGAAGGAATTGCTGCCGTACGAAGTGGTTCTCATAGTCGTGGGCATACTTGTACCCTTCGCTGTAGCCCAACTCCTTCATCAGTTTGGTGGGCGCATTGCGCAGGTGCAGCGGTACGGGGAGGTTGCCCGTCTGTTCCACTAAGGCCAGTGCCGTGTTGATACCCATATAAGCCGAGTTGCTCTTGGGGCTGGTGGCAAGGTACACGGTAGCCTCGGCAAGGGGTATGCGCCCTTCGGGCCAGCCTATCTTCATCACCGCATCGAAGGCGGCATTGGCGATGAGCAGGGCATTAGGGTTGGCAAGACCGATGTCCTCGGAGGCCGAGATGACAAGTCGGCGTGCAATGAAAGAGGGGTCTTCACCTCCCTGTATCATGCGAGCCAGCCAGTAGAGTGCTCCATCGGGGTCACTTCCTCGGATGGACTTGATGTAGGCCGACACGATGTCGTAGTGCATCTCGCCATCTTTGTCGTAGGCCAAGGGGTTCTGCTGTAGGCGTTCGGTGACCACATCGTTGGTGATGATAACCTCGTTGTCCTCGTTCTCCGCCTCGACGACGAGTTCTATGGTGTTGAGCAATTTGCGTGCATCGCCTCCCGAGAAACGCAGCAAGGCATCGGTCTCGTTGATGGTGATGTTTCGGCTCTTCAGGTAGAAGTCCTCCTTGATGGCGCGGTCGAGTAGTTCCAGCAAGTCGGCCTTGTCGAGCGATTTGAGGACGTAGAGTTGGCAGCGCGAGAGTAGGGGACGGATGATTTCGAACGAGGGGTTCTCCGTGGTGGCACCGATGAGCGTCACGATACCGCGCTCCACGGCACTGAGCAGCGAGTCCTGCTGCGACTTGTTGAAGCGGTGTATCTCGTCGATGAAGAGGATGGGACTATGTTGCGAGAAGAAGCGGTTCTTCTGTGCACTCTCAATGACTTCGCGCACATCCTTCACGCCTGCCGACACGGCATTGAGCGTATAGAAGGGCACCTCCAGTTTCTTGGCGATGATGTGGGCCAGGGTAGTCTTTCCCGTGCCGGGAGGTCCCCATAGGATGAACGATGATATGCGCCCCGACTCTATCATGCGGCGCAACACGGCTCCTTGTCCTACCAGATGTTTTTGTCCTATATAATTGTCGAGCGTCGAGGGACGCAGGCGTTCGGCTAATGGTTCCATTTTTGTTCAGTGTCAGTTTATTTTCTGCGGCTACCGACCTCAAACGGTACACGCACTGATACGCCGCACTTCATCAGGTCGGTGAGGTTGGGATACATGCGCTCCTTGAACGATTCCCAGTTGCGGTTGTCCATCTCGGTCCATCCCGCTTCGGCCAAAGCAAAGGCACGGGGGAAGGCCATGTAGGTGGCACGGTTGATGTCGGGAATAGCCTCGGCCCACAGCGTGCCCATGACTCCCAACACGTGGTTCTGCTCTTCGGCAGGACGTCCGTAGCCGGGGTCCAGTTTGTAGCAGTTCTCGAGTGTAGAGAGCGGCATCCCCCAGTTATTGAACTCAGGGAAGTCGTTCTTCCACTGCGGATAGTCGAGATAGGCATATTCACCCGGTGCCATAAGGATGGGGTGACCGTATTGTTTGGTCAGCGTGAGACAAGTGGGCGTGAGGCGGTAGCGCCAGGTGACAAGGGTTACATCTTCGGGATAGGGGAAGAGGTAGTCATGGGCAGGGGGGTAGATATTGTCAAGCTCGCACCACAGAATGGGTTTCTTTCCACCCTCCCGTACGGCAGACAAGATACGGTCGAAGAAGGGAGTCATCAGTTGCGTAGCCTTGGCATATCCGTACTTGTGCATCATGGTCTGGCAATCGGCACACTTGGCCCAGTTGGCCGGCACGGCAGCCTCGTCGCCACCAAGGTGTATGTAGGGTGAGGGGAAGAGCGCCGTGAGTTCCTTGATGACATCGGTGAGTACCTCGTAGCTCTTCTCGTTGGCGGCACATACCATGCGATTGGTCGTGCGACCCACCACCACAGTGTCGGTTTTCAGGTGCGAACAACTCAACTCAGGATACGCAGCCAATATGGCTACGGTGTGGCCGGGGATATCCACCTCGGGCACCACCTCGATGCAACGCAAGGCGGCATATTCGATGATATCGCGCAACTCATCCTGTGTGTAGTGCTGCTTGCTGGCCAACTTGGGATGGCTATTGATGGCCACGCGCCAGCCTTGGTCATCGGTAAGATGTATCTGCAACACGTTGTATTTGTATTTGGCCATCTGGTCAATGAAGAACTTCACGTCCTCGGTGGGGAGGAAGTGGCGTGCGGGATCAATCATGAGTGCGCGGCGAGCAAATCGCGGAGCGTCGTCAATCATCACGGGGCGCATCTCATCGCATGCCGTAGAGAGGATGTCGCCCAAGAGTAGCTGGTCTATAGTCATTGCAGCACGGTAGAGTGCAGCCACGGTGCTTCCCGTGAGGGCTATGCCCTTGCGCGACACGCTGATGCGGTAGTGCTCCGCTCCTTCCAACGTGGGGTCTATGGCGAGCGTAATGTTGGCTTTTGCTCCATTGGCAGCGAGGGTTACGGGCACTTCGGTACGATGGGTGATGATGCCGGCCAAGGTCTCGGCGACGAAGTGCAGCGAGTCGGCAGGGCAGGCAATCAGCGTGCGCCCTTCCACGAAGCGGAAGGGCTTGCCTCCGGGTTGTTCCACATGGTTGGGCATCGGCATTAGCGCCGAGAGGTTGTCCGGATGGCTACAGTCCTGTGCTGTCGCCACGGCTGTTGTTACGAAAGCTACGAGTAGTGCCATCACTTGTCGTGCAAAATGTATGTTCATAGCTATACGGTGTTTATACATTAGCAATCTGAATCACAAAGGTAATACTTTTGCCACAAAAACGCCTACATCCTCTCCGTTTTTTCATTCTCACCGTTTCTTTCTGTCCGAAGGTCAATTGCTACAATTTATACCTTCCTTGTGATTGGTGATAAAGAAAAGAAGAGGACGTTTAACGTCCTCTTCTTTTCTTTATCACTATTCAATAGGGTTATCAGAGCATCACCTTCTTGCCGTCTACGATATAGATGGTGTTGGGCTGCATCTTGGTCACTTCGCGTCCATCGAGCTGGTAGATCTTACCGCTCTTGGTTTCTGCCTTGGGGGCCTCCACGCTGGTACCTTCTACAAATTCGATAAGTACCGCACTACCCTTCTCGCAGGGGATGGTGGCAATGCCGTTCTCATCGACCGTAACCGCGGTCTCTACGCCATCTACCATAACCAACGCTTCGCCAAGGCTCTTGGCACCGCGTGCACAACGTACACGAAGGTCTGCACCAGCATGGCTTTCGATGTATATGGCCTGGCACGTACCATCCTTCCAGTTGAAGTCTACGGTGAAGTTACCCATAGCCTTCATGCCAGTCACCTTACCTTGCGCCTCCCATACCTTGGGCAGTGCGGGGAGTACGTTGATGTAGCCGTGTGCGCTCTGCATGAGCATCTCGGCTACACCTGAGCATACACCGAAGTTACCGTCAATCTGGAAAGGAGCGTGTGAGTCGAAGAGGTTGTAGTAGATACCACCTGCACCGGCGTTGGTGCCGTAGTCGGTAGAGTGCTTCAGCGCGTTCTTGATGATGATGTGTGCATGGTCGCCATCCTGGGCACGTGCCCAGAGGTTCACCTTCCAGCCCATTGACCATCCGGTAGCAGCATCTCCACGGAGCTTCAGTGAGTTCACGGCAGGAGTAAAGTACTCGCTCTCGGGAGTAATCTGATCCAAGGGGAAGAGGGCCATCATGTGTGACATGTGGCGGTGGCCACGGTCGTTAGAGATGTCGAATGGAGTGTACTTCCACTCGCGGAGGAGCTGTTCGCCCTTCTTCACGCCATTGTAGGTCTCGCCCCAGGCACCGGTATAGGTCTCGGTGTGGAGACCCTGGTCGGTCTTCTCCAAGTAGAGGTCGAGCTTGGCAACCTGTTCGTCGGTAAGTCCTACAGCAGCCTGTCCGCCAAGGATGCCGATGGCCTCCTTAATATTCTGGAACAGATAGTAAATCATCTGCTGGGCATGGGCAGTGCCATCCTCGGTCTGGTTGTCGTGCTGCTCGGCACTGAACTCGTCGGGAGCCACGAAGGTGCCGTCGGGCTCATACTTATAGGGAGTATGGTAGTTCTTCACGTTGTCCTGCTCGTCCTGGGTGTTATCAAAGCCACGGTCCTCAATCAAGCGGTGGAACCAGAACTCGGCACAACTCCACATCACAGGGAAGGCCTTCGCAAGGAACTCCTTATCTTGCGTGTACTTCCAGTGCATCCAAAGGTGGCTGGTGTACCATACGTTAGCCACAAGGTAGTTGGCTCCCCATGTACTCATACTGTTGTAAAGAGAAGTCTCGGTGAGCACGCTCCAGCCATGACCATCGTTATACTGCTGTCCTACCTTCTTCCACCCCTCGCTCTGTGCTCCGCGGATGATGAAGTTGACAAAGGGCTTGTGCAGGTCGCTGAGATTGGTAATCTCGGTGGGCCAGTAGTTCATCTGGATGTTGATGTTGGTGTGGATGTCCGAGTTCCAGGGAGAGTCGGTACCGCGGTCGTTCCAGATACCCTGCAGGTTATTGGGTGCTGCGATGGGCATGCGGTTCGAGCTGATAGCGAGGTAACGACCGTAGTGGAAGTAGAGCTGTTCGAGGAAGAGGTGGTCGTTCTGCTTGCTGTCGGCATTACCATTGTTGGGGAAGTAGTTGTCTACCAAAGTTTTGGTGTCCACGGTGGGAGTCTTCAAGCCGAGGTCGAAGGTCATACGCTTGGTGATAGCGGTGAAGTCGGCCACGTGGTCGGTCTCAATGGCATCGAAGCCCTTGGCAATAGCGGCCTCCACCTCACTCTTTACGCGGCTGTTCACATCCGAAGAGGTCTCGTCGGTAAAGTAGTTGTCGAGTACCTCCATATCACCGTTGAAGTTGGTGGCTCCCTTGAGGTAGAAGGTCACCTCGGTGGCGTTCTTCACGCTGATACCTGCGGGAGTAGCAGTAATCTCGGCAGCGTCGTCGGCCACTACGTGGAGGCGAGCGGCATACTTTACGGTCATTTCGCCTGAGAACGATGCGGTGTTGCCCTCGTATACCACCTTGCTTGCATTGATGCTATTGCCGGGCTCGAGAGAGAACACGAGGTTGAGCTTGTCGTCACCCTCGCTCTTGTACTGACCGGCGATTACCTGGTCGGGAGCTGAGCTGAAGTACTTGCGTGTCTGCTTGGTGCCGTTGGCGTTCTTGAACGATACGCCAGCGATACCCTCCTCGATGTCGAGGTAACGCACATAGTCGGTCACACCATCGGTGAAGATGCTTGCATCGTTGTTGGCGATGATGAGCGAGCCGAAGTTCATGAAGGTACGGTTACCTCCGCCAGCGCCTACGGTGTTGGCAGGACCACTCCAGAGGGTCTTCTCGTTGAACTGCAATTCCTCGTGAGCCACGCCACCGAATACCATACAGCCGAGTTCACCATTACCGAGAGGCAATGCATACTCCATCCAGGGATAACTTACACCAGTAGCTTCTGAAGAGGTAGTATACCATAAGGTGTTGGGATTCTTGGGAGAGTATGTATCAACACCTACAATGTCGGTAATCTCGTGGATATATTCATCTGGATAGTCGGCAAGAGCAACCTCGTCGAGGTAGAACTTACTTCCTGTATCATCACCGGTAGCATTACTGCTATTCCAAAGTGCCAGATAGTTTCCGCGTTTGTTCCAGTAATTATTGGCTGAGCCTTTCAGTTTGATTCGACCATCAGTGCCGTCAAACTTGATGTTGCCGTCAAAGGCGGTAGTGTAGTCCTTGGCTGTGGGAGCCACCATTGATGCGCGAGCATCCCCTTCACTACCTGTCATACCCAACACCTTGGAGAGCCCCGTAGAATAGTTGTAAATCTTATAGCCATCGGTGCTGTTTCCTACGAATGTCCAGATACCCTTGTTGTCTTTCGGTGCATCAGTCTTGGTGAGCAACAAGTTGCCGCCATCGGTATAACCATCACCTAAACTTACATAACCGCCGTGACCGCCACGGATGGTATAGAACTTGGTGGTGGCATCCATATAGCTCACGTATACGATTGTACCATCGATATTCACAACAGCAAACTTGCCCTCAACGGCTGTTGCGGTCAAGTCTTTTTTCTTCAGGTTCTTAGCCTCGAAGGTCTCGCCATCGGTATATGCCTGGCCTTCGTAGGTCACTCCACCATTGTCGGCACCGAGCACGTCGATGGTGTAGGTCTTGGCCTTTACCACAGCCTCGGCGATTTGGAAACGGTTACCCTCATCGGTAGTGGTCCAGCTGTTAACCATAATACCCGAAGCGGTTTGACCCTTATTCTGAGTGTTCATACCTTGGTTGCCAATCTGAAGCTTCCAAGGATAGTCGCCACCCACATTCTCGATCTTCATAGCTGCAGAAGCCGAAGGTGTGTACTGACCATTAGCACCCACATACTTTCCAGCACCCACGCTATAGAGGTAGTAGTTGTCTCCGCTCTTCTCGATGCGGAACTGCAGGTTCTCGTCGGTGGTAGAATAAGATACCGTACCTACTGAGTTGCCATTGCTCGAACAAATTTCACCCGGTACCTTATCGCTGTAGAGCAAGAAAGCGCGTTCACTCTTTAAAGTATACACCTTGTCATTGCTCAGTTGCGACAAGTCAGTCACGAGTGTTTGTGCCTGTGCTGCAAACAAGGTGCAGAAGAGGCTTACAAGCATTAGAGAGATTTTTCTCATGGTGATTGAATGTTTTAAAAGGTTTGTAAATGATTAATTATGAATTTTGAATTATGATCGATGAATTGTTCGGAGCGGTGAACTTATTTGTTTTAACTCTTAATTTTCAATTTTTAATTCCCAAGAGTGTAGTCAATCTTTACCGTCTGTCCCTTCTTGCAGGGGATGGTGGCGATGCCGTGCTCGTCGACCTTGACGCGCACCTTCTTGCCGTTCACGGTGACGGTGGCTGCGGTGATATCCTCGGCACCACGTGAGCAACGCACGCGGAGCGGTGCGCCGGCATGGCTCTCGATGGTGGCCTGCTGCATCTTGCCCTCCTGCCACTCGAAGCCTACGGTGAAGTTACCCATGGCCTTCATGCCCGTCACCTTACCCTGTGCCTCCCATACGGTGGGCAGGGCGGGGAGGATGTTGATGTACCCGTGGGCGCTCTGGAGGAGCATCTCGGCGATACCCGAGCATACGCCGAAGTTGCCGTCAATCTGGAAGGGGGCGTGCGAGTCGAAGAGGTTGTAGTAGATACCCCCCGCCCAGGCGTTCACACCGTATGAGGTCGAGTGCTTCAGGGCGTTCTTGATGATGAGGTGGGCGTGGTCGCCATCCTGGGCACGTGCCCAGAGGTTCACCTTCCACCCCATCGACCATCCGGTAGCCTCGTCGCCGCGCAGCTTGAGGGAGTTCACCGCCGGGGCGAAGTACTCGCTCTCGGGCGTGATCTGATCCATGGGGAAGAGGGCCATCATGTGTGACATGTGGCGGTGGCCACGGTCGTTAGAGATGTCGAAGGGGGTATACTTCCACTCGCGCAGGAGCAGGTCGCCCGTCTGTACACCATTATATACATCGCCCCACGCGCCCGTATAGGTCTCGGTGTGGAGGCCGCGGTCGGTCTTGGCGAGATAGTGGTCGAGCTTCTTGATGTCGGCCTTGGTGAGGCCCAGTGTCTTGGCACCGAGGATGTCGATGGCCTCCTTCACGTTGGTGAAGAGGTAGTATATCATCTGTTGGGCGTGAGCCGTGCCGTCCTCGGTCTGGTTGTCGTGCTGCTCGGCGCTGAACTCATTGGGAGCTACGAAGGTGCCGTCGGGGGCAAAGGTGTAGGGGGTATGATAGTTGCGTACGCGAGCCTGCTCATCCTTGGTGTTGTCGAAGCCGCGGTCCTCGATTAGGCGGTGGAACCAAAACTCCGCTGCATCCCACATCACGGGAAAGGCCTTCTTGAGGAACTCCTTGTCCTGCGTGTACTTCCAGTGCATCCACAGGTGGCTGGTGTACCATACGTTGGCCACGAGGTAGTTGTCGCCCCAGGTGCTCATGCTGTTGTAGAGCGACGACTCGGTGAGCACGCTCCATCCGTGGCCGTCGTTGTAGCGCTCGCCTACGCGTTTCCATCCCTCGCTCTGTGCACCGCGGATGATGAAGTTGACAAAGGGCTTGTGGAGGTCGCTGAGGTTGGTAATCTCGGTGGGCCAGTAGTTCATCTGGATGTTGATGTTGGTATGTACATCCGAGTTCCAGGGAGAGTCGGTGCCACGGTCATTCCAGATGCCCTGCAAGTTGTTGGGTGCAGCGATGGGCTTGCGGTTAGAACTGATGGCAAGGTAACGGCCGAAGTGGAAGTAGAGCTGTTCGAGGAACAAGTGGTCGTTCTGTGTGCTGCTGCCGTCTGTATTGTTGGGGTAGTAGTTGTCGATAAGGGTCTTGGTATCTACCTTCGGAGTCTCGAGGCCGAGGTCGAAGGTCATGCGACGGGTGATGGCGGTGAAGTCCTTCACATGGTCGGCCTCCACGGCATCGAAGCCCTTGGCGATAGCAGCCTCGATGGCTGTCTTTACGTTGTTATCTACATCCTCCACGGTCTCGTCGGTGAAGTAGTTGTCGAGCACCTCCATGTCGCCGTTGAAGTTGGTGGCTCCCTTGAGGTAGAAGGTCACTTCGGTAGCACCTTCCACCTTGATGCCCGTGGAAGTTGCTGTTACCGTAGCACCCTCATCGGCCACCACGTGCAAACGGGCGGCATACTTCACGGTCATCGCGCCTGAGAATGATGCGGTACCGTCTTCATAAACCACCTTGCCGGCATTGATGCCGTTGCCCGGTTCGAGAGAGAACAGGAGATTCATCTTGTCGGTGCCCTCGCTCCTGTACCGACCGGCTATCACCCGGTCGGGAGCCGAGCTGAGGTACTTGCGGGTCTGCTTGGTACCGTTGGCGTTCTTGAGTTCTACACCGGCGATACCCTCCTCGATGTCCAAGTAGCGCACATAATCGGTAACGCCCTGTGAGAGGGTCCCGTCGAGATTGTTCACGAGCACCGAACCAAAGTTCATGAAGGTGCGCTGGCCACTGCCTGCGCCCACCACATTGGCAGGACCGCTCCAGAGGGTCTTCTCGTTGAACTGAAGCTCCTCCTCTTGCACGCCACCGAACACCATGCAGCCAAGCTCGCCGTTACCCAAGGGGAGTGCATACTCCATCCAGGGATTGCTCACGCCGGTAGCCTCGGCCGAGGTCTTGTACCACAAGGTATTGGGGCTCTTGGGAGTATAGCTTTCGACACCTGTGATGCCCGCAATCTCGTGAACGTCCCCGTCAGGCATATCAACCGTCTGGCAGGACTGCCCGTTCACGGCATGGGCCTGCATTACAAACAAAGAGCTGAAGAGTGTCGCAAGCATAAGAGAGATTTTCCTCATGGTGATGGATGTTTTAGTGTTCTGAATATATTATAACTTTCCCGGAGAATCTCTCCAAACAGCGCAAA
This sequence comes from Bacteroidaceae bacterium, assembly GCA_017517925.1. Lineage (GTDB taxonomy): Bacteria > Bacteroidota > Bacteroidia > Bacteroidales > Bacteroidaceae > UBA1189. Next base: position 12,610 of record JAFWXS010000097.1, on the reverse strand, counting down.
GATAATACAAATCGCGCAAAGTGCAAAAAGTCAATGGATAAAAGTGGGGTTAATATTGCGTTTTATCCGTTTATGTGTATCTTTGTGCTCGGAATGCAAAACGCTATGTTATCGATACTTATTCCGACATACAACTATGACTGTACGCGCTTGGTGCGCGATTTGCAGTCACAAACGCAGTCTCTCAGTCTCGACTACGAAATCATTGTAGCCGATGATGCTTCTCCTATATTGGGTTGTAGAGAAAGGAATAGAGCAATAAATACCTTACCTCACTGTCGTTTTGTTGAGTTGCCCGAAAATGTAGGCCGTGCATGCATTCGCAATCGTTTGGCTGACTATGCTCGGGGTGAGTGGCTGCTTTTCATGGACTGTGATGCTGAGGTCATTAGCGATAGTTTCATCAGTGACTATCTGGCACATCTTGATGCCGATGTTGTGTGTGGTGGACTGTGTCATTCCGAGACGCTGCCTTCGTCCGAGGTGAGTTTGCGTTATGCCTATGAACGTCGTGCGGATAAACGTCGTGCAGCGCGGTATCGTAAACAAAAACCTTATGAGCAGTTCACCCCCTTCAACTTCATGATACGTCGTGAGGTGTTCCAAAGTATCCGTTTCAATGAACGTATAGTGGAGTATGGGTACGAAGATACCCTCTTCGGCATTGCATTGGAATACCAGAAGGCGAGGATACGACACATAGATAATCCGCTACGCCACTTGGGGATAGAGAGTAATTCTCTTTTTTTGGAGAAAACACGTGCTGCCTTGCGCAACCTGGCAACGATGGAGGATGCCATGCAGGGGCACTCCTCACTGCTCAGATTATATCGCTTGCTACGTGGCATACGGCTCAATGGGTACATTGCACGTTGGTTTACAAGCAGAGAACGGACCATTACAGCTCGTCTTATGGGGGAGAATGCATCGCTATGCCTGTTCTTTCTCTATAAATTAGGGTATTATTGCAAGTTGAAACGATAACCGTTCTAAAACTAATAAGGGGCTCTTCACAGAGGCCCTTATTAGATTCAATAGGTATTAGTCTTTAAGGTAAAAAGATTGTATCAGGATAACGTCCGCAAAGTTCTCGTTTTTTTTTCATGTTACAAAACATTTTTTCATGTCGTGCAACATGTATTTAGCTATTTTCTTACTTTTTCTGACAAAATGATAGATGTACGGATAGAAAACAAGAGTATATCTCCGTTTCCGGCAAACAAATGTTAACGGAATCCTATTTTGTTTTTAACAAAAAAACAGTTTGTGTGCTGTTGTACTGGTTTGCTGCGCCACCTGCTCGGTCGGACACAGGTATATTTCAGCTAAGCGCTCTATTACACGCATCACATAGGCACTTTCGTTGCGTTTCCCCCGATGAGGAGTGGGCGCAAGGTAGGGCGAGTCGGTCTCAACCACAAGACGCGAGAGAGGAATATTACGCAAGGTTTCAGGTATAGTGGATTTCTTAAATGTTACCACTCCATTGATGCCTATAACAAAGCCTGGGAACTCAAGCAAAGCCTGAGCTTCATCGACAGTTCCGGTAAAGCTGTGGAACACACCGCGTAGAGGTGTGTCTTTGTAGTGCTTGAAGAGAGCGTAAAGCTCAGCAAAAGCTTCACGTGAATGGATGATGATAGGGAGGTCATACTCCAGGGCCCATGCTATTTGCTCCTCCAGGGCCCAGAGCTGTTGTTGTTTATAGGTGTCATCCCAATAAAAGTCGAGCCCCACCTCGCCAATAGCCACAAAGGGCGCATGAGCCGCTTTGTCTTGCATGGAATTGTCGAGTTGGCTTTTCATTGCGGATAACACCTGACGGTGATTTTCCTTCACCTCGGTCGGATGGAGCCCGATTGTAGGGTAACAGAGATCGGGGTACTCGGCGCACACTTGCAACATGGGCTGTATAGAGGATGCATCAATGTTGGGCATGACGATATGAGTAATGCCCGCCTCACGGGCACGATGCATCATCTCGGCGCGATCTTCGGAAAAATCCTCTACAAAGAGATGGCTGTGGGTATCAATGATGTTATACATCGTGTTCGTCATACATCACGCTCCATGAGCATGGCCATAAACTGGCGTAATACAGTTTTCTGCTCTTTGCTGACACCGAGTGCTTCAAGCTCATCCAGGGCCATCGTATAGTAACGTTCCTCGATAGCACGACTCTTTTCGGGAAGTTTCACTTGATTGTAGATGTCGGTAACGTCGGCAATCTTCTCCTCGGGAACGATGTCAGTAGCCGTCGCCCAATAGTCGAGTACGGCACGCTGCTCTGTATTGGCGAGGCGCAGGGCGTTAATGTAGAGGTAGGTCTTCTTGTTGCACAGGATGTCGCCACCGGTCTTTTTGCCGAACTTCTCAGGGTCGCCATATACATCGAGATAGTCGTCGCGCAACTGGAAGGCAAGACCGATACACTCGCCCAAACGGTAGAGATGCTGGGCATCCTCTTCGGAAGCACCACCGAGAATGGCACCAATTTTCAGGGCACAAGCAAGCAATACGGAGGTCTTGAGGCGTATCATCTCAATGTATTCCTCCTCGGTCACATCGGTACGACTCTCGAAATCCATGTCATACTGCTGTCCCTCGGCAATCTCGATGGAGGTCTTATGGAAGGTGCCCATCACCTCGCGGAGGCAGGCATCATCGACACGCGACATATATACATCGGCCAGCGAGAGCATCACATCGCCCGAGAGGATGGCCGTATTGGCATCCCAGCGCTTGTGTACGGTGGGCTTACCGCGGCGTACATCGGCATTGTCCATGAGGTCATCGTGCAGCAGGGTGAAGTTGTGGTATATCTCCAATGCCAGTGCCGGGTCGAGGATGCGATCCACATCATCGCGGTACATGTTATAGGCCATGAGCATCATGGCGGGGCGTATGCGCTTGCCGCCGAGCGAGAGGATGTACTTGACAGGCTCGTAGAGGTTCATTGGCTCGTGTGCATAGTCGAGCGATTCGATATGGGCGTTCACCTTGTCGAGAAGTTGAGTGAAGGAGTACAGCATGATGTTATGTTTTTAATTTGGACTTTAGGATAAAAGAAAAGAGGCTACGCACAACGCAGCCTCTTGGAATATGTGGTTGAGATTAGTTGCTCAAGCGGAAGGTGACAGGCAGCGTGAAGCGTACACGCACCTTCTTTCCTCGTTGCTCACCTGGAGTCCACTTAGGCATGGTCGATACCACACGAAGTGCCTCCTTGTCGAGGTAGGGATTTACGGGCTTCACTACTTGGGGATCAACGATGGAACCGTCAGAGTTTACCACGAACTGTACGATAACACGGCCTTGGATACCCTGTTCCTGACAGATGGTCGGATATCTCATGTTCTTTCTAAGGTATTCCATCAAGGCTTGCATACCACCGGGGAACTCGGGCTGCTGCTCTACAACTTGGAAGATTTCTTCTTCTTTTTCGGGCTCCTCTACTACGATGGGTACATCATCGGTGATTTCAACGAACTCAGCCTGGTCTTCAGCTGATACAATGGTGGTTTCCTCAATTTCTGCATCGTCTTCCACGATATTGAGCACTTCGGCCTGTGTTACGGCTTGAGGGGGGGGAGGTACAGTTTTCTTTTCAGGCATGGTGATAGGAATTACTTCCTCTTCCAATACGATATCTGCACCATCTAAAATCTCACCGGTTTCTGCCTCTTTTTCATATTGCGTCCACTCAAACGCAACAAAGTGACCAGCCAAAGCAAAGATAAGACCCAACAAAACCCAAGAGAGTTTTCTGCTTTCTAAGTTGGCGCTTTCTGATTTTTTGATTTCCATAAGTTATTTTTTAATTTATTATATTTTCCGTAGTGTCTGCAAAAGTAATACTTTTTTCTTTAGTCAGTACAAAAAAAAAGCATTTTTTTATATGCTTTCAGTTTTTTGCCGTTTTTGCCAAAGGTTTTTCTCCATTTGCGCATGTTCTTATACAAAAAGTCGTATATTTGCGTTGTATACACAAAGTTGTGGAATATTTGATGAAACGCCTATTTATATACCTATATATATTATGCTGCGCTATGTTTCTCCGCGCTCAAAATGCCGGGGCGACATTCCAATTTCTGCAACTGCCCGTGTCGTCTCATGCGGCAGCTTTAGGTGGCGACAATGTCTCTATCATAGAGGACGATGCCGAGCTCTCTTTTCACAATCCGGCGCTACTCACCAATGTTAGTCCGCGTATGCTGGGGTTCAATTATATGAATTATCTGCAACGTACCAATGTCATGGGCGCAGGATATACGATGGCAGTGGGCGAGCGCTCGATGGTGGGTGTCAAGGCTCAGTATCTGGACTTCGGTACGATGAAGAATACCGATGCCGACGGTAATATTCTTGGAAACTTTTCAGCTAAGGATATGCTGCTGATGGGAACCTACAGTTTCGATTTCTCGAATCGCTTGACGGGGGGAGTGAACGGCAAGATAATCTACTCCAGTTACGAACATGTCTACTCGCTGGCGTTGGGTGTGGACCTCGGGCTGAACTACTACAACCCCGTTCATCTGCTGTCTATCTCTCTCGTGGCACGTAATTTGGGTGGACAGGTGAAGACCTATGACGGTACGCATGAAGGGCTCCCATTCAATTTACTGGTAGGTGTCTCTAAGGATTTTGCTTATGCGCCTGTACGACTTTCGCTCACGCTTACTGACCTTCACAAGTGGCAGGCCGGGGATTTCTACAACTCGGGCGACGACTCATGGGGTAACATTCTGCTGAAACATTTTATTCTTGGTGCCGACATTTTCCCTACGCATAATACCTATCTTTCTATAGGTTACAACTTCCTCCTGCACAGCGAACTGAAGATTCATGCAAAGCGATCGCTCGAAGGTCTTGCCATCGGTGCCGGCTTGCAGGTAAATCGCGTCAAGGTGGGGCTTTCGTATGGCAAATACCATGTAGCAGCTTCATCGTTGATGATGAATTTTGCTTTAGTTTTATAACGAAAATTAAAAACTTATAAACTCAAAAACTCATGATATGAAGAAAATTACCATAGCCATCGACGGTCATTCATCGTGCGGCAAGAGTACCATGGCCAAAGACCTTGCCCGTGAGATCGGGTATATCTATATCGACAGCGGTGCCATGTATCGTGCAGTGACATACTACTGTCTGCAACACGACTTCTTCACCGAAAACAGTGTGAATATGGAAGAGTTACAAGCGGCGATGAAAGATATCCACATCAATTTTCGTCTCAATGGCGAAGGTCGCCCCGAAACCTATCTGGGTGACACGTGTATAGAAAAGGAAATACGCGGTATGGCGGTGTCGTCCCGCGTGAGTCTTATAGCCACCATCGGTTTCGTACGCGAAGCGATGGTAGCCCTGCAGCAGGAGATGGGCAAGGAGAAGGGTATCGTGATGGACGGCCGCGACATAGGCACCACCGTATTCCCCGATGCCGAACTCAAGATTTTTGTCACCGCCAGTGCCGAGGTGCGTGCCCAACGCCGCTACGACGAACTCAAGGCAAAGGGGGAGGAAGCCTCCTACGAGAGCATTTTGGAGAACGTGAAGGAGCGCGACCGCATAGACAGCGGACGGACCATCAGCCCCCTACGCAAGGCCGATGATGCCATCCTGCTCGACAACAGCGGGATGACCATCCCCGAGCAGAAGGCCTGGCTGATGGAGCGATTCAATGAAGTGGTTAATAAATGACAAGATGATAAACGTTGAGATTGACGAGCATTCGGGCTTCTGCTTCGGAGTGACCACGGCCATACGCAAAGCCGAGGAGGAACTGAAGAAGGGCGCTCCGCTCTACTGTCTGGGCGACATCGTACACAACGGCATGGAGTGTGACCGCCTGCGTGAGTTGGGCCTCATTGCCATCGATCACGAGCAGTTTCGTAAGTTGCACGATGTGCGTGTACTGCTGCGTGCCCATGGCGAACCGCCCGAAACGTACGAGACGGCTCGACGCAACAACATAGAGCTCATCGATGCCACCTGCCCCGTGGTGCTCAACATCCAGAAACGTATCAAGCGGGAGTATACCACACCGTCGGCCACGCCCAAGCAGATTATCATCTACGGACAGAAGGGACATGCCGAGGTGCTGGGCCTCGTGGGACAGACCGAGGGGAGTGCTGTGGTCATTGAGAGCATTCAGGAGATAGAGCGTATCGACTTCACACGCGACATCTACCTGTACTCGCAGACGACGAAGTCGCTCGACGAGTTCCGTCTCATCGTAGAGACCATCAAGCAGCGCATCGCACCGGAGGTAACCTTCCAGTACTACGATACCATCTGTCGTCAGGTGTCTAACCGTCTCGACAACATACGCTGCTTCGCTGAGTCGCACGACCTCATCTTCTTCGTCTGCGGCAAGAAGAGCAGCAACGGCAAGGTACTGTATCACGAGTGTCTCAAGGCCAACCCCAACTCGTTCCATATCGAAGGGAGTCACGAGATAGACTTCTCGCTCATCAAGGACGGGCAGTCGGTAGGCATCTGCGGAGCCACTTCTACACCGGGCTGGCTCATGGAGGAGTGTAGAGAAACAATTATGAATCATAAATCGGAATATCATGGGAAGAAAAATTAACTGTATCGGTATCCTCACCTCAGGTGGTGATGCTCCCGGCATGAATGCCGCCATCCGCGCCGTCACCCGTACGGCCATCTTCAACGGATTGAAAGTCAAAGGTATCTATCGCGGATACAAAGGCCTTATCACCAACGAGATTAAGGACTTCAAAACTGAGAACGTGAGTAACATCGTGCAACAGGGAGGCACCATACTGAAGACTGCCCGCTGCCCCGAGTTCAAGACCGAGGAGGGTCGTGCCCAGGCGTGGAAGAACATGTGCGAACATGGTATCGATGCCTTGGTTGTCATCGGTGGCGACGGCTCGCTCAGCGGTGCCCGTGTTCTGGCTCAGGAGTATGACATTCCCTGTATCGGCATCCCCGGCACCATCGACAACGACCTGTATGGCACCGATACCACATTGGGCTATGATACGGCGCTGAACACCATCGTGGAGGCCGTGGACAAAATACGCGATACGGCCAACTCTCACGAGCGCATCTTCTTCGTCGAGGTCATGGGCCGCGATGCGGGCTTCCTCGCTCTCAACAGTGCCATCGCATCGGGTGCCGAGGCGGCTATCATCCCCGAGCACTTGACTAAGGAGGACCAGTTGGCAACCTTCATCCAGAACGGCATGCGCAAGTCGAAGAACAGCAGCATCGTGCTCGTCTCCGAGAATCCGCAGCTGGGCGGTGCGCTCCACTATGCCGAGCGTGTGCGCAATGAGTTCCCGCAGTTCGACGTGCGCGTCTCTATCCTCGGACACTTGCAGCGCGGTGGTCGCCCCACGGCTCACGACCGCATCATCGCTGGCCGCATGGGTGCTGCCAGCATCGAGGCGTTGCTCGACGGGCAGCGCAATGTGATGATTGGCATCCGCAACGACGAGATTGTGTATGTGCCCTTCAATACAGCCATCAAGAAGGACAAGCCTATCGACGACCATCTGATGCATGTGTTGCAGATGTTGTCCATCTGATGCGTGGCGGCCGATAGCCGGTTGATAACAATATAGAGAGAGGGCATCCTGTAGGGTGCCCTCTCTCTGTTGTCGTTATCGCCACAGCCCGGAGGCTCTGTATGTGCCTTTATGGCTCAGTCGTTGAGCAGGTCTTCGATGAACTTGTCCAGTTCCTCGTCAAGTCCCGCCATGAGTCCCTTCTTCACCAGTAGGGTGTCGTCATCCACGAGTAGCAGGTCAGTGACGGTCTCACGCTCTCCGTCCACGAGCACGAAGGAGTAGGGCATCCACACGGCCAGTCTTTCCAGTTCGCCGTCGGCGTTGGCGGCCTCGATGGCTGCGGTGAGGTCCTCGGTCACCTGATCGTAGAAGGTGTCGGCAGCATAGTCGCTCCATTCGGGGACGGCGGCTGTGGCTATCTCTTCGTCGTTGTCGTTGAATACAGACAACTTGCCCTCCCCGCGCAGGGGCTGTAGGTAGAAGTCGGTTGATACCAATTGGTCTTCTTCGCCCGAGTAGAGGCAGGCTGTCTTGTTCAGTGCTTCGCTGATGGCAGCGACCGATGAGGGTGTCAAGTTCATAGTGCTTGTCGTTTTGTTTAGCAAATGTAAGGATATTTTCCGAATATCGCTTGCTCTGGAGCATTATTTTTGGCGAAAAATGTCGAAATGCCCGTTTTTACGGTCCGTATGGAAAGAAAAAGGGACGATGTTCCCGTATACACATGGGTAAAGAATCTAAAAAAACGGCATTCCGTTTGTAGGTTTCCGAAAATATGGCTAACTTCGCACCTTGTAACGAGAATCGTATCATTTGGGTATGCGGCAGTAGCTCAGTCGGTAGAGCATCAGCTTCCCAAGCTGAGGGTCGCGGGTTCGAGCCCCGTTTGCCGCTCATATGAGTCTTTGAGTTTATAAGTTTGTAAGTTGCTATGTCTTGAAACTCAAGAACTCACAAACTTAAAAACTAACCATTGGATAGCAAGGAAATACAGAAAATCAAAATGCGCTTCGGCATTGTAGGCAATGCCGAGGGGTTGCATCGTGCCATCGATATTGCCATGCAGGTGGCTCCTACCGACCTTTCGGTATTGGTTACCGGTGAGAGTGGTGTGGGTAAGGAGCATTTCCCGCAAATCATCCATCAGAACAGCGCCCGCAAGCACAACAAGTACATTGCCGTCAACTGCGGTGCCATCCCCGAAGGTACTATTGACTCCGAACTCTTCGGTCACGTCAAGGGGGCCTTTACAGGTGCTATCGACGAGCGTAATGGTTATTTTGCCGAGGCCAACAACGGTACCATCTTCCTCGACGAGATAGGCGAGCTGCCCCTCTCCACACAGGCGCGATTGTTGCGTGTGCTCGAGTCGGGCGAATATATCAAGGTGGGCTCCTCGAAGGTGGAGAAGACCAACGTGCGCATCGTGGCTGCTACCAATGTAAACCTCGTGGAGGCCATAGCACGTGGAGACTTCCGTGAAGACCTCTATTATAGGTTGAGCACTATCCCCGTCAAGGTGCCGGCACTGCGTGAACGGCCGGACGACATCTTCCTGCTCTTCCGCAAGTTTACTTCCGATGTGTCGGAACGCTATACTATGCCCCCCGTGCAGCTTACCGAGGATGCCAAGCGATTGCTGACTGCTTATCCTTGGCCGGGTAATATACGCCAGCTCAAGAATGTAACCGAGCAGATAACGCTCCTTTCTACGCAGCGCGAGATTACCGAAGAGGTATTACGCGAATATCTGCCCGAGGTGAAGAGTAGTCTTCCGATGATTGCAGGTGTCAAGGCCTCGCAGGGCAAGACCTTCGAGAGCGAGCGCGAGATACTCTATCAAGTACTTTTCGACATGCGTCAGGATATGGCCGAGCTGAAGCGTCAGGTCAATGCTCTTATGGGAGGTGAAATGTCCACAGCCCGCAAGGCTGCATCCTACATGCCAACCGATGAACTCACCTATGTGGACAATCCCTTGCCTGCAACACGTGCTATAGCTATCAGCGCTAAGAAGGAGCACGATGATTACGAATACCAGGACACCGAGGAATATGTAGAGGAGACCCTCTCCATCGAAGATGCCGAGAAAGAGCTCATTCGCAAGGCTTTGCAGCGCAATCGCGGCAAGCGCAAGCTCGCAGCACAGGAATTGAAGATATCGGAGCGCACGCTCTACCGCAAGATAAAGGAGTATAACCTCGAAGACTTTTGACCTCATGACTTACCGCAGGCTACACCATTTGCTCGCTTTCGTGCTGGCATTCGTGCTGGTGGGTTGCACCATCTCGTATAAGTTCAACGGTGCATCTATCAACTACGATATCATCAAGACCATTACCATCGACAACTTCCCCAACCGTGCACTCTACCAGTGGGGGCCGATGGAGAGCATGTTCAACAACGCGCTGAGCGACAAGTATGTGAATCAGACCAAGCTACAGCAGGTAAATCGTGGAGGCGACCTCATCCTCTCGGGAGAGATTACCGGTTATGACCAGGTAAACAAGTCCATCTCCTCAGACGGCTACGCCTCGATGATGCAGCTCAAGATGTCTGTCAAGGTGAAGTTCGAGAATACCAAGAATCATGCCGAAGACTTTGAACGTCAGTTCTCTGCCAGCCGTGAGTTTGACTCATCGCAGCAACTCAACGATGTGCAGGAGGAGCTCGTGACTCAGATTATCGACGAGATAGTGGAACAAATCTTCAATGCTACAGTAGCTAACTGGTAGGGTATGGTCTTAGGTACACTCATCAACCATCCCGAACTGCTCTGTCGCGATACTCTGTATGAGTTGCGCAGCATCGTAGCCCGCTATCCCGATTTTCAGACGGCGAGGCTGCTCATGCTCCACAACATGTATCTCCTTCACGACCCCGACTTCGGGGCCGAGCTGCGCCGCTCGGTGTTTTACGTGAGCGACCGTCGTGCCTTATGTCGCCTCATCGAAGGCTATACCGATAGGGTAGTGGCGGACGATTCTGAAGAGCTCATCGAAGAACCCGCCGTGGACCGTACTATGAGCCTTATCGATGCTTTTCTTGGTACCCTTCCCGAGGAACATGCTGACGACAGGTTGTTGCCTATAGAGACTGTGGGCGACTATGCCACGATGTTCCTTTCGGGTGATGAGACTTCTGTCCCGTCGGCCATCGAGCCCATGTCTTCTCTTGGTGGTAGTGAGTCTGATAGTGTGCAGAGAGCCCTATCGCTGATATCGGAACGAAGTGCCGAAGATAGTCCTTCCACTCCTGCTGAATCGCCTAAGGCAAGCCTCTCGGAGAATATCGAAGAATCGCTCGATGAGAGCTATTTTACAGAAACTTTGGCCAAGATTTATATCAAACAACGCAAATATTCGCGTGCTCTCGAAATTATTCGGAGTTTATATTTGCAATTCCCCGAAAAAAACGCTTACTTTGCAGACCAAATCAGATTTTTGGAAAAATTGATTATTAATAACAACTTAAAATAGAATATGTATTTACTTTTCATCGTACTTTTTGTAATCGTTTCGGTGCTCATGTGTGGCATCGTGCTGATTCAGAATTCTAAGGGTGGTGGCTTGGCTTCATCATTCGCTTCTTCAAACCAGATTATGGGTGTGCGCAAGACCACAGACTTCCTTGAGAAGGCTACATGGACATTGGCAATCGCTATTGCATTGCTCAGTATCGCTGCTGCTTGGAGCTTGCCCGGTCGCGTAGAGCTCGGTCATGATAGTGTGCTGATGGAGAATGCCATCAATGACAATGCAGTGAATCCCGAGACTCTTCCCGGTTTCGATGCTCCCGTAGTAGAGGAGACAACTGCAGAGTAAGTCTATCCCTTATAGATAAAGATAAAGGGGCTGTCCTTCAAGGATGGCCCCTGTTCTTTTATGCTTATACGATGGCTGGTCAATATATGGTTAAATTTTTCCCAATATGCGGTCCATCACCCAGTTGGTGGGGGTGGCGCTGAGGCCGTTGCAGGTGCAGATGCCTTGCCGCTGCAGGTGCTGTACGATGTTCTCGATGAGGGGTTGCTGCACGTGCTCGGGGTTGGGTACGGTGAACTCGTGGTGGCCGGTACTGTCGTGCAACTCGATGGGCTGGTAGGTGAAGACCGAGAAGCAGAGCATGCCCTGGTCGCCGATGATCTCGATGCGGTCTTCGCGTGCGCTCTCGTGTGCCACGAAACACCATGAGCCGCTGCCCACGAGGCCCGAGTCGAAGCGGAAGGTGGCGCTGATGCTGTCTTCGGCGGTGTAGAGCCCGCCACGGTTGGCGGTATAGCCCTTGGCCTCGATGATGTAGCCGAAGTAGTGTTGCAGGAGGTCGAGCTGGTGGGGGGCGAGGTCGTAGAAGTAGCCACCGCCGGCAATGTCGGCCTGTACGCGCCAAGGCATGTTGGCACCCGTAGAGCCGTCAAACTCGCGGGGGGGCTGCGCCAGGCGTATGTGCACGTTGATGACCTTGCCCACACGGGGGATGAGCTCCTCCACCTTCTTGAAGTAGGGGAGGTAGCGGCGGTAGTAGGCCACGAAGCAGGGTACGCCGGTCTCCTCGCTGGCGCGGTTGATGCGTATGCAGTCCTCGTAGCTCGCTGCCATGGGCTTCTCTATGTACACGGGCTTGCCGGCACGGAGTGCCATGATGGCGTAGGTGGCGTGCGACGAGGGTGGGGTGGCGATGTATATGGCATTGACGTTGGGGTCGTCGATGATGTCCATCACGTTGGTATACCACTTGCCTATGCCGTGGCGCTCGGCATAGGAGCGTGCGCGTTCGGCACTGCGGCTCATGACGGCCTCTATCTTCGACCCCTCTATCTGTTGGAAGGCGGGTCCGCTCTTCTTTTCTGTGGCTTCGCCACATCCGATGACTCCCCAGCGTATCATAATAGTTGATAATTGAAAGTTGAAAATTGAAAATTAAAAATAATGATTACTCAATGTTATACCTAAATTGATTTTTGTATGAAACAGCAGCCACCATAAGCCTGTCGAACAGTGCTTCGCCAAAGTTCCTTCTGTTGAACTTCCAACAAAACTCGTTCAGATAGTTCTGAAGGTACTCCG